>JASJDE010000095.1 GCA_030065195.1 Erythrobacter sp. | reverse complement strand
CCGCAGCAGGTCCGACCAAGCCTCCCTGCGCTTTGATGACGCACCCGACCGGTTTCGAGCGGGTCACACAAGTGACCAATTCTCGGGTGCTTCGGGCGTGCTGTTTGAACAGGCCATGGCGCAAACGCGCATGGCAATCTGCCTGTGCGATCCGCACCTGGACGACATCCCTATTGTCTTTGCCAACCGGGCATTCCGGAGGCTGACAGGCTACTCGGAAGAAGAGATACTCGGGCGCAACTGCCGCTTTCTGCAAGGCCCGAAGACCGACGCAGAGCCGGTAGCCCGCATTCGAGAAGCGATTGCAAACGAAGACGTAGTGGTGGTTGAACTACTCAACTACCGCAAGAACGGCACCACATTCTGGAATGCGCTCCACCTCGGCCCGATCTACAATGACGAGGGCGATCTGGTGTACTTTTTCGGCAGTCAATGGGACGTTTCCGATGTTCGCGCCGCTCGCGCCGAAGAGCAGCACGCGCGCGAAATGGCGCGCGAACTCTCCCACCGCATGAAAAACATGTTCGCGGTAATCTCCGGCATCGTGAACGTGACGGGTCGCGTACGCGGCATTCAAAGCGAAGCGGCGGAGATCAACTCACGCATCCAGGCATTGGGTCGCGCCTACGAGACTACGCTGGACGATGCTTCCAGCGGGAGCATCGATATCGGCGAGGCTATTTCGGCGGTGCTTCTCCCCTATGATCGCGATGGGGAACGCCTTCAGCTAGAGAGCGATAATGCGCGCATGCCGTTCACGGCAATCTCGATCGTCGGGCTTATCCTTCACGAGCTGGCTGCAAACGCAACCAAGCATGGCGCGTGGTCGATCGATAACGGGAAGGTCGCTGTCGGATGGCGAGTCGTCGACGAGGGAAAGTCGTTGGAAATATCATGGATCGAAGAAGGGGGACCCAAGGTTGACGAACCGGGAATCGAAGCGGGCACCGGAACAGCCATCGTCGATCGCCTTCTGAAGAGCGGGGGAGGGTCGATCGAGCGCCAGTGGAACGCTTCCGGACTTGCGGTCACAATATCGCTTCCCATGCGAACGTCTTAATGACCAAGCCGTGCACAATTCTGTTGCTTGAGGACGAACCGCTAATCCTGATGGACCTCGAGTTCGCGGCGGAGGATCGGGGCTGCGCGGTGCTTTCGACGACTACCTGCGAAGCAGCACTCGATCTTCTCGCCACCTGCAGCCAGGATATCGATGTCGCGGTGCTTGATGTGTCGCTTGGCAAGGGGCGGACATGCTTTCCTGTCGCACAGGAGCTCGAAAGGCTTCGGATCCCCTTTATCCTTCATTCGGGAGATCTTGATCGGCACGATGAAAAGATCCGCGAACTGCGTGCCCAGCTCGTGGCCAAACCCGCCGCCGCGGACCGCGTCATATCGTCGGCGGTGATCGCATCGACCAACTGAGGCCGGGCCCGATTGCGGTCGAGTGTCGACTAGCCTCTGCGGTCGATCCTAATACAATCCGGGGATCTCGTACTGTGCTGCATTCGGGCGCGCTGGTTGCAACACTTCTCGTCCGCCAACACTTTGAGCAGTCCGGCCAGCTCCACCGCTGATCGGGGCCGTGCAGGCGCGTCCAGCAAGGAAATCGAGCGCTGTCGCAATCGATGCCTCGTTAGGGTCGCCGAATGGCGTGAAGATATCGTCGTCCGCACGGCACGTGTTGGGCATCACACTGGCAAGGCCGTTGAAGTAGTCGCCATTACCATCGGCATTCAGTGTCTGGAACGTGACAGCTCGAACCCGCAGATCGCAATCGGCAAGGTCGAAGCCGAACTGACCGACGGGCTTACCGGACGTGTTCGCGCCAATCAGAGCCATACCATTGCCGACATAAGGGATCATCGCATTCGTAACGAGTTCGCTCGCTGATGCCGTGCTTCGGGTCCCGATAACCGCGATCTTGGTCGGCTGGATGGCGTTCACTTCGTTTTCGAACAGCTCAGTCGAATTTTCGGACGACTTTGAGGGTCGGAGCACCGTCTCGCTCCACACCTGTCCCACGCGGCCTAGCCCCATCAGGTCACCCATCGTGTCGGCCACGCTCACCAGGCCGCCGCCATTGTATCGAAGATCGAAGATCAGCTCGGTTACGCCTTCGCGTCCGAATTCCGCGAACGCTTCGCGCAGCTGATTTGCAGCGTCAGAGACGATAAATGTGCGCAGATTGAGATAGCCGACTTTCTTGCCGCCATCGTCCAGGATCAAAGTTCCATAGCGATCGGAAATCGGGTCGAGCGCGAAGTCCGTTTTCGTCACAGTCGTTTCGATCACGTTCCCGCCAAGCTGCGCGAACCGGAGGACGCGAGACACGCCTGGATCGGACGGCCCAAGCGCATTGATGACCGCCTGAGGGCCGCCTGCAGCCATCAGGGAGCTCACGGTTTGAAGACTTGCGCTGCTGGTCCCAATGGCGAGCAATTCCGTCCCGCGGTCCATTCCGGCGGCGAAGCCGTTGGCGTTCTCAAACGCTTCGAGCAGGAAGACGCGATCATTGACCGTGTCGTAGGCGAGCCGGATGCCGAACCCGGCGCTCGATCCGGAATTGATCAGGTCGTTTTCGGCCTGGATCGATGTGGCGAAAGTAAAGCCCTGATCGAAATTCTGGGCGCGAGCTGGCGCCACGCGCGCGTCGAGAAACGATTGGACCTCATTGAAGTTCGCCGGATTGACGGAGTTGTCCAGAAAATCGGGGAACAGGTACCATTCGTCCAATACGGCATCAGCAAACGCAATTTGATCCTGGATTGAGCAACCCGTTGTCGTCGGAGGCGGGGTAGGCGTGGGACCCCCTTGGGTTGGAGGCGGAGCAGGGTTCCCTCCGCCACACGCGACGAGCGCAAATGCAAGGGTGGCGGAAAGCGTGGTGCGACCGATTTTCATGGGGGTGCGACTCCGGGACTTCTACTGGATCAGTGCGACAGCCTGAGAGCGAAACATGCATGTTGAAGCACCCCGGGGCAAGATTCCACGGCGAATTTCGCAAGGAATCCGTTGAGCCGCGGCTGATTTAACACGATTTTCGGTGGGTTTTCCTCAGAAACCGGGGCAATTTTGCTGGCACTCTCTCGTTTCTCGTCGGCGAAGGGACTAGCGTTGGCCCACCATGAAGCGACAGAATCATGTCTGATTTGCCCAGCTGGCTGACTTCGCAGCTTCCCGCTGGCGCGCGTCATCCCGGCCTCGCGATTGCGAGTCTGGGCGATGCCCGGTCGTTGGGTCGCGGAGGATTCTCGCTTAGCAGTCCTGCATTCGATTCCGGTGAGGAACTGGATCCTTGCTTCACTGCCAAGGAAGAGGATGCGGTCGCGCCACCGCTTGAATGGACTGCCCCCCCACCAGGCGCACAAGAACTGATCGTGGTGGTCGAAGATGCGACCTCGAGTGGCGACGAGCCGCAATGCCATTGGCTGGTTTGGGGCCTTGCCGGGCAGCGCGGGAAACTGCTTGAGGGAGAGGTTCCTCCTCGCACTGGCAAGAATGCTCACGGCAATTCCGAATGGTTGCTTCCCGACCCGCCCGAAGGCGAAACCCGGCACTACGTCTTTCAGATATTCGCAACCGACCTTCCACTGACCCTGATGCCAGGCGCGAGCCGCGCGGATCTGATCCAATCGCTTGCCGGGAACGTCATGGGATGCGCCATCCTGACCGCTCCTTTCACCGGCACTGCCGATGACGAAGAGGGGTGGGACGATGAAGATTTCGAATAACCTGCCATAACTACAAGGGAGAATATCATGGCTGGCAAAACCAACGCACTGCAAAAACCGGTGCAGCTTTCAAGCGAACTTGAAGCGGTGATCGGCAAAGGACCGATGACTCGCGCACAGGTAACCTCGAAGGTCTGGGACCACATCAAGAAGCACGGTCTTCAGGACAGCAAGGACAAGCGTCAGATCAATCCTGATACTGCCCTTGGCAAAGTCATCGGCAACGATCAGATTTCGATGTTCAAGATGACGGCAGCGGTCTCGAAGCACCTCAGCTGATCTGATCGAACTAGCCTTCGATCGGTCGGCGGCGTCGGATGCGATTCATTCCACGCCGTCGGCCGATCGGCTTTCCCTTTCAGGACGGGCTATTACCTCCCGTTTGGTCATCGGGTCTATTGTCCGATGAACGAGATCAACGGCGATTGCGCCATCCTTCGTGCGGCTACGGGACGGCGCATACAGATTCGCTCGGGCAAATCGACTTGCCAAGGCCAGCCGCTGTAACAATTTCCAATAGCTTCGGTCGGATCCGACATCAGCTTGGTGTATCGGCTCCCGGATGCCATCCGGGCGGCGCCAGTGTGAAGCCGCTGAACTCAAAACCTGGAACCACCACGCAGGAAACCAAGGTGTAGCCCGCACTTCTGGCGCTCGTCATCGCCGGCTCAGCTGCCTGCCACGCGCCGGATGGAACCGAGCCCTGCCACATGTGACCAGCACCGATGTTGCTGCCCAGTGTCGTCCTCTGGACCGGTCCGAGGTCGTTTTCGGAAACCAGCAAATCGAGCGGATCTCCTCCCTGCCAGAACCACAACTCCGTCGCATCGACCCTGTGCCAGTGCGAACGTTGATCTGCCGTAAGCAGGAACAGGATCGCCGTTCCATTCGCGCGGCCGGTGTCACCCGGATCGCCGCGCCATGTTTCGCGATACCAACCGCCTTCGGGATGCGGTGCGAGTTCCATTTGTTCGATCAGCGCCCGCGCGCTATCGGTCGGTTCCATAAGCAAGCCTCATTCCCGCAGCCCTAGTCGGAGTGCACCAATCCATGCAACGTTTCGCAATATCGATCACCGCGATCGCCGTGTGCCTATCCAACCCGCTCGTTGCACAGAGCATAGCGGAAGATGTCGCTCCGGAAATCGCACCCGATCCCGCGGTGGAAACGGCGAATGCAGCGCTCGAAGCGGCACCGGTGTTCGACGGGCATAATGACGTCCCAATCCAGCTACGAGCCAGGTTCGACAACCAAATCAACGATTTCGATTTTGCCGACACGACTGACACCGGGTCGACGCATCCGGAAGGTCGCGCCATGCACTCGGATCTCGCACGCCTCGCAGCTGGCAAGGTCGGTGCCCAATATTGGTCGGTCTACGTGCCGGTCAGCTTGACCGAACCCGAGGCGGTACAAATGACGATGGAACAGATCGACGTGATGAAGCGGCTGATCGATCGTTATCCCGACAGTCTGCGATATGTCGAGACAGCCGATCAGACGGAACGCGCGATGGCGGATGGCCTCATCGCTTCGCTGCTGGGAATGGAAGGGGGTCATTCGATCGGTTCGAGCCTGGCGGTATTGCGGCAAATGTATGCGCTCGGCGCCCGCTATATGACCATCACACACTCGCGCAACACGCCTTGGGCCGACAGCGCGACTGACGATCCCGAACACGGCGGACTTTCCGAATTCGGGAGGGATGTAATCCGCGAAATGAACCGGATCGGAATGCTCGTGGACCTCAGCCACGTTAGCGAAGATGCGATGATGGATGCGCTCGACGTCGCCAAGGCTCCGGTGATCTTCAGCCATTCGGGCGCGCGTGCAGTGAACGGCCATGCGCGCAATGTGCCCGACAGTGTGCTCAAGCGGCTGCCCTATAACGGCGGGATCGTGATGGTGGTGGCGTTACCGGGCTTCCTGAATGACGAACGCCGCCAATGGTATGCCGCCCGGCAAGCCGAAGAAGCCAAGCTAAAGTCGCTTTTTCAGGGTCAACCAACCGTGGTGAAGACGGCAATGGATGAATGGGATGCAGCCAATCCCGAACCCCAAACGATGGTTAGCCATATGGCGGACCATATCGATCACATTCGCGAGATTGCCGGTGTCGAATCGATCGGTATCGGAGCCGATTTCGACGGGATGCCGACGGGACCGGTAGGGTTCGAGGATTCCAGCGGTTATCCTGCCCTGTTCGAAGAACTCGCTAGGCGCGGATACTCGCAGGTCGAGCTTGAATTGATTGCGAGCCGCAATGCGCTGCGGGTTCTGCGTCAGGCCGAGCGATATGCAGCGAGCGTTTCGGATCAGCCCCCAATTGAGACGCTTTTCGAAAGGGCTGGAGCTGAATGATCAGCCGTAGAGCGCGGGCACGATCCACACGAGGCTCATGGCGATAACCGCGAGGAACAATCCTACGCCGAGAACCCAACGCAATCCGGTGTTGGTCACCGCTGCGCGTGCGTCGTCGTCTTCGATGTGAATGGCTTCGTCTTGGTCCATAGTTCAATCTCCGCACTTTCCCCTAGTGAACTTTAACGAAGAGCAAACCTATACGTTCCGAGCCCTGTCGCAAACTTGCGCCGACTTCGGCGCCAACTTCAGTCGCGCAGGAGATCGTTGATACCGGTCTTTGAACGCGTCTGGGCATCGACAGTCTTCACAATGACGGCGCAATAGAGCGATGGTCCGGACGTTCCATCAGGCAATGCCTTGCCCGGAAGAGTCCCGGGCACGACAACCGCATAGGGAGGCACTTCGCCCATATGCACTTCGCCACTGGCGCGATCGACGATCTTGGTCGAAGCGCCAAGATACACGCCCATCGACAGCACTGCACCTTCTCCAACGCGAACGCCTTCGGCGACCTCGCTGCGCGCGCCGATGAATGCACCATCGCCGATAATCACCGGTTCAGCCTGCAAGGGTTCCAGCACGCCTCCAATCCCTGCTCCACCGGATATGTGTACATTCTTCCCAATCTGCGCGCACGATCCCACCGTTGCCCAGGTATCGATCATTGTCCCTTCATCGACATAGGCACCGATATTCACAAAGCTCGGCATCAGCACCGCACCCTTGCCGATGAAGCTACCGCGTCGAACCACGGCACCCGGTACAACCCGAAAGCCCGCTTCGCTGAAGCGATTGTCGCCCCAACCGGCAAACTTAGTCGGCACCTTGTCGAACGCCGCTTCCCCGGCGGAGGCGCCCTCCATCACGCGATTGTCATTGAGCCGGAACGACAAAAGCACTGCCTTCTTAAGCCACTGATTGACACGCCAGCCACCGTCGCCATCCGGCTCGGCGACCCGAGCCTTGCCATTGTCGAGCAATGCTAGGGCATCGCTTACTGCATGGCGAACTCCACTACCCGGAGTGATCTCGCTTCTTTTCTCCCAAGCGGCTTCGATCTCTTCGATCAGGGTGTCGGTCATACATACTCCGGAGGCGGGGCTAAAACGGTATACGAGCAAAGAGGATTGCCGCGTGGGTGCGCTCGCGCTGCTAGCGGGGAGACAATGGCACGGCAAGGCTTCGCAAGCGCATTAGCAATCTTGAGCGCGACATTGGTGCAATCCCTTGTCATCGTGCCAACCATATGCCTATGAAATGTCGCCAAGGGGTTTGATAAGGATGGAGTGCATGCCGACAACCCCCGGATCCTCGTTGAAAGAGAGGACTTTCGTCGCAGTCGATCCCCTCGCACCGATCTCCTGGAAAGTCGTCGCCGCTACCGTCGCCTGCGCAGCCTTGACTGCTTGCGGAGGTGGGGGAGGCGGAGTCAATCCTGGTCCGATCGCTGCGCCCCCACCACCACCGCCACCTCCTCCGCCACCACCTCCTCCGCCGCCAACGAATTTCGACACGCCGGAGTTTCGCCGTTCGGACGGTCCCGAATTTCACGGTGCCGATGCAGCCTGGCAGGAGAATTTCACCGGCGATGGAGAGATCATCGCTGTTGTCGACACCGGAATTGACAGCGACAGTCCCGAATTCGCTGGCCGCGTCCATCCCAATTCGGCAGACGTCGCGGGCAATCGCGGGATCGATCCAGAAGACGATCACGGGACAAACGTGTCGCTCGTCGCCGCGGCCGCTCGAAACAATGACGGCGTGCTCGGAATCGCCTTCGACGCGCAAATCCTGGCCGCAAGGGCGGATCAGCCCGGTTCCTGCGGCACCGACACGCCTCAGGATGCGACCCTGGGCTGTGTGTTCGCCGATTCCGATATCGCGGCCGGAGTCGATTTGGCGATTGCGAATGGGGCCACAGTGGTGAATCTCAGCCTCGGTGGAGGAGCTGCCTCGCAGGTCTTGCTCAGCGCCATAGGTAGGGCTGCCAATGCCGGCATCGTCGTCGTGGTTGCTGCAGGCAATGGTGGAGATGGATCCGAGCCTGGGATCGATCCCGATCAGCCCGATCCATTCGCTTCGAGCATTCTGCAAGCCGGGAACGGCAACGTCATCATCGTCGGATCGGTCGATGCCAATAGCGAGATATCCGGTTTCAGCAATCGTGCCGGGAATTTTGCCGGATCCTATATCACCGCTCGGGGAGAACGGATCTGCTGCGTCTATGACAATGGCGAAGTCTTCGTCGAGACGATCGGTGGCGACCAATTCGTAACGCTGTTCTCCGGCACCAGTTTTGCCGCCCCGCAAGTTGCCGGAGCGGTTGCTATCCTAGCGCAGGCATTTCCGAATCTGACAGCAACCGAGATTGTCGAGATCCTGCTCGATACGGCGCGGGACGTTGGTGCCAGCGGCGATGACTCGGTGTTCGGAACCGGCATTCTCGATATTGCCGCGGCCATCTCTCCCCAAGGCACGACGACGGTCGCAGGAACCGGCAACGTGCTTGCGCTGGCCGACGATTTCGCTGTCGGCTCGGCGGCAATGGGAGACGCTCTGAGTCGCGCGCAACTGAGCACAATCGTGCTGGATCGCTACGACCGCGCATACAATGTCCAGCTTGGCGACAATGTCCGGAACGCTGCGCAAATGCAACGGCTGCGCAATGCCCTTGAGCGCGGTGGGATCCATCGATCCGCAGTAAGCGACGGGGTCGCCGCCGCTGTTACGATTGGCAAAGGTCAGAGGGCAGGCGGCCTGAACTGGACGAACAACCTGCAACTCACGCCCTCGGAAGCGGATGGCGCTCGCGTCCTGGCGGCTCGTGTCGCCGCGCAAGTGGCGCCCGGTCTGCAGCTGGGCTTTGCCATTTCGCAAGGAGCCAGGGGATTGGTCGCGCAGCTGCAAGGCGCAGATCGTCCGGCCTTTTCGATAGCTCCCATGGCGGGCAGCGATGCTGGTTTCCTGGACAGCAGCGACATTGCATTCGCAGCCCGACAAACCGTTGGACGTTGGGGGCTAACCTTTTCGGCCGAACGAGGTCGGGCATGGCTCGGGGAAAGACGACAGGCCCGCGATGTTCCATTCGGACTGCAGGAACGGCGTCCTACTTCCAGTATCAGCCTTGCCGCCGATCGTGAATCCGGCGGACTCGAAGCTGTTTTCACCGCGACATGGCTGGCTGAGCGGGGCACCCTGCTCGGTGCGCACTTCAACCCAGCGCTCGGATTTCGGGGCGCGGACACCGTGTTTCTCGATGCGCAGGCGGCACACAGAATCGATCGCAATTGGCGTCTTGGGCTCGCTGTTCGAGGAGGCATTACGCGGGCGCGCGGCGGTTCGGAGATTGGTGTCAGTTCCCAGTTGCTCAGTGAGGCGTGGTCGCTCGATCTTTCCCGGCACAGCAGTTTCGTCAGAGGCGACAGCATCGGATTGCGGCTTAGCCAGCCTCTGCGCATCAGTGGCGGCTCGCTCGCATTCGAATTGCCGGTTGCCTACGATTACGCGACCGAGAGCCCGGTTTTCGGCCGTCAGACCCTTTCCCTGTCGCCGGAGGGGCGCGAAATCATGGGCGAACTCGCTTGGGGATCGCCGCTGTCGTTCGGCTACGCCAATGCGAGCGTGTTCTATCGCCATCAGCCGGGACACTTCGCCAATGCCCCCACCGATATGGGCGTACTGGTCGGTTTCAACGCTTCGTTCTGATTATTCGGGCATCCCGGCATCGCGCGCGAACATATAGGCGCGCGCAACCAACGGTTGCACCCGGTCGCTCATAGCCTTGGCATGCGCGGAGGAGGCAGTGCCGTCGATCACGCGCTTCTTGATGCCCTGCATGATGCCCGCGAGCCGGAACAGGTTGTAGGCGAAGTACCAGTCCATTGGTGGGACCGGATAGCCGGTACGAGCGACGTAGCGTTCAACCGCTTCGTCCTGCGTCGGGATTCCCAGCTCTTCGAGGTTGAGCCCCAGCAGGCCGGCACGACCATCGGCAGGATTATGCCAGTTGAGCATCAAGTAGCTGAAGTCGGCAATGGGATCGCCGAGGGTAGAAAGCTCCCAGTCGAGCACGGCGATGATGCGGTTCTCGGTCTTGTGGAAGATCACGTTGTCGAGCCGGTAGTCGCCGTGCACGACGCTGCTTTCGTGTTGCGGCGGAATCGTCTCAGGAAGCCACTCGATCAGCCGCTCCATTTGCGGCATGTGCTCGGTTTCCGAAAGTTTGTACTGCTTTGACCAGCGCGCGATCTGGCGCGCACAGTAATCGGTCGGCTTGCCGTAATCGCCAAGGCCGATTTCGTCCGGCTGGTTAAGGTGCATGTCGGCGATGGTGTCTATCAACGCATGGTAGATTTCGCGCCGCTGGTCTGGCTCCATGCCTGGCAGCGCTCCGTTCCATAGCGAGCGGCCGTCGGCCATGCTCATCACGAAGAATTTGGATCCGATGACGTCGGGATCCTCGCACAGGCCATAGGTGCGCGGCACCGGAAAACCGGTCGGATACAGCCCGGTCATGGCCTTGTATTCGCGGTCGACCGCGTGTGCGCTGGGGAGCAGCTTGCCGAATGGCTGGCGGCGCAACACGTAGTTCGTGCCCGGCGTTTCGATCTTATAGGTGGGGTTGGATTGGCCGCCCTTGAACTTGGTGTAGCTTATCGGCCCGGCGAAGCTGTCTACGTTGGCCTCGAACCATGCGGTCAGGCTTTCGAGGTCGAGCTTGTCGGCGTCGGGCACTTCGACAGTGCCGACCATCTCCTTGTCGAAATCGATGTCGGGCATGCCCGTTTCAGGATTTGTTTCAGCCATCAGTCAAACACCACCACGCTGCGTGCCGAATGTCCCTCGCGCATCTTGTCAAAGCCTGCATTTACGTCCTCTAGCCCAATCCGTTCGGCGATGATTGTGTCGAGATCGAGCAACCCGCGCATGTAGAAATCGACGAGGCGCGGAAGGTCGACCGGGAAGTGATTGCCACCCATGATTGCGCCCATCAGCTTCTTCCCGCTGAGCAGGTCCATGGCCGAAAGACCCACCTTGCAGTCGAGCGGCATCATCCCGAGGATCACGGCCGTGCCGCCACGGCGAAGCGAAGCAACGGCGAGATCCGCCGCTTCTTGCCGTCCGACTGCTTCGATCCCGTAATCGACGCCGCCCTCGGAGATTGCCAGTATCTGCGCGGCGGCGTCGCCGGCGAGCGCATCGACTGTGTGCGTCGCACCGAGCGTTTCGGCGAGGGCGCGCTTTTCCGGAAGCGGATCGGCGGCGATGACCTTGCCCGCGCCGGCGATCTTCGCCGCGTTCACCACTGCGAGACCGACCCCGCCGCATCCGACCACCAGGACAGTTTCGCCCGGCGTGACCTTGCAGGCATTGAAGATCGTGCCCGCCCCGGTCGTGACTGCGCAACCGATCACGGCGGCGCGATCGAGCGGCATGTCCTTGTCGATCGCAACGCAGGCATTCTCGTGGATCAGCATCTGCTCGCTCAAAGAGGAGAGATTGAGCATCTGGTTGACCGGCGAACCGTCGGCGCGGGTCATGCGCGGGTCGTCATCCTTCTCGCGCCGGGTCGCCGCGCCGAGGCACAGCGACATTCGCCCGGTCACGCAGAATTCGCATTGGCCGCAGAACGCCGAAAGGCAGGACACAACATGGTCACCCGGCTTGACCGATCGCACCTCGCTGCCAACGGCACGCACCACGCCGGCGGCTTCGTGGCCGGGAACGGCAGGAAGTGGATGCGGGTACGCTCCGTCTATGAAGTGCAGATCCGAATGGCAGAGGCCGCAGGCCTTCGTGTCGATCAGGACCTCGTGCGGTGCCGGATCGGAGTATTCGACATCTCCGATCACAAGCCCTTCGCCCGGAGTCTCCAGGATTGCTGCTTTCGCCATGTCTGTACTCTCCCCCCGAGCGGTCCTAGCGCGCTACGCCCATATCGCCCGAGCTGAACGAGCCCGGATCGTTGGCAGCACCGCCTCCGCCGCCGCGCAAGGCATTGGCTGTCGGACCTTCGTTGGGAACATGCTTGCCGAATTCCATGCGCGCAATCGAGCGGGCATGCACTTCGTCAGGACCATCGGCGAGACGCAAAGTGCGCTGGTGAGCGTAAGCTTGGGCGAGGCCGTAGTCTTCGGAAACGCCGCCGCCGCCATGCGCCTGAATCGCATCGTCGATGATCTTCAGGGCCATGTTCGGCGCCTGGACCTTGATCATCGCAATTTCCTGCTTGGCCGACTTGTTGCCGACCTTATCCATCATGTCGGCGGCCTTGAGGCAAAGCAGTCGGGTCATATCGATGTCGATGCGAGCGCGGGCTACGCGTTCTTCCCAGACCGAATGCTTGTAGATCGGCTTGCCGAACGCTTCGCGCTCCTGCAGCCGCCGGCACATCTTGGCGAGCGCTTCTTCTGCAACGCCGATCGTGCGCATGCAGTGGTGGATACGGCCCGGGCCGAGGCGGCCTTGGGCGATCTCGAACCCGCGACCTTCGCCGAGCAGCATGTTAGTGACGGGCACGCGCACGTCCTTCATCTCGACTTCCATGTGGCCGTGCGGCGCATCGTCATAGCCGAACACCGGCAGGTGACGGATCACGTTCACGCCGGACGTATCAATCGGCATCAGAACCATCGATTGCTGCGCGTGGCGCTTGGCCTCAAAATCGGTCTTGCCCATCACGATCGCCACCTTGCAGCGCGGATCGCCGAGTCCCGAAGACCACCATTTACGCCCGTTGATGACGTATTCGTCGCCGTCGCGCTCGATCCGGGTTTCGATGTTCGTGGCATCGGACGACGCGGTGAAGGGTTCGGTCATCAGGAAGGCCGAGCGGATCTCGCCGTTCATCAACGGGTTGAGCCATTCCTCCTTCTGCTCACGCGTGCCGTAGCGGTGGAACACCTCCATGTTGCCGGTGTCGGGCGCCGAGCAATTGAACACTTCGCTGGCCCAGCCGATGCGGCCCATTTCCTCGGCGCAAAGTGCATATTCTAGGTTGGTGAGACCGGGGCCGTCGAACTCGAACGTGTCGTCGACATGATGGTGGCTGTCATTGCGCGGTGGCATGAACAGGTTCCAGATGCCGGCTTCCTTGGCGAGCTTCTTTTTGTCTTCGATGATCTGGATGACTTTCCAGCGGTCGCCCTCGGCATCCTGTGCCTTGTAAACATCCATGTTGGGGCGCACGTGCTGTTCGATAAAGTCGCGCACGCGATCGCGCCAATAGGCCTGGCGTTCTGTCGGTTCAAAATCCATGGGGGCGTTCCTCTCTCAAGTCCTGAATTGCAATCGAATCTGTTG
>JASJDE010000094.1 GCA_030065195.1 Erythrobacter sp. | reverse complement strand
GTAGGGATTTCCAGTGGCGCCAATCTGCTCGCGGCGATCAAGGTGGCACGCCAAAGAGAAGACGGAAAGGCGATTGCGACGGTCTTTGCCGACAGCAACGTTCGATATTTGTCGACCGACCTGGCTCGGACCGAACCCTTGCGCGACGGCTTCATCACACCCGACGTGGAACTGCTCAGAATGCAGGTCGTAAAGGGCTCTTGAGAGCGACCGGATCTTTGATGCCGATCGGGCTCCGATAACCGCCCGTGTCGTGCCGTCCCGTGCACGATGCCCTTCTCGCTCGGTCCATCGGACGGCACCCTTGTAAATTCGTTTTGAATTTCTGCGGTTCGAGGTGAACTCTGCCGGTCGAAGTGCTAGGACAGGGGGAAGAGCAAGGGATGTGAATATGCGGATCGTAGCGCTGAAACGACTGGTCATGGGTCTGTTTGCCGTCACGGCCGCATCGGCTTCCGCAGCTCCCGACGGGGATATCACCTACACGGTGAAACCTGCGGACACTCTCTACGATCTGGCCGGCGCATACCTTGTCGACCGATCCCACATCGACGAGCTTCGGAGGATCAATCGCGTCCGGAATCCTCGATTGATGCAGGTCGGAACAACTCTCAAAATCCCGCGGCGCCTGTTGAAGTCGCGCCCGGTCAAGCTGACGCTGCAAAGCTTCTCGGGCAGTGTTCGACTGACGTCGGGACGGCGTTCTCTCGATCCCGCTATCGGCCTGACCGTCGGCGAAGGTGTCGAAATCGCCACCGGTCGGAACAGCTTCGTTTCGATCGCTGGAGACGGGAATTCGAAGGTCTCGATCCCCTCCAATTCGCGCGCCCGGATCGTCGATGCGCGCCGATATCTGATCAACGGCCAGATCGACATCCAGCTAAGGGTGCTTCGCGGTCGCGGAGAAGTGGTGGCGCCCGAAGTCGATGGAGAAGGGCGGTACCGCGTCGGGACCCCGCTTGTCGTCACGGCCGTTCGCGGAACCGAGTTCCGGGTCGCGTTCGATCCCGACCGCGAGATCAGCTTGACCGAGGTGGTCGAAGGTGAAGTGCTGGTCGCATCCGGAACCGCCGACGTCCCTGCAACCGCCGGCTTCGGCGTTGCCACTGCAGGAGAAGTTCTGGGCCAGGCGGAGCGGCTCTTGCCCGCGCCCGAGCTCACCGAGCCGGGGCGGATCCAAACGGATGAGACAATAAGCTTTGCGATCGAACCGCTGGAAGATGCAGCCGCATACCGCACCCAGATTGCGCGCGATGCGGGCTTTATCGAAGTGTTGACCGAGAAGATCGAAGAGACGCTGGAGGCCGAGTTCGAGCCGCTCGATGACGGACGCTATTTCGTCCGTAGCCGGGCCATTTCCGAAGTCGGCCTCGAAGGATTCTCCAAGGTCTATTCATTCCGCCGCAAACGGGTCGGTGTTGCCGCGTCAGCCGAGCCGGCGGGTTTCGCCGACGCCTTCAAATTCGCATGGCGGACCGAAGGAACCGGAAGCGCGACCCATGCCTTCCAACTGTGGAATGCGGACGATCCGGGTGCCTTGCTGGTCGACGAGGTCGGGCTAAGCAACACTGCCGTCCTCGTCTCGAGCCTCGACCCCGGAACCTATCGGTGGAAGGTCGCAACGTTCCAAATCGACCAAGGCGATGTCATAAAGGTCTGGGGCCCCGTCCAAGAACTCACCGTAAGCGAATAGGGCGGGCCGGACGCAACGCCGAGCGTGGTCATGAAGAATTTCCGTCTCTTTGGCGAATGGTGCGTATTGCTCGCGGCTACGCTGGTGCTCGTGATGGTAGCCTGGCACCAGCAATGGACGCACCGGCTCGACGCAAGCATGCTCGACCTGGCGTCCGACATGCGGCTGGGCGAACCCTCCGACGAGATTGTGCTCATCGAAATCGATGACCGCAGCCTGACGGAGATCGGCAACTGGCCTTGGGATCGGGATCGCCATGCCGATCTGATCGAGCAGTTGCAGGCATACCAGCCCAAGCTGATCGTGTTCGACATCCTCTTTATCGAACCCACCTCGAGCGAAAGCGATGGCAGGCTGGCGAAAGCCATTGTCGATGCCGGCAATGTCGCGCTGCCGCATACATTCGCGCCTGCACCCGGTTACAGCGCCGAACTTCAACCCGTGCTGCCGCTTGAAGGATTACGACGGGGTGCATCGGATATTGGCCATGTGCTGGTCTCACCCGATCCCGATGGTGCAGTCAGGCGCTTTGCACTCGAATACGAGACGTCGGGCGGCTCCTACGATCACCTTGCAAAGGCGGTGTTTCTCGCTGCGGGGTCCGCTCCGGAAGTATTGCCGGCATCCGAAAGCGACCCAATCGTTCCCATGCATTCAGGCGGTTCGTTTCGGACCTTTTCCGCGTCCGATATCGTCGAAGGACGGGCCGAGGCGGATTTCATCGGCAACAAGATCGTTCTGGTCGGGGCGACTGCACAGGGCCTGGGCGATCGATACGCGGTTTCCTTCCACGCTGGCCGGATCATGACCGGGGTCGAGATACAGGCAAACCTGCTCAGCGCGATGCTCCAGGGCGATCTCGTCTACGAAGTCGACGCGCCCATCGCCGCCTCTGTGCTGATCCTTTCGATCGTGCTCCTTTTCCTCGTATTCTGGCAGCTGCCGCCGAAATGGACCTTGCGCGTTTCGATCGGATTGATCGCGGTACTGGGATTGGCCTCAGCGGCTCTGGTCGTGGTTCTCGGACGATGGATACCAGTCTTTCCCGCCATTGTCGGAATCCTCGTCGCCTACCCGGTTTGGGGCTGGCGGCGTCTGAGCTCGGTCAGTCGGTTCCTCGATACCGAAGCCCGGGCCCTGAACAGGGGGAAAGACGAGCCGGATGCAGACGGTGCGACGGGATTCGATCCCATCGCCCGGCAGGTGTCGCTCGTTCGCGGGTTGATCGGTGAGACGCGCGAGCGGCTGTCCTTTTTGCGCAGTATTCTGACGGCCTCGCCCGATCCCATGTTGGTGTTCGATGCCGATGGCGCTTTGGTCCTCATGAACGATCGAGCCGAAGAAGTCTTTGGAAGCGAGGCATCGCGTGCCGGACTGAACTTCGCGCAATTGCTGGCGGGAATGCGCACGGTTGCGCACGCGCATGAGCAGGAATTGCAGCTTCCCGACGGGCGATCCTTCCTGATTGCGTCGGCAGATATCGGCCTGAAGGAGGGCGGCACGATTGTCTCGTTGCGCGATATTACGTCGCTGCGAAGCAGCGAACGGCAACGCCGAGAAATGTTGGAGTTCCTATCGCACGACATGCGATCGCCGCAGGCCGCGATTGTCGGTCTGGTGGGGGCCGCGGGACAATCGCTGCCTGAGACGGAACGGCTGTCACGGATCGAAAAACAAGCGAGACGAACGCTCAAGTTGACCGACGATTTCGTGCAGATCGCGCGCCTGGAGTATGAAGGGGTGAAACCGCAGGAGACCGATCTCGGCGCATTGCTTCACGAGGCGATGGACCGCGCCTATCCCATCGCCAAGCGCAAGCGGATTGCGTTTGAAGCGGCGATCCCGGAGGAGCCGGAATTCTGCGAAATCGACCCCTCGTCTATTTCTCGGGCAATCGACAATCTAATCGGCAATGCGATCAAATTCTCTCCCGAAGGGATGAAGGTCGGGGTCACGCTCGAAAGAACGGTCGAAGGCGGTCTGACTATCGAAGTGTACGACAACGGACCTGGCTTGCCCGAAGAGCGGCAGAAGGACACATTCGCCCGCTTTGGTGCCCGCAATACGGAAGCGGGGCCGAGCGCCGGGCTGGGGCTTGCCTATGTAAAGAGGGCCATCGACGAGCATGGCGGAGACATTTCCGTCTGCTCTTCGGCGGAAAAAGGGACGCGGTTTGTGATCACGTTGCCGTGTACCGACGCGCAATAGGATCAGTCGGACAACAGGTCGTCGGCGAGCAATTCGGACAGTTGGGCAAAGGGCAGTTCACTATCGGCACACGCCACGCTCTCCGCCTTGCTGCTTTTGCGCAATTGTCCGTTAGACCTGTCGTACAGCACCAAGGTGGCCTGGACGCGAACCGCCTCGCAGGCATCATACCAACGCCTTTCGCGCGTGGTGACAAGAGCGTCAGGCTCTGAGTCGGTCTTTCCCGCTTCGCTGGCGAAGATGCCAACCGGGCTGGGGCTGACCGAGATCGCAAGGTCTGCGACAGCGTCGGCCGTCTCGCTCAATCCGACCCCTCGAGACTGCAGGGCACCGGCCAACGCGGCGAACATAGCGACTCGCTGCGCTTGCTCCGCTTCGGGTTCGATGAGGTGTATTTGGGTGATCGTTGCCGGCGCATTGCCGACGCTGCTGGTGATTGCTGGCGGAGACTGCACCGCGCATCCAGCAAGGCAAGCCGCGCCCAAGGCAGCGATCCATGATCGTGCACCCACAGGCCTGCTCCGGTTAAGTTGAATCATGCGTTACTCGTCGGCTGTCTCCTCCTCGATATACGCATCCATGCGATAGCCAAACCCAAAAACAGTGCGAATTACGAAGCCGTTGGCCGGTTGGAGTTCGAGTTTGGTGCGCAGGCGGGAGACATGCACGTCGATCGTCCGGGTCTCCAACTCGGTCTCACCGCCCCATACCCGTGAGAAGAGATAGCCGCGCGATAGCGGGCGATCGAGGTTCTGGAACAGCAGGTCGACCAAGTCGAATTCCTTGGCGGTGACGGCAATCTTTTCGCCCTTGAATTCAACCGACTTGCTTTTGCGGTCGAGGCGATAGGGGCCGTGTTGCGCATGCTGATCCGGCCTATTGCCTCCGAGGCGTCGTCCCGCCGCTTCGAGGCGAGCGCGAATTATCTCATCGGATTCCGGTTTTGTAATGTAGTCGACCGCCCCGGCTTGCAGACCGCGGACGATATCGTCCTTTTCACCCCGACTGGTCAGCATGATGAAGGGAGGGGGGGACGGCATGTTGTCGTTCGCCCATTCGAGCACATCGACGCCGGTGAGTCCCGGCATGTTCCAATCGAGCATCACGACATCGAATGTCTCACGCTTGAGGGCCTTTTGCAGGTCGATGCCGTTGCTGAATGTCTCGATTTCGTGGCCGGCACCGAGCACAATTGCTGCAATCTGTTCGAGCAATTCCTGTTCGTCGTCGGCAAGTGCTACGCGCATATCAGTCCGTCCCATGCCCGTCTTTTTCAGTTAACAGCGCGCAGGCTACTCTTCCGAGGCCATGTGATCCAGTGTTGCGCCTGCCTCACGACATTCAATTTGCAAGGTTTTACAAACCGTAGCGCCTTGAGCCTAGCCGAATTGACATCGAAATCGCCATTTGCGGCTTCACATGTTCGCAAAGTCCTCGCTTGGGCATTGACATTGACAACGTTATCAATTTCAATCGAGCGCAAGGGGAAGATGTATGAAATACGTTCTAAAAACGGGATTACCGATCACTTTGCTTGCCGCCGCGTGCGCGCCTCAATCGGACCAAGGCACGGAATCGGCCCGTCCCGAAGTGTCGGGACTGGAAACGCAGGTTCTTACCACCGAAACAGCCAAGACCGTCGAGGAAGACTGGGGAACGTTCGTCGAGTATTTCTCGGACGAGACCGCAGGTACGCAGGATCTGCTGTCGGGAACCGCCAGGATCGATCCTGGGCTCGAAATACACCCTCCGCATCGCCACGCCGAAGAGGAATTCCTGATGGTGATAGCGGGCGAAGGCGAATGGACAGTGGGTGAAGAGGTGTTCCCCGCGAACGAGGGCGACATGCTCTATGCGGCGGCCTGGGACCTCCACGGCATCAAGAATACCGGCGAAGAGCCGCTTACATTCGTTTTCTGGAAATGGAATTCGAAAGGCCTGCCGGTTCCTGTCGACCCGGAAAAGTGACAGCGACGCCGGTGACCGCGCTGGTCGCTCTCATCGCCCGCATTCTGTGCGCAGCAGTGCCGCTGACCCTGTCAGGCTGCACGACGATTTCGTCGTCAGTGATGGCCAGCGAATTGCATGTAGCGGTCTGGCAGCCGGTGACCCTCGATTTCACGGGTCCCTCGTCGAGCGAAACCGGCGCGCTCAATCCCTTCACGCACTTCAAACTATCGGTCACGTTCACCTCCGGCGCGCATAAGGTCACAGTGCCCGGTTTCTTCGCTGCGGACGGCAATGCCGCCGAAACCGGAGCGGACAGCGGTGAAGTCTGGCGGGTTCGCTTCGCGCCGGATCGTCCGGGCCAGTGGACCTATTCCGCGAAACTGTTTGCAGCAGACGGCGCCGCGCTTCTTCCTGACTCGGATCCCAAGCTGCGTGTGCACGCTTCTTGGAGCGGTTCGTTCCAGGTTCTCGATGCTCCGCCCGACGCGCCTTCGTTTTATCGCAACGGGATCCTGCGTCGCGAAGGTCGCTACTTCCGGTTTTCCGGCAGCGGAACTCACTGGCTTAAGGGTGGCGCCAACAGCCCGGAAAATCTCCTCGGCTACGCGGATTTCGACGGGACCTATCGCGTTGCCGACAATGCGCGCGCCGGCGAGGCCGACGCAGGGGGTGAGCTCCACGCATTCGCACCGCATCGGGGGGATTGGCGACGCGGGGATCCGAGCTGGCAGGGTAGCAAGGGCAAAGGGCTGATCGGGGCGGTCAACTATCTGGCCGATCAGGGTATGAATGCGGCGTATTTCCTCGTCTACAACATTGAAGGGGACGGCAAGGATGTCTGGCCTTGGCGCGATCCTTCCGACCGCACCCGCTTCGACGTCAGTAAACTTGCGCAATGGGAGATTGTCTTCGCGCACATGCAGCGGCGGGGGATCGCCTTGCACGTCGTTCTGCAAGAGACCGAGAACGAGTTGATCCTTGATGGCGGCGACACCGGCCCGCACCGCAAGCTGTTCCTGCGGGAACTGATCGCCCGGTTCGGTCATCATCCGGCCCTTTTCTGGAATCTCGGGGAGGAAAACGGCCCGGTGCACTGGCTTCCACACGGGCAATCCGATGCCCAGAGGTTCGCGATGGCCCGCCATATCAGGCAGTTGGACGCCTATGGTCATCCGATACTGTTGCACACCCATTCCGAAGCTGCAGACAAGGATTCGATCCTAGCTCCGCAATTGGGCAACCGAGACATTGCCGGCCTGTCATTCCAGGTCAGCCAGCGCGAAACGGTGAACAAGGAAATCCGGAAATGGCAGGAGCTGTCACGTGAAGCGGGGCATGCCTGGCCTATCGCGATGGACGAAATCGGCCCATGGCAGATAGGTGCAAGAGCCGACCGAGACGATCCCTCGCATGACAGCCTGCGCCGTCATGCCTTGTGGGGCACGTTGTTGGCCGGAGGGGCGGGGGTCGAATGGTATTTCGGTGCGGAGCAGGATGGCAACGACCTGACGGCCGAAGACTGGCGCAGTCGCGCCGCGCTTTGGCGACAAACGCGGATAGCGCTTTCCTTCTTCGAGCAAAACCTGCGCTTTTGGGAGATGCGACCATGCCGTGGCAGCGCATACTGCCTCGCAGACGAAGGGAAGACCTATGCCGTCTATCTCAGCGCCGACACTCCCGTACTCGAGCGCGGAGCGATCGCCGCCGGCACCTATCGGCTTAGGCTTTTCGATCCCCTGACCGGGGATTTCGATTTGGCCGTAACGACTATCGAGTTTGTCGACGGCGACCTGCCTCGGCTGCTTTCCGTCTCCCCTTCCAAAGCCGACCGCGTTGCCTTGCTCGAAAGGATCGATTGATGGAGATCGCCGATCTTCTTGTCGCTTGGCGCCCGCTTCTCGCAACGGCTCTCGGCGTTGCCGGGCTGCTCTATCTGATCCTCGCGCGACACGTTAACGCTTTTGCGGCGCTGCTTGTCGCCGCCTTGACGACGGGCCTGGCCGCAGGGTTGGCACCGGTCGCTGTCCTCGAATCGGTCCAGAACGGTTTCGCAGGTGTGCTCGGCTTCATTGCCGTTATCGTGGGTCTTGGTGCGCTTCTCGGCACTTATCTGGAAGCGAGCGGCGGAGCGGCTGCATTGGCCCGGTCGATCGTCGGGGAAAGGCCTCCGGGACCGGCCGGCATCGCGATCGGATTCGTCGGGTTGGTCATAGCGATCCCCGTATTTTTCGATGTCGGCCTGATCCTCTTGTTCCCTCTGATACGGGCCCTGGCGCTAAAGGCCGGCAAGGCACCGCTCTATTTCGGACTCCCGCTTCTCGCCGGCCTGGCAACAGCGCACGCCTTCATCCCGCCCACACCGGGACCCGTGGCCGTGGCCGACATCCTCGGAGTGGAGATCGGCCTTGTGATCGTCTGCGGCATCATGGCCGGTATTCCTGCAATGCTCATCGCTGGACCCTTCTTCGCGCGGTTTGCGGACGATCGTGGGTGGTTGCCAGATCGGCTCGAAGGCGATTCCGCTCGGAGCAAGGCCGAAATCCGGCCCGGCTTGGCCGTGCGGGCAATGATCTCGATTGCCGTACCGATACTCTTGATCGTCGCCGCGGCGATCGCCGCCCAGTTCGGTTGGGACAATGCCGCTATCGCGTTCGTCGGCCATCCTTTCGTTGCCTTGCTGTTGGGGTGTGGGTTGGCGGCATGGGTGCTTAGGCCGCAGGATTCACTGGGCAAGGCGCGATTGACGGAGGGCCTTTCCCGCGCGCTTGAACCGACGGCAGTGATCCTTTTGGTCACGGGTGCAGGAGGAGCCTTCAAGCAAGTCCTTGTCGATACCGGTGCGGGTGCGATGATGGCCGAAGGCTTTCTTGCGTTCGGGCTTGGGCCGATCGTCGCAGGCTTCCTCCTCGCAGCCCTAGTTCGCGTCGCTCAGGGATCGGCGACCGTGGCCATGTTGACCGCTGCCGGATTGTGCGCGCCTTTGGCCCAAGCGGCCGGTCTTCAGGGATGGGACCTTGCCCGGATGGTGATCGCGATTGCAGCCGGTGCCAGCGTCATCAGCCACGTGAACGATTCGGGCTTCTGGTTGGTGTCGCGCTATTTTGGCCTCAGTGCTGGCGAGACTCTAAAGACCTGGACGATCGCCTCGACGCTCGTCGGGCTGATCGGTTTTGTTTCCGTCCTGCTGCTCGGTCTGGTGCTTTAGCCTGCTCACGATTTCGGAAGTCATCGCGCCGATGGGCTGCCGCGCGTCGACCACCATTGCATCCGGCGGCGGATCGAGCGCCTCCAACTGGCTGGCGAGGAGCGTGGCTGGCATGAAATGACCGGCTCGTCCTTCGAGCCGTTCGGCGAGCGTCTCCCTCGGCGCATCGAGCAGGATGAACGTCACCTCGCGGTTCGACGCTTCGCGCAATCGCGACTGGACATAGGGAGTGAGTGCCGAACATGCGAGCACGATTTGTTGGGCCAAGCTGGCGTCCAACGCGTGCCAGATCGCATCAAGCCAGTCGGCTCGGTCCAGATCGGTTAGCGCCGAGCCGGATGCCATTTTGGCCCGGTTGGATTCCGAATGGCAATCGTCCCCTTCCAGCATTGGAGCACCGATCGCTTTGGAAAGGGCCTTGGCGACGCTCGATTTGCCGCAGCCGCTTGGCCCCATGACGACGATCAGGCGTGGGGGCATGGAGCGTCAGGTCCCGCAAGTTCGGGTAGCGTCGATATCCGGAGCGAGGCGGATGTCCGACAGACCGATCCTTGCCGGACCCTCCGAAGCAAGCAACAGCCCGGTCGAGATCGATTCAAGGTTGCCACCGAGATCGGCAAAGCAGGACAGCGAAAGTCTGATCTCCTGCCAGTCCCTGGCGCGCGCATCCACCGTGAGGCCGTTTCCGCATTGCTCGAAAGTTTCGCACCCCAATGCAACGCGCAACCGCGCCGGGGCTTCGCCAAGATTTCGGACAAAGAACGCCAGTTCCATCGCTCCGTTGCTTTGGCGCGAGAAGTCGACCGGATCGTGGGTGGCAATCCTGAGATAGGGTCCTGCCTCACGCCATACTATGCCCAGCGAATCCTCCTGTGCCAGGTGATCGAGTCCGGTGAAGGTCAGGGCACCGCCATCCCATGTGCTCGAGTTCAGGCGCGTTTGCGTGCCGTCGACCACGCCGTAAAGCGACCATGGATTGGGCGACTGCCCCCCGGCAAACAGAACGTCGCCCGACGCGTTTGCGTCGGGATCTATCCCCGATTCCTCCGACAATCGGGCCAGCTGCGAACGGTCCGAGTAGCTCATCCCATAGCCATAGGCGAAGAGCGGATCGTAATTCGCATCGCCAACGTTGAGAGTGGCCTGATTGGCGCGCCTGGGCCAGGAAAAGGCCAGCCTACCGGTGAAATCGAACTCCGGTTCGCGGTGGAACAGCAGGTCGCTGACACCGCCGCCTTCGCTGCCCGGAAGCCACGCTGCAACGAAGGCATCGGACGCGTTGATTTCGGGATTGACCCACATGGGCCGCCCGGAAAGGAAAACCGAGACGACCGGCATTCCCCGCTCGCGATAGGTCTCGAGCAAGCGAGTGTCGAAGGCGCCATCGGCAAAGTCGAGATGTGGGCGATCGCCCTGGAATTCGGCATAGCTGTCTTCGCCATAGACTGCGATGACCACGTCGGCATGATGGTTTCCCGTCCCGTCCACGTCAAAGATGACTTTGCCGCCGGCGGCTTCGACCGTTTCCTGAATGCCGCCAAGGATCGATTGGCCGTTAGGAAACTCCTCGTTTCCGTGCGAGCCCCCCTGCCATGACAGTGTCCAGCCGCCGGAGGCCTTGGCGATGCTGTCGGCCCCGTCTCCGACGACAAGAACAGTCTGGCCGGGTTCGAGCGGCAGCGTGCGGTCGTTGTTTTTGAGCAGAACGAGCGATTTGCGCACGGCTTCGCGCGCGATCGCACGGTGATCGGCGTTGGCCAACAGGCTGACGTCGCCAGCATCGGCCCGGGTGCTCGGTGCACCGCGCTCAAACAGTTTGTAGTGCAGTTTGACCCGCAGGATCCTCCGCACGGCATCGTCCAGGCGGTCCATCGAAATGCGGCCCGATCTGACGTGCCTGAGAGTGCTTTCGTAGAGCCCGCGCCAGCTGTCGGGCGCCATGAACATATCGATCCCGGCGTTGAAGGCTTCGGGGCAATCGGTGTTCGAACACCCGGGTATTTGTCCATGGGCGTTCCAGTCGCTGACGACGAAGCCGTTGAATCCCATACGGCCTTTCAGGACGTCGGTGATGAGCGCCCTGTTCCCGGTCATCTTGATGTTTTGCCAGCTGGAGAAGGACACCATCACGGTTTGCACTTGGGCATCGAGCGCCGGAAGATACCCCAACGCATGGATGTCGCGCAGTTCTTCTTCGCTGATACTGGCATCGCCCTGGTCGCGTCCGCCGTCGGTCGCACCGTCGCCAATATAGTGCTTGGCCGCGGAAATGACCTTGCCCGGAGCCATGAAGCCCGGTTTTCCGAACTCGCCCTGCAAGCCTTCGACGATCCGATCGGAATAGGAGATCACAATTTCGGGGTCTTCGGAAAAGCCCTCGTAGCCGCGTCCCCATCGATCGTCGCGAGGGACGGCCAAGGTGGGGGCAAAGGTCCAATCGTGTCCCGAAACGACCAGTTCGCGTGCCGTCGCAGCCATGGTCCGCTCGATCAGGGCGGGATCGCGTGCTGCGCCGAGGCCGACATTGTGCGGGAAGACGGTCGCACCCAGCAGATTGGTATGACCGTGGACCGCATCGATGCCCCAGATGATCGGGATCGCGATTTCGACACCTTCTGGATCGGTCGAGGCGTTCCAATAAGCGTCGGCGGTCTCCAGCCAGGTTGCTGCGTCGGCATAGGGCAGCGGGCCCGGCGCGGAGTTGCCGCCGCTCAGCACGGAGCCAAGTCGGTAGCGCTTCACCTCTTCAGGCGTGACGGAGGCGGAGTCGGCCTGGATCGTCTGCCCGACTTTCTGCTCCAGCGTCATCCGGGCCATCATTGCGTCAATCCGCGCTTCAATGGCAGGATCGAGCGGCGCGGGTTCGAGTTCCGGCCAGATTTCAGGACGGATTGTCCCGGGCGCGGCGCTGTTGTTGATGTTCTGAAGAACGGGTCCCGATGCTTCGGTCTGTGGGGCCGGAGGTTCGCCGTAACCGGTCGCGCAGGCGGCTGTCGTCGAGGCGGCAGCCACGGCTAGAACTTGCGCAATCAGGCGTGCGGGCATCGCTGACATTCCTCCCTCTCGGCAACCGTACGGACGCGCCGAATCTCAAAATCCACTGCCAAACGAGCGGTTTTTGACAAGGTTGTCAATATTGGAATATCAGGGTTTAGGGAGGAAATGAGTCGCCATGCTTGTCTTGCGCAGGACTGTGCTTGCTGGGTCTCTTGCCATGTTGTCGGCAGGCTGCATGAGGGGTGGAGGCGCCGCTATGGCTGTCGCGGAATCGGGCGTCGTCTTTGAGCCGTTCGCTCCGGAATTCGATCGGATTGTCGATAGCGAAACTCCCGCGCGGCTCTTGTCGACCGGGCATCAGTGGTCCGAAGGCCCGGCGTGGGATCGGAAGCGGCAGAAGCTGTATTTCACCGATGTCCCGCGCAATCGTGCCTATGCGTGGTCGGAGGCAGAAGGTGTTGAAGTCTTCCTCGAACCCTCTGGCGTCGATCCGGCCGATGCACAGGATATGCGGGAACCCGGCGCGAACGGGTTGTTGCTTGGCAGATCGGGCGATCTCCTGATCTGCAATCATGGCGCGCGTGCGGTGCAATCTCGCAGTTTTGCGAGCGGGGAACGTCAAGTGCTTGTCGATCTGTTTGAGGGCAAGCGGTTCAACAGCCCGAATGATCTGATCGAGGCCTCGGACGGGACGATCTATTTCACCGATCCCCCCTATGGCCTTGCGGGCCTGAACGATTCGCCGCTCAGGGAAATGCCCGTGAACGGAGTCTACAGCCTGTCGAAATTCGGTGAGATAGTGCGGCTTGTGGACGATATGACTTTCCCCAACGGCATCGTATTGTCCGCCGACGAAGGCTGGCTCTATGTCAGCCAATCCGACCCGAATGCTCCGTTGATCCGCAGGTTTGCAGTGGAGAGGGGCGCGAGAATGCCGGACGATACGGGAGAAGTGTGGTTCGATGCGCGCCCCTACATGCACGAGGATGGCGGTCTGCCCGATGGGATGGCGGTCGGTTCGGACGGACATATCTTCCTCGCAGGGCCGGGCGGAGTGCTGGTGATCGATCGGCACGCAAGATGCCTTGGAAGGATTGCCACAGGCAGGGCAACCGCGAATTGCGCGTTTGGCGAGGACGGCCCTGCGAGGAAGATATGTCCGTCCGAACCGACCGCCATCCCATCGGGCAGA
>JASJDE010000005.1 GCA_030065195.1 Erythrobacter sp. | reverse complement strand
AGCACGTCGCCCATCGTGTAGTTGCGCACATGGCCCATATGGATGCGCCCGCTCGGATACGGGAACATCTCGAGGATGTAACTCTTGGGCTTGTCGCTTGCGGAATCGGCGGTGAAGGTCCCCGCTTCTTCCCACGCACGCTGCCAGCGTCCGTCAGCCTGCGACGGATCGAATCGGGTGTCGGTCATGTCGGAACCGCTAGTGCGAAACGGATCAGCCCGCCACGGCTTTGCGACGCAGGTCGCGAGCCTTGGTCAGGATGATGTCTTCCAGCTTCTGGACCGTCGCCGCCTGGACCGGCGCATCGACCCAGTTGCCGCTTTCCGCGACTTGGCGGATGGCAGCCACGCGCAGGGCATCGGCGCGCAAGTCCTGATCGAGGATCGTAATCGTAAGCTTCACCCGCTCATTGGGGTTCGACGGATTGGCGTACCAGTCGGTGACGATCACGCCTCCTGCGCTGTCGGCTTGCAGCAGCGGTGCGAAACTGACGGTTTCGAGAGACGCGCGCCACAAGAACGCGTTGACGCCGATGGTGTTGAGCTGCGCAGCCTGAAGCTCGGTCGTCGGACGATCATTGCCGCCGCAAGCGGCCAGAGGAAGGAGCGCAGTAGCGGCCAGTGCCAGCCGGTTCGAACGGGAAATCGGAGTGTGGACGCGTATCACGGAGGCGTATCCCTTAGTCAGCATGCAAGGCTCTATAATGGCAGCGGTGATCGCGGCAAGCATCGAAACCCGCTCAATCCCGCGAAATGTTTTGTCGCGGACTGGGCAAGCCGGCCTTTCTGAACGCTGAACTTCAGCGGATTCCGCAGCGTCCTGTGTGCCCAAAGCAACAGGTCGGAAAGGACTCTCATCCGAAGTCTTAGAAACGATTGCGTAGAACTTCGTCACGATTCTATCATTCTGTGGTATTAGAAGCGACTCAGGCCTCGTTAAGGTGAAATTTGCTTTCGCCAGACGTTTGAAGCCTTTCGATCAGGGGATGCCAAACAGAATGCCGAGCAAGCCAGCCCATACAGCGACGAAGCAGCGCAAGCTGCCGCTGATTGCGGCTGTTGGCGCTTTGGCGTTCGCAATCCCCTCCGCCGGTCTCGCCGTCGTTTCGCTCGGCGAGGGCAATCCGGCGATCGAGAATGCCGCACTCGATTTCTTCACGCCAGCCTCGGTCGATCCGGATTTGGCCGCGCGGATCGCCGCCAAGGCTCGCGAAAAGGGTATTCGCTTCACTCCCGCCGGATCGCAACCGATCCAGGGCGAGCGTACCGTTACGGTTGCCGTCCGGATCGATAGCGAATCGGCGCAGGCGATTTCGGTCCGCTCCGCAATCGAATCGGTTCCGAGCGCGAGCGAGAATTTGGCCGCATTGCAGCCGAGCCGCTACAATCTCGGCACCGCGCGCGGGTACAAGAGCTTCGCCCGCCCGGTCGAGCTTCCGGATACCGTCCGCGACCTCAGCGTGCCGGATCTCGCCGAGTTCGAACCGACCCAGCCAACTCGCGTGGACAAGCCCAGTCGACTGCAGCCGCGTATCGCGCTCGAGGACGAACAAATCGCTGGTCGTTCTGAAAACACCCTCGATTCGCTCGGCGCGCAGACTGTCGATGTCGGCGGTTCTTTCCGCCTTTCGCCCAATCTGGACGTGACTGCCGGCGTGCGTCTTTCGCAAGAGCGCGACCGGCTCGACCCGCTTACCAATTCGGTCCAGGACAGTCAGGCAGTCTATGTCGGGACCCAGATCAGGTTCTGAGCCCGTTCGACCTAGTGAATTCGTATGATACGACCCCGCTTCGGCGGGGTTTTTGTTGCCTGACGCTACGGCACCGCTAGGTTCATCCCACACTTCATGCTTGGGAGAAATTGCGATGGGCCGGGTAGCGATCGTCACTGGAGGGACACGGGGAATCGGAGCCGCGATTTGCAATCGGCTCAAGCGGCAAGGGCATACCGTGATTGCGAATTACGGCGGCAATGACGATGCAGCCAAAGCCTTCTCGGAAGAAACCGGCATCGCATCCCACAAATGGGATGTGGGAGATCACGAGGCCTGCCTGGAAGGATGCGCCAAGGTCGAAACCGATCACGGTCCGGTCGATATCGTCATCAACAATGCCGGCATCACGCGCGACGGCACCCTCCACAAGATGAGTTTCGATGACTGGAACGACGTGATGCGAGTCAATCTGGGCGGCTGTTTCAACATGGCCAAAGCGACCTTCCCGGGGATGCGCGAACGCAAATGGGGCCGGATCGTCAATATCGGTTCGATCAACGGCCAGGCCGGGCAATACGGCCAGGTCAATTACGCCGCCGCCAAGTCCGGCATTCACGGCTTTACCAAGGCGCTAGCACAGGAAGGCGCCAAGTTCGGCGTCACCGTCAACGCTATCGCACCCGGCTATATCGATACGGACATGGTCGCTGCCGTCCCCGAACCGGTGCTCGAGAAGATCGTCGCCAAGATCCCGGTCGGCAGACTGGGCCAGGCCGAGGAGATCGCCCGCGGCGTCGCCTTCTTCACGTCGGAGAACGGCGCGTTCATGACCGGATCGACCATGAGCATCAATGGCGGCCAGCACATGTATTGAGCGGGGGGCAATCTTCAGTTGATGAAGTAGCCGACCACCTTCAACCCGTCTGCTTCGCGTTCGAGCGTAACCGATTCGATCACGCCGATCCTACCTTCGAAGTCGGTGCGGAAGCGCACGACGTGAAACCCGTTCGGCGGGGCATCGACAGGCTCGTATTGCGCCATGATGCGGCTTTTGACTGGGCCAAGCGGCGTGCGAGCCTGTTGCGAAGCTTCGCGCCATGCATCGACGGTGTTGGGGACACGAAATGCCTTTCCAGCAGCGTCGAAGCTTCCCTGCCAGTCTTCCGCATCAACCAACTTGAGCCAGGCCAGCGCCGCATCCTTGCTCTGGGTTACGATTGCAGCGGTGCCTGTGTCTTCTTGCGCGACAATTGCGCCCGTCTCCGAGGCTGCATCGCCGGCAGGTGGGCTTGCAAGCAGCACGAATGCCAATGTCGAAAACATAATCAATCCTCCGATCGCCAATGCGCCAAGACGCCAGTCGCGAATGCGATGGCCACCCTGGCCATTCTTCCAATCCGCTTGATGGAGAGATCTGTGGCTTGGGGCTTCCCCCAATCGCTTGTCTGCCAAATTTTCGTGGGTCTCGAGCTCGTTTTCGAACAGCAGGCGCGCGGCTTCGCGACTGCTGGTGACATCGAGCTTGCGACGCGCGTTGCGCAGCCGCTCATTGATGGTGTGGACCGAAAGGTCGAGCTCGGATGCCGCAGACTTGGCGTCATGCCCGCGAACGATCAAGCGCAGCGTCTGCTTTTCCTTATCGGTGAGCGCATCGAGGCCAGCCATTTGGGCAATCTACCGGCTGACCCGGTCGCGGACAACCCAAATTTCTTGTAATCTCAAGCGATCGCCCGTGATCGCGTCGAAATTGAACGATGCAACATCGGTATCCCCGAATCCTTGCACTACGCGTCGACAATGGGCCCAATCTTGGCAATTCGTTAACCACGGTGGGTTAGCTTACATTATCCAAAGTCTAGGCGAGCGAGGGGCTCAGGTGCATTATGGCCAAGACACTGTGTGAAAGCGGGCCGGTTGCTGGCACGCACGAAATCGAAGGCAATGCGGGTGCGGAACATCGCGCCGCGGCGCGCAAGTCTGCCATGCTGCGCACGGCCAAGGTCGTCTGCCAAGCAGGCGAATATGTGTGCCTGATCCGCGATTTGTCCGAACTCGGCATAGGCTTGAGTTTCCTGCATGAAGCTCCGCCCGAACCGCGCATCATCCTCCAGCTCACCAACGGACTGACCTACCCTCTCGAACGCGTCTGGTCTGGCAAACGCCAGGCTGGCTATCGCTTCGGAACCGAAATCTCGCTCGACGAATTCCTCCATGAAGAAAGCCCATTCGAGAACCGCCCGATCCGGCTCGAAATTGCCGCGCAGGCACGGATCACCGACGGCCGGACGATTACCCGCGTGGGCCTGATCGACATTTCTCGCGAAGGTGCCAAATTCGAAAGCGACGGCCTTCATCCCGAGGGCAGACTGGTCAGCTTCGAAGCGCTCGGCCTGCCGCAGCGTCTTGGCCAAATCCGCTGGCAGAATGGCAAGCAATTCGGCATGCGGTTCCAGCACCCGCTCGAAATCCGGGAGCTCGCGAAGATGGCGGTGCGCTCGCAACCGCTCGATGCAGTTGCACCCGATCGTTTGGGTGGCGCTCTGGACAAGGTCCGCGCCGCCTGATCGAAGCCGGGTTGGCTAGGGAACCGCGAAGTTTCGTCGCGCGTCCTCGACCCGATCGCGCGCTGCGCAACCGGGCAGGTGATCGTTCACGAGCCCCATCGCCTGCATGAAAGCGTAGGCCGTCGTTGGCCCGACGAATTTCCAACCGCGCTTTTTCAAGTCCTTGGACATCGCCTTCGAAGCGTCGGTGGACGCGAGCATTTCCCGGCCATCCCAAAGGCGATCCCGTGGTTCGTATTGCCAGAAATAGCGCGCGAGCGATCCTTCGGCTTCGACCATCTCGATCGCGCGCCGCGCATTGTTGATGGTCGCTTCGATCTTGCCCCGATGGCGAATGATTCCCGGGTCTTGCAACAGTCGCTCGACATCGCTTTCGGCGAATTCGGCGACCTTGTGAAAATCGAAATCGTGAAAGGCGGCACGAAAGTTCTCGCGCTTTTCGAGGATCGTTCGCCAACTAAGCCCCGACTGGAATCCTTCGAGACAGATCTTTTCGAACAAGCGGCGGTCTGCGCCGACGGGAAATCCCCATTCCTCGTCGTGGTAGCGCTGGTACTGGGCGGTCGCCATCGACCAATTGCAGCGAGCAACGCCATCTTCCCCGACGACAATTTCGACCATGATCACCTCCGTTTCCTACTTGCCCCGCGTCCGCTAGCAGGAGTGCGGCTCTTTCGCAGCGTGCTTGTCCGGTTTCGGGGACCCCGCCCGATCGGCGGGGTTGTTGCCATTTGGGAGGGTGCGCGGAAATACTGCTATTCCCTTGCATGCATGTGCTTTATCAACTTGCGCGTGACGCAACCTCGCTACCACCCCCCGGTCAAACGCTCGGTCCAGATTGCAGGGCACAAGACATCGATCAGCCTTGAACCCGTGTTCTGGGAGATGCTGGTCGAATCGGCCGCAGTCGAAGGCCTGCCGATCAACGCGCTGGTCGCGCGGATCGACGAAGAACGGATCAAGGCGGAGACTCCGCCTGGGTTGGCAAGCGCCATACGGGTGTGGCTGGTCAGTCGATAGCTTCGGTGAAAGCGCCTATTGCCTGAGTCTGGCATCAGGAAAGCCTAAGCACCGCAATCTAGTCATCCCAATCCCGATAGCGACGTTCGTTCCGCCGTTTTCGCCTCTCTTCGCGTCGTTTCTCAGCCCACTCGCGGTCAAATTTGGCGAGTTCGCGATCGCACTCTTCAAGCTTCTCGTAGTATTCGCGCCTACTCTGAGCTTCGCGAAGCTTCTTGTCGCAATCCGCGACCTTGTTCGCACGGTTTTCGTAGTAATCGTCATCGTCGGCAAACGCCGGGCCAGCCCCGAGGAAGGCCATTCCAGCTGCGACAGTGACGAGCATCCCGCGAAGTTTCACCGCTTAATCTCCGAAAGCCTTCGGATGATGTTTGCGACGTCGGTTTAACTGCGGTTGAACCGACGCTCAATCGTCGCCGACCCGCTCGATATCCGCGCCGACCAGTTTGAGCTTCTCCTCCAGCCGTTCGTATCCACGATCCAGATGGTAGATGCGTCGAACGGTCGTCTCGCCCTCGGCTGCGAGTGCGGCGATGATCAGGCTCATCGAAGCGCGCAGGTCGGTCGCCATCACTTCCGCACCGGTCAAGTCGACAGGTCCCTTGACGATCGCAGTGCGACCTTCGGTAGCGATATCCGCGCCCATGCGCGCCAGTTCGGGCACGTGCATGAAGCGGTTCTCGAATATGGTCTCTTTCAGCACGCTGGTGCCCTCGGCCTTGCACAGCAGGCTCATCAACTGCGCCTGCATATCGGTGGCAAGGCCCGGGAAAGGGGCGGTGGTGAGGTCGGTGGGTTGGAGCGCACCGTTAGATTTGACCGTCACGCCTTTCGCATCTTCCTCGACCTCAAGGCCGATCGCCCGCAGCGCGGCAAGCGTCGAGACCATGTCGTGCGCGCTCGCTCCCTCGAGCCGCACATCGCCGCCGGTGATCGCCGCGGCACAGGCATAGGAGCCGGCCTCGATCCGATCGGGCATGACGCGATATGTCGCGCCGTGGAGGCGTTTGACACCGTGGATCGTCAGGTCGGATGTGCCGATACCCTCAATCTCCGCTCCCATCGCCGCCAATAGGTTGCACAGGTCGACGATTTCGGGCTCTCGCGCGGCGTTGAACAATCGACTGGTCCCATTGGCGAGCACCGCCGCCATCACCGCATTCTCGGTCGCGCCGACCGAAACCACGGGGAAATCGAAATCCCCCCCAGGCAAGCCACTGTCTGGCTGCATCGCTTTGACGTAGCCTTGCGCCAATTCGATCTCCGCGCCGAATGCTTCAAGCGCTTTCAGGTGGAGGTCAATCGGCCGGTTACCGATCGCACAACCGCCGGGCATCGACACTGTCGCTTCGCCCATGCGCCCCAGCATTGGGCCGAGGACCAGGATCGAGGCGCGCATCTTGCGGACCAGATCGTAAGGCGCGACAGTTGAAGTGATCCGCGTTGCTTCCATTGTCATCACCCGGCCGAAATCCTCGGGACGGGTGCCCTGAATTGCAGTGGTGACGCCGAACTGGTTCATCAAGTGCTGGAAACCATCGATGTCTGCGAGGCGCGGAAGGTTGCGTAGTGTCACCGGCTCCTCGGTTAGCAACGCACAGGGAATAAGCGTCAAAGCGGCGTTCTTTGCGCCCGAAATCGGGATCGTACCCGAAAGGCGATTGCCGCCCTTGATGATCAGTTTGTCCATGGCGTGGTGCCTTAGCGGATCATGCCTTTCGCGCAACTGACACACATAGTCGACTCGGTGCATTGACCTCGCGCGGCCCGCGCGGCACGACGACTTCACAAGTCAGGGAGGACCATCATGACATCGCCCAAGCCGATCAAAAAAGCCGTCTTTCCCGTGGCAGGACTGGGCACCAGGTTTCTCCCGGCTACCAAAGCAATTCCAAAGGAACTGCTCCCGATCGTCGATCGCCCGCTCATCCAGTATGCGGTCGACGAGGCACGCGAGGCCGGCATCGAACAGATGATCTTCGTCACCGGGCGGGGCAAGACGGCAATCGTCGAGCATTTCGATGTCGCCTATGAGCTTGAAGACACAATGAGCGAGCGCGGCAAGGACATGGCGGTGCTCGATTCCACCCGAGCGACCCCCGGCGATATCATCACGGTCCGCCAGCAGGTGCCGATGGGTCTGGGCCATGCGATCTGGTGTGCGCGCGCGATTGTGGGCGACGAACCCTTTGCAATCTTCCTACCGGACGAATTGATGATCGGCAGGAAAGGCGGGACGGGTTGCATGAAACAGATGGTCGATGCCTACGGTCAGGTTGGCGGCAACGTCATCAGCGTACTCGAAGTGCCAATGGAAGAGGTATCGAGCTACGGCGTGATCGATCCCGGCGAGGTGCGCGGCACGCTCACCGAAGTGAAGGGGCTGGTCGAAAAGCCGCCGGTGGCGGAAGCTCCTTCGAACAAGATCATTTCCGGACGCTACATTCTCCAGCCCGAAGTCATGCGGACTCTTGAAAACCAGGAAAAAGGCGCAGGTGGCGAGATCCAGCTGACCGATGCGATGGCCCGAATGATAGGTTCGCAACCTTTTCACGCGGTTACCTTTGACGGCAATCGCTACGATTGCGGCAGCAAGGTTGGCTTCGTTGAGGCGACACTCTCTTTGGCTCTCCAGCGGGAAGATATGGGAGCGGAGGTCCGATCGATGGCCCAGCGTCTGTTGGGTTAGCCGTCTTCGCCCTTACCGAAGATATCGCTCGTCAGGCGCGCGATCATCTCATCGTCGAACTGCCAGTCCTGAATCATGAATCTGGGATGCAGCGCAGCATTGAGGCAAGCAAGATGAACACTTCCGCTCTGGCTCATTCCGGATTCGGGGTCCAAGGTCACGCTTAACGAGGTGAATTCCTGCCCCATCTCCTCGCCGCAAATCCAGCAGGGACTGAAGTTGGGCTTGCCTTCCTTCTTCGTTGGCTTCTTGGCGCTCGACAATGGCTGATTGAGCCTGTCGATCAGGTCGGTCATCGCCCTGTTGAACTCACCGCGATCTTCGGATTCGGCCCATAGATCGCTCAGCTCGCTATTGGTGATAACCATCGAGACACTGTCTCGGGCATTATCGAACAGTTCGTCGGCCGGAGTCCCGAACGCATGGACGCGTTCCGCCAGTTCGTCAGGCATGGATTCGTGACGGTGACCGCGCATCGCGGCAACGCATTCACCGACTACGATGACGCGGCAAGCTCTCTCCACCTCCAGGGTAGCTCCAACATCGTGCAACCGCACTTCGTTGGCGAGATCTTCTGCGGACTGGATCTCCGCAGCAAAATCCAGCGCGTCGTCGTTCTCGAATGAACCCGTGCCCCAAACGCCCATAAATCAAACCTCCCGGATGGCGGTGCGCTATCCGGGAGGCCTTGCGATGTGGTAAATTTGAAGTGAACTTATCCAGCCGCTTCGTCGGTTGGAAGTTCTGGCGATGTGCCCCCTTCCACGCCATCATTGGCGATAAGCTGAGTGTCGCCATTCCCCGATTTGTCAACGTCTTCCGCGGCAGCCTGAACAAGGCTACCGAGTGAAGATCCGTCGAGTCCGAGCTCCTTCATGAGTCCATCGAGAACCGGGGCTTGTGCTCGGTAGGCGAGGGCCGCCGACACAGCGTCGGTCGCCAGGTTGCCGGAACCGCCGCCTGAGCCTCCAGCGCCGTTCGCGGCACCACCGCCTGCGCCGCCTTGGGTAAGCCCGTCGACTTGGACGATCTTGATCGAATCGATCGCCTCCATCGGCTTGGCACTCTCCTTGATGACCTCGGGCAGCACCTTGAGCAGCGCCAGCTTTGTCTGCAGGCTGATCTGGTCCATCGACAGGATGTTGGCCGCTTCGTTGATCGCCTGTTTACCGGCCGCTTCGACTTCAAAGCGGACGCGGTCGGCTTCAGCGCGGAGGATTTCCGCGTCGGCGTCACCTTTCGCCGAAAGACGAGCCGCTTCTGCACGGTTTAGGGCCGCGTCTTTTTCGGCTTCCGCCTCGACCTTGATCTGGATCGCATCGGTCTCTGCCAATTTCGCGGCTTCGATCAGTTCGATCTTCTTGAGGCGTTCGGCCACTTCGCTTTCGCGCGAGGTGACGACCTGCTCTTCGGCGGTAACCGCTAGCGCACGCGCCGCGTCGGCTTCCGCCTTGGCCTGGCTCTCCTCGCGCGACTTGTTCTGGACGGCGATCTGCTGTTCCTGACGGGCTATTTCGAGCGCACGGGTCTGGTCGATCCGAGCTTCCTCAACGAGCCGGTCGGCTTCGATCTGCTGCGCATCGACCTGTTTCTTGGCTTCGATCCGCGCGGCTTCGGCTTCGCGATTGCGCTCGGCCTGTTCGCGGGCGATTTCCGAGGTCTGCGATGCACGCCGAACTTCGACCTCGCGCTCCTGCTGGAGCCGGGCGTATTCGGTGTCGCGCCCGATCTCGAACGACCTTTGGTCGGCTTCGAGGTTCTTGGTCTCCATCTGAACGCGCGTGTCCTGCTCGATGTCGTTGCGCAGCTTCTTGCGCGCTTCGATCTGCTCTGTGAGCTTGGTCAGACCTTCGGCGTCGAACGCGTTGTTGGCGTTGAAGTGTTCGATGCTGGTCTGGTCGAGCCCGGTCAGCGACACCGATTCGAGCTCAAGACCATTCATTGCGAGGTCGTTCGAGGACACTTGCTGCACCTTCTGAACGAAGTCCGCTCGCTGTTCGTGCAGTTCGTTCATGCTCATTCCCGCCGCGACCGAACGGAGCGCATCGACGAATTTACCTTCGACGAGGTCCTTAAGCATTTCCGGCTGCATCGTGCGCTGGCCAAGCGTTTGCGCAGCCATTGCAATCGCGCCGGCATCGGGTCGGACGCGAACGTAGAATTCCGCCTTCACGTCGATCCGTAGCCGATCGAGCGTGATGAGCGCTTCGGCATCGCGGCGGACCACGGAAAGCACCAGAGTATTCATATTGACCGGCATGGTCTCGTGGAACACCGGCAGCACCAACGCGCCGCCATTCATCACGACCTTTTCCCCGCCGACACCGGTCCGGACGAAGGCGATTTCCTTCGATGCTCGACGGTAGAGACTGGTGAGTACGACAAAGATGATCAGCAGGACCACAAAGGCAAGGCCGAGCCAGATCGCGAGTTCGAGTAGGTTTTCCATTCTTCCTCCTGTTTTCTGTTATGCGCGTTCCCGCCGTCGGGGTTGGCGGATCGCGCGTGTTTTCGGGCGTCGTCAGTCGATGCCCAGCAACGGGTTCTCGTATTGCACCGCGAAGAAGGTCGCACCTTCACGCCTGACCAGCAGCACAGTCTCGCCTTCCACCAGCGCCGCATCGGGATCGTGCGGCTCCACCATCACGAAGTGAGACTGGCCATGCCCATCGACGACCTTTGCTCGCGCGGGGGAACCGCGTCGGGCCGTGCCTGTCTGGATCTCGGCATCGCGCCGCACCAGGCTGCGCACATCGATCGCGGTCGTCTCATCCTGTGGAAGCAGTCGCGCCAGTGGGCGGGTGAGTGCTCCGTTGAGCGGCAATGCGACCACACCGGCGGCAACCGCCGCGAGTAACGTCGAAAGCGGAGCGCCCAGCACGCCGATCGCCAGCTGCTGGATCGATACACCGATCCCCGCGAATACAAACAGGAGCACAGTCAGCCAGATCAGGAACGGCACGCGGCCGATCCCCATCAGGCTGAACATTCCTTCGAAGAAACCGCCGCTGCCGAGCACGTCCGCACCATCGGGTGTGTCGAGATCGACCTCGAGATCGATGTCGGCATCCGCGCCCTCAAAGAGGTCGCCCATCCCGATCACTTGCGCGAGCGCGATGAACACCAGCAGGATGGCTGCGGCAGCAAAAGGGATGTTGTACGGCTCGAGCAGGGTCATCGCGTTAGACCTGCAACGAAGCGCGCCGCAAACACTGCAACGGTTTCGTTCCTGATTTTTCCCATGAACCGAGTATTAACACATGTTGCCCGGAAATAACAGGAAAATCGTACATAGTTTCGATATCAACCCCGTATTGAAACAATATTTTCGCGCACTCCTTGCATTGTTGCGCCCGCTACCCATATCGAGGGCTTGGGTTTCGAAGCTACTTGACTTGAATTCGCAGCGGCAAGGTCTTTAGGCCGCCGACGAAAGTCGAGCTTGAACGGGCAGGCTCGCCCGCCAGTTCAACTTCCTCAAGGCGATCCAGAAGCGCTTCGAACAGTATCCGGATCTGCAAACGCGCGAGGTGTAGTCCGAGGCATTGATGGGCGCCCGCTCCAAACGCCATGTGACGGTTGGGAGTGCGGCTGGCGTCGAATTCTCGCGGACGGTCAAATTGCGCAGGATCGTGATTGGCCGAAACGTAGTTGAGCATCATCCAGTCGCCCGCCTTGATCTGCTGCCCTCCCATTTCGACATCCTCCGCTGCAGTGCGCATGAAATGTTGAACAGCAGTCGTCCAGCGGATCGCTTCCTCGACCAGTCCTGGGAGCAGCGAGCGATCGGCCTTGACCTTGGCGAATTCCCCCGGGTCCCGCGCTAGGGCCAGCATCGCGCCCGACATGGTCGCGGACGTTGTGTCGTGCCCGGCGGCGGCCATGATGATGTAGTATCCGGCCATGTCGCGATCGGGTAGCGGCTCTCCATCGACCTTGGCATTGGCGATCACACTGGCAACATCGTCCGTTGGGTTGGCCCGCCGTTCTGCAGCGATCCCCGCGAAATAATCCTCGAAATTCTTGACTGCGCCCGCGACAAGTTGAGTGATTTGCTCGGCGGTCATGTTTTCCATGCCGGAACCGGAAAGATCGGCGTCCTGACCGCCGAACATCTGCTGGGTCAGCATCAGCATTTTCGGTTCGTCTTCTTCGGGAATACCGAGAATCTGCATAATGACATGGAGCGGCATCGGCGCAGCGACTCTCTTGACGAAGTCGACCTCGGGACCATCATCGATCATGGATTGTACCAGCTTGTCTGCCAGCCTGCGGATCTCGCCTTCAATCAGCTTGAGATTGCGCGGCATGAACCAGTCTTGCGTGAGCTTGCGATATTTCGGGTGGATCGGCGCATCAAACACGACCAGTGAATCGACCAGCATGTTAGAGCCGGTCGCTGCGCGGCTGAATTCGGTCGCCTGACGCGTAGCGAACACCACCGGCTTGGGATTGTTTAGGAACCTGGTGTTATCCTTCGAAATCCGCATCACGTCGTCATAGCGGGTGATCAGCCAGAAGGGTTCGAAGCTATCGTCTTCGGCGACAACCTTCGCAACCGGTGCCTCTTCACGAAGCCGGTCGAACGTATTGAGCAGTGCATTCCACTCAGCGTAAGATTCAGGCGCGATGACCTGGCGGGCAATATCGCTGGGCAAGACTTCCGCTGCGCTCGCCATTACGCATTCTCCTGCGCCTTGGCCGCATACTCATCGCGCAACTCGCGCTTGTATAGTTTGCCATTGGCTTCGCGCGGAAGGTCGGGGCGGAAATCGAACAGCTTAGGCATCTTGATCCGCGCAAGGTTCGGCGCAAGAAAATCGCGGAGCTCTTCTTCGAAAGCATCTCCGGCATCGGTCATATCGAGCGGCTGCACCACCGCCACGACCTTCTCGCCAAGATCAGGGTCGGGCGCACCGATGACAGCTGCATCCATCACCTTATCATGAGTCACAAGCAGGTTTTCGATCTCTTGCGGGTAGATGTTGACCCCGCCCGAGATGATCATGTGGCTCTTGCGATCGGTCAGGAACAGGTAGCCGTCCTCGTCGACATGCCCGATGTCGCCCAGCGTCATCCAACCCTTGGGATGCATCGCCTCGGCAGTCTTTTCGGGATCGTTATGATAGGTCGGCAGCAGGACGTTCTCGAAATAGATCAGGCCATCAGTGCCCGCCGGCACCTCTTCCCCGTCCGGTCCACAGACATGCAGCTGGCCGTAGATCACCTTTCCAACCGAGCCGGGATGCACGAGCCAATCGGTTGCGCCAATCATCGTCATCCCGATTCCTTCGGATCCGGCATAGTATTCGTTCACGATTGGACCCCACCATTCGATCATCTCGCGCTTGATCGGGACCGGGCAAGGCGCGGCGGCGTGGAGCGCACGCCGGTGGCTCGACAGGTCGTATTTGGTCCGGATCGCGGGATCCAGCTTGAGGAACCGCACAAAATGGGTTGGCACCCATTGGCTGTCGGTGATTTTGTATTTCTCGATGGCCGCCAGCGCTGTTTCGGGCTCGAATTTCTCCATCACCACCAGCGTCCCGCCGAGGCGCTGGGCCGCCGAACACCAGGCGAGCGGCGCAGCGTGGTAAAGAGGAGCGGGCGACAAGTAGATCATGCTGCCATCTGTGGGCATACCGGCGCCCATCGTTGCAAGGCCGAGGAAAGGAATCATCGCCTGCGGATCGGGGTCTTCCGGCGGCGCGGGGCGAATGCCCTTGGGCCTGCCGGTGGTTCCCGAGCTGTAGAGCATGGTCGCCCCGGCGCGTTGATCCGGGATTGGCTCGTCGGATTGTCCGGCGAGCGCGGCGTCGAAATCCTCGGCGCCGCCATCGCCTACCAACAGCACGGGCAGGTCTGGACATTCGCCGCGAATGTCGGGGAGAACATGATCGAACGCGTGCGAAGTGATCAGCAGCTTCGATCCGCTGTCCTTGAGGATGTAGGAAATCTCCGGCGCCGTGAGGCGAGTGGAGATCGGCACCAGCAATGTCCCTGCGCGCTGCGAGCCCCATACCAGTGTGAAAAACTCGATCCGGTTTTCGAGCAGCACCGCAAAGGCGTCGTCTGGCGCAAAGCCGTGTGCACGGAGCAGTTGGGCAAACCGGTTTGCAGCCTTGTCCATCTCACCATAGGTCATCTGCGCGCCCGAACCGGCCATGATCACCGCGGGATGGTCGGGACGGTTTGCGGCATGCGCGATCGGATGCATGGTCATTCGTATTTCTCTCCCTCAAGGCAGCCACATCGTAGGGCGCGCCATCACTCGGCGGAGAAATCTAACGACGAAGGGGAGGCTCGCAAGCGAAATCGGAAATGTCGATCGCCGGATCTTGACACAAAAAAAGGCGGCGGGTGAACCCGCCGCCCATATTCGGACACCCTCTCCAATGTCCGACCCGCTTCCAGGCGGGTTAACTCATCGGGCGGCTTACTCGCCGCCGGTCCCAGTCGCCTGCTCGTTGTCGCGTGCCGCAACCTGAACTGTGCGCTCTACCATATAGGGAATTGGATCAACCGCAACCCCGCCGATACGTACTTCGTAATGAAGGTGCGGCCCGGTCGAACGGCCTGTAGAGCCGACATACCCGATCAGGTCGCCTTTGCGCACTCGCTCGCCAGCAGCAACCGCCAATTTGGAAAGATGCGCGTAGCGGGTTTCCATATCGGCCCCGTGATCGATCCGGATGTACAGCCCGTAGCTGGAAAACCAGTCGGCGCGTCCCACCATGCCATCGGCCGCCGCGTAGACCGGCGTGCCAGTCGGAGCCGCAATATCGACGCCTTTGTGCTTGCGTCGTTTCTTGATTACGGGATGCAACCGCATGCCGTAGCCGCTCGTCATACGGCCGCCAGCGAGCGGCATAAGCGACGGTATCGCAACAGTCGTGCGTTCGACCGGAGCGTCGGGACCTGCCTTGTCCAGCGCAACCCAGCTTGCAAACAATTCGCGGAACTTCTTGTCACCTGTGGCCAGCGTTTCCGTCTGCGCTTCGCGCAGCGGCTCGGTGACGTCCGCTGCTGCTGCATTCGACGAGGAGTTGGCGATAGCAGGGGAGCCTGCGATCAACATGGCCGCTGCGAGCGACGCGCCAGCCAACTTGGAAAATTGCCGCTTGAAAAGCGTTGTCATGCCTGACCCGGTCCTATCTTTTGCGACGTATTCGTCTGCTAAAATGGTTCAACGTGCTTCAATCCGGGTTGGGGCCCTACAACCCCGTTGCGGCATCTCACACTCGGTTTGAACTGGCCCCAAGACCCGCCAGAACTTGTGAAAGCGAGTTATCGGGCTGATTCGTTAAAGCGCAATGTCTTCGTAAAAGTCCCGCGACAAACCGGCTGCAAGACGCGCTGAGTCGTTGAATGGTGGCTTAACCGCACCTCTGAGATGCTCCCGAACCAAGGATTTCCATAGGTTTTGGGGATTCGACCCGACCATTTCGGCGTATCGTAGAAAGTGCTTGGTGCCGAATCCAACATGGTTGATTTCGTCGTCAAGAATACGTGCAAGGATTTTTGCTCCATGCTCGTCGCCAGCCGCATTGACCCTTTCGAGGGTCGTCGGCGTGACATCAAGTCCGCGCGCTTCGAGCACCATTGGCACCACCGCCAGCCGCGCTCCAACGTCGTGCCGGGTCGAGTGAGCGGCCTGCCAAAGCCCGCCATGCGCGGGCAGGTTGCCGTAGCCACTGCCCAGGCTTTCCAGCTTGCGAGCCAACAGTGCGAAATGCATCGCTTCGTCAGCCGCGACCGAAAGGAAATCGGATACGAATTCCTCGCCCATCTGGGCACCGAATCGCCCGGCTATGTCCAGTGCCAGGTCGATCGCAACGAATTCGATATGCGCGAGACTGTGCCAAAGGGCGATTCGCCCGCGATCAGAGCCGAACTTGCCGCGTTTGGGCATCCGATTCGGCGGCAAGAGTTCCGGCCGCTGGGGCCGAGCCGGGTCATCGGGCATTTCGATATCGAAAACCCTTGCCAAGTCGCCCTTTCGCCAGCGCCGTGCCACATCGCGGGTAGCGAAACACTTTGCACGCGGTTCGCTGGTTAACAGCGCGGCGCGGATCGCGGAAGCGACGGATTGCATGCGAGTCAAAGCGCCTTGGCAGCCGCCAGCACTTCTTCGGCGTGCCCCTTCACCTTCACCTTGTTCCAGACTTTGGCAATCTTGCCGTCCGCGTCGATCAGATAGGTCGTGCGAACCATGCCCATGAAGGCCTTCCCGTACATCTTCTTTTCGGTCCAGATTCCGAGCGCATCGGACAATCCGTTCTCCTCCGCATCGGTCGCAAGTGCGGTAGTGAGATCGTGTTTTGCGATGAAATTCTGGTGCTTCTTGGCGCTGTCCTTGCTTACGCCAAGTAGCTCGACCCCAGCCGCATCGAAGTCCGATTTGAGTGCCGTGAAGTCCTTCGCTTCCGTCGTGCAACCCGGCGTGTTGTCTTTCGGATAGAAGAATACGACCAGCTTCTTTCCCTTGAAATCGGATGGTTTGACGGTTCCTCCGTCGGGAGTCCCCATGGCGATATCGGGCATTGTATCGCCGGCGGCGGGAAGTGCGGTCATCATTGAATCTCCAGTTGCTGATCGAACATGTCGGCCCAAACGGCGGCGACGCATGCGCGGGAAACGGCGAGATTATGCTTGAGTTCCGCAAAGTCGTCGCATTGGCAAGCTCGGGCGAGCGCAGCCGCGGCGGCAGGCGGCGGGTCGTTCCCGGAAGGAGCGAGCAAGCGACCGGCGACGAGTAGATCGGCCATCACGCGATGGGAATCCGCAAACTCGCTGGGCAGGTGACCCAAGTCGATCAAGGCCGTGATCGCACGCTGAAGATCGGGTGAAAACACTTCACGGTTGGTTGTCGCGAGCGCTTCGCCTTCTCGCAGCTGCAGGAAGTGGACGATGAACTCGATATCGACCAAGCCGCCGCGAAGCAGCTTTACGTCCAGCGCTCCTCGCGGCGATTTGTGTTTCGCCATCTCTCCACGCATTGTCAGAACGGCTTCACGCAGCGCCTCGGGGTCACGGTGCTTGGCGATAACATCGTTGAGGATGGAAGACAGTTCGGCCCTTGCAGCATGCGATCCCACTATGACGCGGGCGCGCGCCATCGCCATATGTTCCCAGGTCCATGCGCTTTCGCGCTGGTACTTCGCGAACGCCTCGACAGATACGGCAAGCGGCCCTTGGTTGCCTTGAGGGCGCAGCCGCGTGTCGACTTCGTATAGTGGCCCCTGAGCCGTTGGAACCGAGAGCGCAGCGCTGACTCGCGTGGCCAACCGATTGAAGTAAAGCGTTCCGCCAAGCGACCGGCGGCCGTCGGATTCCGCCCGGAAATCACCGGTAAAGAGATAGATCAAGTCAAGGTCCGAAGCATGTGTCAGCGCGCCACCGCCGAGCCTACCCAAGCCCAGAACGACGAGTTCGCTTCCTTCTATCCGTCCGTGAGCCCGTTCGAATTCGGTCGTGGCAGCTCTGGTGGCGACCTGGATGGCCGCTTCGGCAGTCACGCACAATGCCTGCGCAATCGACTGAGCCGGATTGACCGCCTCGATCAGCCGAACTCCAAGCGCAAGCCGTTCTTCGCCTGTGACCCGCCGAATGCAATCGAGCTTTGCTTCGTAGTCGCTACGTTCGGCGTCGCTTTCCATTTTATCGACGATCTCGGGCACCGAGACCGGTTGGGATAACGGCTTGAGGTCTAGCAGCGTATCGAGCAGTTCGGGCCTGCGACCGATTTCATCTGACAGCATGGGCGACAAGGTCAGGGCGGCAACCAAACGCTCCAGAAGTCTGGGTCGCGCGTTCAGCAGGTGAAACAACGCGATCGCAGACGGAGCGCGCTCCAAAATTCCTTCCCACCGCGCAAGCGCACGCATCGGATCGTCGCTCTCAGCAATCGCCTTCAATAGGGCAGGCTTCAACCGTTCAAAGGCCCCGATCGCTTGCGGTGTGCGCAGCGACTGAAAACGGCCGTCGCACCACGATTCGACCCGCTCGGCCAGTGCTTCCGTATCGTGGAAACCAAGTCCGCTCAGCCCATCGGCAACCGAAGTCGTGTCCGGCACGGGGATCGGCGCGGTCTCTTTCACTCCGATCAATTGGTCATAGATACGCCCCGCCCGATCGGTCACTTCGGCCAATTCGGCGATCAGTGCTGGCCCGCTTTCCAAGCCATCGAGCTTCGCCACCGCGTCGAGCCCAGGGTCTGGAGGCAGTGTGTGGGTTTGTCGGTCGTTCACCATTTGGAGGCGGTGTTCGACGGTTCGCAAGCGATCGTAGGATTCGCCCAGGATCTGCGCATGATCGGGATCGATCCGTCCTGCCCCTGCGAGCGCATCGAGCGCAGACCGGGTCCGGCGCACTCGAAGCGAAGGATCGCGTCCGCCGTGGATCAGCTGATGGGTTTGCGCAAAGAACTCGATCTCGCGAATGCCGCCCCGCCCCCGCTTTACGTCGAAGCCGGGACCAGGCCGTGTCGGTCCCGAATGATTGGCCCGGATCCGTGCCGTCAGATCCCGAATTTCCTGGATCGCTCCGAAATCGAGATGTCGGCGCCAAACGAAGGGCTTGATCGATTCGAGGAATTCCTCGCCCGCCGCAATGTCGCCGCATGCCGCTCTCGCGCGCGTGAACGCTGCGCGCTCCCACGCCAGCGCTTCGCCTTGATAATGCACCAGCGCAGAAGCGCGGGGCACCGCTAGCGGGCTGATTTCGCTCGCCGGTCGCAAACGCAGATCGACGCGCAACACATATCCCTCGGGGGTGTTTTCCGAGAGCAGCTTCACGATCCGCCTGGCATATCTTTGCGCCGCTTCACCAGGATCCTCGGATGATCGGCGGGGAAGGGTATCCGGATCGTAGATCAAGATCGGATCGATATCCGACGAGTAATTGAGTTCGCCTGCGCCCTGCTTTCCGAGCGCCAGTGCGATGAATCCGGTCACGCTGTCCTGACCGGTGCGCTCGGAGATGGCCGTTCGGATTGCGCAGTCCAGTGCACGGTCGGCAAAGCCGGTCAGTTCCCGTACAACCCGGTCGAGCGAAAATGCTCCCGCCATGTCGCCGATCGCAACCGCCGTTGCCAGAGCGAGCCTCTCGCGGCGCAGCGCCTCGTCGACATTGCATCCGGCACTGCTTGCCCTGATCCAGGCAAAAGCGCCTTCTTCGTCGCCATGCTTCAGCAATTCGGCAAGTTCCGGCTGGCGATCGAGGGATCGAGCGAGGAAGGGAGCATGGGTTCTGGCCCGCTCCAGCGCGTCCTCCCAATCCGCTACTTTCGAATCCGCCATTGCGCTTCTCTTGCAGCGGCTCCGACGCTCTGCAAGAGAGGCGTGCAGCATATTTGAACGAGAGGACTTTCCCGATGAAGAGACGCGGTTTCGGCTTGGCCGCCTTGCTCGCCGGCGCGTTCGCGTTGGCCGGGTGCGACGCGATGATGACCAATGGCAGCGCCGGTGGGCTCGACATTCCCGACGTAGAATCGGTCGAGATTTCCGAGCAGACGATGAAGGATATCACTCGCGAGTTGTCGACCGACGAATTCGAAGGTCGCATGCCAGGGACCAAGGGTGAGGAACTGACTGTCGCGCTACTCACCGAACGGTTCGAGGCCGCAGGGCTGCAGCCGGGCAACGGCGAAAGCTGGGTACAGGAAGTGCCGCTGGTGGAAATCACGGGAAAGAACTTCGCGCCGCTGACGATCACCAATGGCGAAACCGACCTCGTCTATGATTTCGGCCCTGAGTGGGTCGGCGTAACCTATCGCGAAGACGCGGCCACGCAGCTTGCAAATAGCGAAATGGTGTTTGTTGGATACGGCATCAACGCACCGGAGCGCGGTTGGAACGACTACGAAGGCGTGGATGTAACCGGCAAGACGGTGGTGATCCTCGTCAACGATCCCGATTGGGAGAACGAGAACCTCGAAGGCAGCTTTAACGGCCGGGCCATGACCTATTATGGACGTTGGACCTACAAATATGAAGAAGCCGCCAAGCAGGGCGCGGCCGGGGCGCTGATCGTCCACGACACTGATCCGGCGAGCTACGGCTGGAACGTGGTCGAAAGCAGCTGGTCCGGCCCGCAGGCCTATCCGCAATATGGCGACAATCCGCCCGCGCGCACAACTATGAATGGCTGGGTACAGAAGGAAGTCGCACGTGAGATTCTCGCCGCTGCCGGTCAGGATCTCGACGAACTGAGTGCCGCTGCGAAGAGCGAGGATTTCGAGCCGGTCGAGCTCGGCATGACTGCATCGACCAGCTTCGAAAACGACTTCCGCAGCTTCACGTCGCAAAACGTGATCGGCATACTGCCGGGTTCGGAAACGCCGGATGAATATATCATCCACACTGCGCACTGGGATCACCTTGGCCGATGCACCCCGGCGCCGGATGGCGACGACATTTGCAACGGGGCGGTCGACAATGCCACGGGCACTGCCGCTCTCGTCGCTCTCGCCGAAGCGCACAGCAAAGCGGGCGCGCCCAAGCGCAGCCTCGTCTTCCTGGCGGTGACCGCAGAGGAATCCGGACTGCTCGGTGCGTACTATTACGCTGCAAATCCTATCTATCGGCTGGACCACACCGTGGGCGGCATCAACATGGATGCGTTCCTGATGGCGGGGAGGGCCAACGACGTGACCGTTGTCGGCCCGGGCAAGTCCGAACTCGACATGTTCCTGCAGAAGGCGCTGGAGGCCGACGGCCGCCGGATCACGCCGAACCCGAGCCCCGAGGCCGGATACTATTACCGTTCGGATCACTTTGCCTTCGCAAAACGCGGCGTGCCGATGCTCTATGTCGATGGCGGAGTGGACCTGGTCGACGGCGGGATCGATGCCGGTATGGCAGTCGCCAACGAATATCGCGAAAACCGCTATCACGGACCAAAGGACGAATATGACGAGAACTGGGATTGGTCGGGCGTTATGTCGGACCTGCAGCTATTCTACCGCATTGGCCGCAGCATGGCGATGAGCAGCAGCTGGCCGAACTGGAACGAAGGCGACGAGTTCCGTTCGACCCGCGATGAAAGCTGCTCCTACTCAGAAACCGGGTGCTGACCAGTCCAAGCGATTAGCGAGAACCGATCCATGGCCATCCTGATGCCTCCCGAATGGGCGTCGCAGGACTGGCTGTGGATCGGCTTTCCGCATCTGGCCAAGGAGTGGCCAGGCTATCTCGAGGGCGCGCAGGAGCAGATCGCAGCGTTCGCCAATGCCGTGGCGCAAAGCGGGCAGGAAGTCCGCCTGCTGGTGCGCGACGAGAACAACGAAGCGCGTGCGCAGGAACTGGTCAGCGAATCAGTGATGCTCGAACGACGGGTGTATGGCGACGTCTGGTTGCGGGACACCGGGCCACTAGTGGTGTTCGAGCACGGAAATCGCATCTCGCGGCGTTTCGGCTTCAATGGCTGGGGTGGCAAATACGAGATGCCGGGTGACGAGAATATTGGAGCCGAGCTCGCGCGCAATGCCGAGCTGCCGCTCGAGACGTCGTCGATGATCCTGGAAGGTGGCGCGATCGACGGTGACGGGACCGGTCTGGTCGCAACGACGGAGCAATGTCTACTCAATCCCAACCGCAACCCGGGCATGAGCCGCGACGAAATCGAGCGGGAGCTGCGGCAAACTCTTGGCTTTGACCGTGTGCTGTGGCTCGGCGAGGGCCTGATCAACGATCACACCGATGGGCATGTCGATAATCTTGCCCGGTTTGTCGGTCGGAACCGGCTGGTTGTGCCGGAAGCAACGGGCGAAGACGATCCCAATGCTGCGATCTACGCCGACGCCGCGACGCGCGCAGACAAATTCGACGTCGAGGTCGTCCGCATTCCATCGCCCGGCCTGATAACCCGCAACGGAACCATCGAGCCCGCCAGCTACGTCAATTTCGCGATCACGACGCACCTCGTTGTGGTGCCGACGTTCGGCTCTCCGCACGACGAGTCCGGCGTTGCGGCCATCGCGGCGCTGTTCCCGGATCGGGACACAGTCGGCTTGCGTGCCGATGCGGTTCTGGCAGGGGGAGGCGGCTTCCACTGCGCCAGCCAACATGTTCCGAGCCAGCGCAAAAGTTAACCCGTCATTAGGAATTTGCCGCGATCCTGCGGCGTATGACCAAGGCAATTGCCCTCTCCCGCGGAACACTCGAGGCAGCGCAGCAGCGCCGGCTTGAGATCGCGCGCAGCGCAGTCGTGCTGGGATGTGGGGCGGCGCTGATAGCCGCCGGTCAAGTCCTTCCATTCTAAACTCCGCCATTCGGCGTAACCCAATGCGCCGCTCGCACGAACTGCCTTTCGTAGAACGGTGGTTACTGACATGCGCGCGACACTTTCCCTCCATCCATTCCTGCTTCTTGCAATTGTCCTTGCAGTCGCCTCGCTGGCCACACCGAAGCCCGGCTTTGCCCAGGCCGAGAACGGCGATCTGACCGAAGAACCCGTTCTGCTCGAACTGTTCACGAGCCAAGGTTGCTCGTCCTGCCCCCCGGCGGACCGCCTCGCTGCCAAGCTCGATCGGGAAGGCGACTTCATCGTCATCTCGCGCCCTGTGGATTACTGGGACCGCCTTGGCTGGAAAGACACTTTTGCGAGCCCCGCCAACACAGCGCTTCAGCGAACCTATGCCCGGCGAGGCCTAGCGGGGTACAACGGGGTCTACACGCCGCAGACGGTGGTGGACGGGTTGCTGGGCGAGGTCGGCTCCAGCGAAAGCGCCATCCGTCGCCTTGCGCGCGAAGCTTCCCGGGTGAAGCGGGCGGCGATCCGCATCCGAAAGCGCGACGACGGTGGGTTTGGTGTTGGACTTGGCGGCACCACCGAAAGACTGGCGGAACTGGTCTTGCTCGGGGTGGCCCGGAGCGAAACTGTGGCCATCGGACGCGGCGAGAATGGAGGACGCCGCATTACCTACACCAATGTCCTGATTGGTGAGGAGCGACTTGCCGACTGGAACGGCGGCAAAGCGAGCCACCGGATCAATCAGGGCGCGCTCGGCATGCACGGTGCGGACCGCTACGCCGTGGTCCTGCGCGAGCCGAACGGCGGGCGAGTGCTCTCCGCCCGGTGGCTGGACTAGAACGAAGTCCGTCGAAAAACGGCGTTCAGCGGTTCGGAGCTCTCTGCTATTCTCGCTCCAAGCAACAGGAGCGATTCCCATGCCCTTCACACCCTTCACCCGCAGTGAAGTGAAATTGATCCTGCAGCTCTCGGAGCAAGGGCAGGGGCATGCGGGTGAACGCCATGTCAGCATTACAAACCAAGGCATGGCAGACCGCCAGATGGGAACGCGCCAACGAGCGGGGATCACCGATGTCACGTCCTTCGTGAAATTCGACGACCAGATCGATGCGGCCTTGGCGTTGCTCAACGATCCGGCAAACGACGCCGAGATAGAGCGGTTTCGGGTCGAGAAGCGTCAAGGACGCGGCTACGCAGGTGAAGGCGGACGCTACGTCGAACTTTCCCACACGCTGACATCGCCTGTCCAGATGCGTTATGCGATCGGCGGCACGACCCGGACATTTCCCTGTCGGCGGGTGAAGATGATCATCGACAAATGCAACGGTCGACCGCGCAGCATCCATATCGTGACCTTTTTCGGCGAGTTCGGTGGTTAGCTAAGCCAGTTTCCAAAGCGCGCCGATCGCAGCGCCACCGAGCACCAGAGCAGTGCTGACTTGCCACTGCTTCGTCGACACACGGCCAAATGCGCGGTGACCGAACCAATCGCCGATCAACACCGCCGGTAGCAAGGCCGCGGCGAGAGCCGCTTCCCGCCAGGAGCCGATGCCCAGAGCGATGAATGTGGCCGCGGAAAGCGGCGTAACCACGAGGAATATCGCCATCATGGATGCCCGCGCCGCTTCAGGTCGCAGACGGCCTCGCAGATAGAAGGGGGCCATCCCGGGACCCGGCATGCCGGCAAATCCCCCGAAAAACCCCGTCGCAAATCCCGAAATCGCCAAAGCGGGTCTGCGCGGCATTTCGATCTTTCCGAGCGGTACCACGACGAGGACGAAGGCGCCGAGCGAGACCAGAGCGATCAACACCCTTGCCCAGTCGGGAGGGAGCCTCGTCAGCGCCCAAAGTCCGATTGGCATGCTGGCAAGAGCAATCAGGGTCAGCGGTATGGCCGAGCGGTCAGCATCGCGACGAATACGTCCGATATCGCTCAGCCCCACGAGGAATAACGACACGATCCCGACCAACACCGCAGCCGCCGGATCGATCGCCAGTTGCAGCACAGGGACCAGCACCACCGATAGTCCGAACCCCGCCAACCCGCGCACGAATCCGGCCGCAAACGCGGTGAAGATGGCGATCAGGATCGCCTCGGGCGCAAATCCGAAAACGGTTCGCGACCCTTTTAACCGGCGAGGTCCGGCGGTGTGGCAATCTGGGTCAGCATCGCGATCGCTTCGTCGAGCGGAAGCACTTTCTGCTCCTTCTCACCAAGCGTGCGCATCGCCACCGTACCTTCTTCGGCCTCGCGCTTGCCGACCACCAAGAGGTGCGGGACCTTCGCTAGCGAATGCTCACGCACCTTGTAATTGATCTTCTCGTTGCGCAGGTCGCCTTCGACCCGGATGCCAGCCGCTTCGAGCTTCGCCACCGCTTCCTTGGCATAGTCATCGGAGTCAGAAACGATCGTTGCAACCGCCGCCTGAACCGGCGCGAGCCACACAGGCAGGCGACCGGCATAATGCTCGATCAGGATGCCAATGAAGCGCTCGTACGAACCGAAGATGGCACGGTGAAGCATCACCGGGCGATGCTTTTCGCCATCCTCGCCGACATACGTCGCATCGAGTCGCTCAGGCAGCACGCGGTCGCCCTGGATCGTGCCGACCTGCCACGTGCGTCCGATCGCATCGGTCAGGTGCCATTCGAGCTTGGGCGCATAGAATGCGCCTTCGCCCGGAAGCTCCTCCCAGCCATACTCGTCATTGTCCATGCCCGCTTCGGCCACCGCATCGCGCAGCTCCTGCTCGGCCTTGTCCCAATCGGCGTCGGAGCCGAACCGTTTCTCGGGCCGAAGCGCCAGCTTCACGTGATAGGAAAAGCCGAAGTCGCGATAGACGCTGTCGGCGAGCGCACAGAATTTGCGCACTTCCTCGACCACTTGGTCCTCGGTGCAGAAGATATGCGCATCGTCCTGCGTGAACTGGCGCACACGCATCAGGCCGTGCAGCGCGCCATGCGGTTCATTGCGGTGGCAGCAGCCCATTTCGCCCAGCCGGATCGGCAGGTCGCGGTAGGATGTAATGCCCTGCTTGAACACCAGCACGTGCGCCGGACAGTTCATCGGCTTGATCGCCATCCAGTCGGCATCGGCGGCGACCTTGGGTGACGCCTCGGCCTCGCCCGCATCGTCCACTTCAGGCACGATATCGGGCACCGCGAACATGTTCTCGGCATATTTCCCCCAGTGCCCGGACTGGGTCCACTGGCGCACATCCATCAGCTGCGGCGTCTTGATCTCACGATAACCGCCGCCATCCATCTTGCGACGCATATAGGCTTCGAGTTCGCGCCAGATGCGATAGCCTTTGGGGTGCCAAAAGACGCTGCCATGCGCCTCTTCCTGCAAATGGAACAGGTCCATCTCGCGGCCCAGCTTGCGGTGGTCGCGTTTGGCCGCTTCCTCCAGCCGGTGGAGATGCTGATTAAGCTGCTTCTTGTTGAGCCAGCCGGTGCCGTAGATGCGAGTCAGCTGGGCGTTGCGCTGATCGCCGCGCCAATAGGCTCCTGCCGTCCGCATCAGCTTGAATGCCTGCGGGTCGAGCTTACCCGTGCTTTCAAGATGCGGGCCGCGGCACATGTCGAGCCAGTCATCACCCGACCAGTAGACCGTAAGCTCCTCGTCCTCGGGCAGTTCCTTGGCCCATTCGGCCTTGAACGCCTCGCCTTCGGCTTCCCACTTGTCGATCAGCTGCTGGCGCGACCAGACTTCGCGGCGGAGCGGCTTGTCCGCCTTGATGATCTCGCGCATTTTCTCTTCGATCGCGGGGAGATCGTCCATGCCGAACGGCTCGCGCGAGGCCGGTGCCATCACATCGTAATAGAAACCATCGTCCGTAGCGGGACCAAAGGTGATCTGCGTGCCGGGCCACAGCGCCTGCACCGCCTCGGCGAGGACGTGCGCATAATCATGGCGCACCAGCTCAAGCGCGTCGGACTCGTCGCGGGCGGTAATCAGCGCCAACGCGGCATCGCCTTCGAATGGGCGACCAAGGTCGCGAACTTCGCCATCGACGCGCGCGGCGAGGGCGGCCTTGGCGAGGCCGGGACCGATTGCGGCGGCGACATCCGCGGGCGTCGAGCCCGGCTCCACTTCGCGCACCGAGCCATCGGGCAGGCTGATCTTGAGCAATTCCGTCATCGTTCAAATCCGTCTCGTTTGGCGCGCGCCTTAAGGCAAGCAGGCGCGCACCGGAAGAGCGGTGTTGCGGTTAATGCCGATTTCGGGAGGACACCGCGCCACCCGAATCCGGGTGGCGTAGGCAGCGACTAACGCGCGACCGACCGCCCCCGGAAATCCGAGGTCGTAGTGGTCGTAGTCGTAGTCAGCAGCTTGGCCATGCGCGTTAGATAGCGAGCGAGTGTGCAAATGTCATTACCTCGTTCATTCGTGCCCCAGCCGGAAAGTACCCGCTCCAATTTGGAAAGTTTGCTGGACATTTCCACGAATCAATGACAAGTGTCCTTTCCATAGTTGAAAGGGAGCTTTCCTAAATGACCTGCTTTCCGATGGCGTTCGCATGGGCCGCCTTCATTCTAGGCGCAGCAATCTGGACGCAATCCCAGGGGCTTGGCGATGGCGCGAGCTTTGGCATCATCGCCGGGCTTTCCAGCGCGGCCTGGGGGTCGCTGCATTCCGAATTCGGTTGCGGCCGCGGGTGCCTCTCATGAGCACCGCGACCGAGATCGCGCCGACTGCGGGCCGGGCCTGCCTCATCGCCGCGGGATGCTCCGTCATCACCGCTCTGCTTGTGTTATTCCTTTGGAAGTCCGACGCGATCGGGATCACCACAGCCTATGTCCTGGCGATCATTCCAACGGCTCTGATGGTGTTCGCCTTCGTGAAGACCATCCGGCAAAAGAAGGCAAAGGCAAGCCTGCGCTACCTCGCACGAATGGCCATCGTGATGGCATTCTACCTGCTGACCCTGTTTCTCGCAGAGAATTTAATCGAGGATCGCGGTCTGACCGGGCCGCTGGCGGTGATCATCGCGCTGCTGCCCGGCCTTTCCTTTGCCGGGGTGATCTGGATCTTCGGCGGCTTGATCGTCGAAGAGACCGACGAGTTCTATCGCATGCTCTACGTCCGGCAGGGCCTTATCGCGACCGCAATTTCGTTCACGCTTGCAGCGGTCTGGGGCTTTCTTGAGACGTACAAAATTGTCGAACCGGTCGCGGCCTATTGGTGGCCGACTATGTGGTGCTTCGGCCTCGGCATTGGCGCGATATTCAACAAGATCAAATATGGCACTTATGGAGAAATCCGATGACGGAAACGACGCGCGAGCTGTTTCAGCAGGCCCCCCGCACCGGCCCTTGGATCATCGGCTATGTCCTGTCGATCGCGGCATTCTTCGCGGCATCTTCCGCCGGGATCGTAAACAGCCCGGGAACCGCGGCTCCGTTTTGGATCCCGGTCCTCGGTTGTACGGTGATGATAATCTACACGAGCTGGAAGCGACACCGGATGCTCGGAACGCTCAGCGATGCGGTGCGCAAATTCTGGAGACGGATCGTTGTGTCGGCGGGTTTCATGTTCGGCAGCTTCTGCCTCCTAGCATTCGGCCAGATGGTCGGCGGATGGAGCGGGCGGGTCCTCCAGCTTATCGAGTATCTCCCCATCCTCGGTTTTGCCGGCATGATCTGGTGCGTCCACCAGTACGCAATCGACGAGGACGACGAGTATTTGCGTTCGCAATCGATCCGCCAATTGCTGATCGCCAGCTTCGTGACCGTCATGGGTGGGCTTTTGTGGTCCGGAATTGTGCAGGCGGGCTGGGTGGGTTCACCCGATATCGGGCAGATCATTCTGGTCTGGTTCGGCGGGCTGGGGATCGGGCGTCTCTATAACGAGCTGCGCCCATGAAGAACCGCCTCAAGGTCCTTCGGGCCGAACGCGACTGGAGCCAACAGGACCTTGCCGACCGGCTCGGCGTTTCGCGCCAGAGCGTGAATGCTATCGAAAAGGGTCGCTACGATCCTTCGTTGCCGCTCGCCTTCAGCATTGCCGAGGTGTTCGACTTGGCGATCGAAGAGATTTTCAGTCGGAGTTAGATTTCGAGTGCGTGCGACCCCGTCGCGCTCGAAATTCGCTTGGTCCCTGCCAAGTTCGTCGAGCGCTGTCGGATGGTTTCGACGAAGCGATACTCGGTGATCGCCTGCGCGTGACTCAATTCGACCGTTATGTAGCCGCGCTGCGATGTATCCGCCCATTTCAGCTGATCGTTGGCGCTCACCTTGGCCGCGGCCAGGTCTGCCGGAGGGATTGTTGGCAGGGAACGCTCGTATCCGGGCGACGTGACGCCGGGAACACCGAATTCCACGCCGATCTTCGCACCTTCATGATCCAGCTCGAACGCCCAGCAATTGTGGGTATCTCCCGTCAACACCAGGAGGTTGGCCTCGGCTTGCTGCGCCCCTTCGAACAGCCGCGCCCGCGCCGCCGGATAGCCGTCCCACGCATCCATGTTGAAGGGCATCCCGACCTGATTGGCCATGCCACGAACCACGTAACGGCGCCGCGTTCCTGTGGGCACTTCGTCACCCAATGAATCCACGATGCTCGAAGGCATGCGCAAATCACCCATCAGCACTTGCTGCACCAGCACTTGCCAGGCCTTTCCACTCGCTTTCGATGCCGACAGCCCTTGGACGAGCCATTGCTCCTGCGCGTCTCCCAGCAAATGGCGCTCGGGGTCGCTCCAGGCGCCATGCTTGAATGCCAGCAGCGCTTCCATAGCAGCTTGCGAGGTCTCCTTGCCTTCGAGCACGCCGTCAAGGTCGAGCTGTTCGTCGCGCCCTTCCAGCCGCGTGTCGAGGCGAAACAGGGTCGCCAGATCGCCAACTTCGTATGCCGTATAGGGCGCGTCCGAGACGGGCATCCATTCGCGAAACACTTGCTTGGAAATGGACTTGCGGGTGCGCCAGTCGCCTTCCGTCTCGCTCTGATGGTTCTGAGCGCCATCCTTCCAGCTGTTGTTGGTGCTTTCGTGGTCGTCCCAGATCGCGATCATCGGCAGCACCTGATGCAGGCGCTGGAGATCGGGGTCTGCGCGATAGGTTGCATAGCGCAGTCGATAATCGGCGAGCGTCACGATCTCGATGCCGGGTGCCAGCGTAGTCCGTCCGGGATGGGTTTCGTCCGGGCCGGGATAGGTATCCCTCCCGTACTCGTAGATGTAGTCGCCGAGATGCACCGCGAGGTCGCAATCGTCGGCCTCAACTGCGTGGGCGTAGGCGTTGAACCAGCCGAAACCGAAGTTCGAACAGGAAAACACCGCGAGCTTGAAGGTCTCGGTCCGTCCTTGCGGCAAAGTGCGCGTGCGGCCCACCGGCGAAATTGTGCCGTCGGGCGCCACGAAGCGGAAGAAGTACCAGCTGTCCGCAGCAAGTCCGTCGGCAATCGCTTTCGCGCACCAATCCCGATCCGGCGAAGCCTGCACCCTCCCTTGCGATACGAGACGGGTGAAATCGTCGCTATCGGAGACTTGCCAATCAAGCGTCGTTTCTTCGTCGGCAACGTAGCGAGTCCAAAGCAACACACGGTCGTGGGCCGGTTCGCCGCTCGCGACTGAATGCGTGAAGCCGCTTCCGAAACTCCTGGCGATGGCAGGAGCAGTAGCAAGCGCAGCGGAAGTGCCTGCAAGCGAGAACAGGCCGCGACGGGTTAGTGCGGCCGCAGGCTGGTTCGGAATTCGGCTGTCTTCGATCTCGCTCATGGCTCCCCGATAGGCTCTCCCAATGTCGTATGCGTGACAACCCTTGCGAAAGGCAGCCGGGCGCGGGCATGGAAGCCCGCATGACCAAGCTGCAATTTCATTCGATGCCGGACGGCAGGCGGATTGCGTTTCGCCACAATCCCGGCCCCGGCCCAACATTGGTATTCCTGCCAGGCTATATGTCGGACATGGCAGGAGGCAAGGCCACGGCTTTGCTCGCGGAGGCCGAATCGACGGGACGGGGCTGCTTGCTGCTCGACTATTCCGGCTGCGGAGAAAGCGACGGCGACTTTGCCGATGGCACTCTCACTCGATGGCGCGGCGAAGTGCTGGCCCTGATCGGCGCACAAGTCAGCGGGCCGGTGCTGCTGGTCGGTTCCTCCATGGGCGGCTGGCTGATGCTGCTGGTCGGTGAAGCGCTCGGAGATCAGCTTGCTGGTATGGTCGGGATCGCCGCTGCGCCCGATTTCACGCGATGGGGTTTCTCCAAGGAGCAGCGCGCGTCGATGGCAAACGGCGAGACGCTGTTTCAGGACAACCCCTACGGCCCCGAACCGACGCCAACCCATCCGGGCTTCTTTGCCGATGGCGAAACCAATGTCTGCCTTCATCGCCAAATTGCAATCGAGTGCCCCGTCCACCTGTTGCACGGGCAAAGGGACGACGACGTGCCCTGGCAGACAAGTCTCAGGCTCGCGGAGGCTTTGCGTTCGGAAAAGGTTCAAGTGTCTTTCACCAAGGACGGTGATCACCGCCTGTCGCGCGATGAGGATATCGCCCGACTCAAGGCTGCAGTCGCCAGTTTCTACTGAAGGAGTATCCGGAAAACCGTGTCTTTTCTCCTTGCCCTCCTGCTGCAAGTCGGTCCGAACCCGGTGGGCGGTTCGACGCTAGGCACGCCCGATGAGTTGATCGATCGCCCACCGCGCGAAAATGCCATCGAAGCGCCCAGCAACCCAACCAGCGAATGGTTGCAGCAATGTCTCGATCAGCTCGACGAGGACGCGGCGCGTGCGCACACGCAGGCACAGATTCGCAGGAGCGAGACATCCGGCCCGGATCGCGTCGTCGCCAATCACTGCCTCGGTCTGGCCGCCACTGAGCTGGGCCTATGGAATGACGCTCGGATGGCCTTCGTGGCCGCAAGGGACGAAACGCCGGCAGGGGAGTTGCGGACTCGCGCCCGATTCGGGACGATGGCCGGAAACGCGGCGCTTGGCGGAGGCGATGCGGAGGCTGCGCTGCAATTGCTCAACGACGCACGCGAGGATGCCCGGTCAGCCGCCTCCGCTACGCTGGAGGCGCTGGCGGCGGCCGATGCGGCCCGTGCTCTGGTAACGCTCGATCGGATGGACGAAGCGCTATCCGCACTCGACACCGCAACGAGGATCGAGCCCAACCAAGCCGAAGGCTGGCTGCTCAAGGCTACCTTGCTGCGCCGACTCAATCGCTTGGGAGACGCGCAGGCAGCCATCGAAACCGCAGGCGGACTCGCTCCGCTCGATGGGCAAATCGGGCTTGAGGCAGGGGTGATCGCAGTTCTTTCGGGGCGCGAAGACGCCGCTCGGCGAAGTTGGCAATCGGTCATCGAATCCCAGCCGGACAGTCTGGCCGCCCGGACGGCAAAGAGCTATCTTGCACAGATTGGACCGGCTGCAGAGGAAGGCCCGACGCCATGACCGACTTTTCCGTTCTGGACCTCGTGCCGGTGCGCGAAGGGGGTACCGTCGCGGAAGCCATGCAATCCGCGACCGAATTGGCAAAGCGCGCGGATGAGCTCGGCTGCAAGCGCTTTTGGGTAGCCGAGCACCACGCGATGGAGGGCATCGCCGGAGGGGCGACTTCGGTGGTCCTTGCCCATATCGGCAATGCCACCGGTCGCATCAGGATCGGATCGGGCGGCATCATGCTGCCAAACCACACACCCTTCCAGATCGCCGAGCAATTCGGCACGCTCGACGCATTGTTTCCCGGCCGCATCGATCTCGGCCTTGGGCGCGCGCCCGGCGCTGGGCCCGAATTGCAGCGCGCGCTACGCAAGGATCTAAACCAGGCCGCGGAGTACTTTCCCCAGGACGTCGTCGAACTGCGCGCGCTGCTTACCGGAGATGTAGAGCTTCCGGTCAAAGCGACGCCGGGCTTCGGTGCCGCAGTCGAGCTATGGATGCTCGGCTCGAGCCTGTTCGGCGCACAACTCGCTGCAAGGCTGGGCATGCCCTATGCCTTTGCAGCGCATTTTGCGCCAGACCATCTCGATGCCGCGCTCGCACTGTATCGCCGCGACTTCCAGCCATCCGAAACGCTGGAAAAGCCGCATGTAATGGTCGCGATGAACGTCTTCGCCGCGACAACCGACGAGGATGCGCAAATGCTGGCTTCTAGCCAGCAACAGAGCTTTGTGCGGTTGCGGACCGGCAATCCGGGCAAACTGCCTCCGCCCGTCGCCGATTACACCGAAACTCTGCCGGCACCGGCGCGCGCCATGCTCGACCATATCGGGGAGGCAGCTGCCGTGGGTTCTCCGCAAACGGTGCGGGAGCGGATCGACACCTTTGTCGCTCGCACAATGGCAGACGAGATAATTCTGTGCGGTGCAACCTACGATCCCGAAGCCCGGGTCCGTTCGCTCGAATTGACGATCGAGACCTGCTCATCAGCGATGGCGGCCTGAAAGATTGCCGCGCGACGAGTGTCGATCAAAGGAGTGAGCGGACACGCAAGGCAGCTGCGGGAGGGCGCGCGCGAGCGAGAATTGGTCAGTCCGGCAGAATTAGCGTCAGATCGGTAGTGATCCCGCTTGCACGGACTCGCGGTTCAGGCGTATTGGCGACTGATAACTACAAGGCGGCACAATAAAATTTCACATCGATTGAGTGCCGAAAACAAGATGCCGGGAGCAAATCATGGTGTCGAAGACCGCTCGTAAACCTGCAAAGGCGCCCAGGAAAAAAGCCAGCGATATGAAAGCGATCCTGGCGCACCACGTTGCTGACGCGATCCTTCCCGGCGAACCCGCTCTGGAAGGCGCGGATCGAGATGAAGCGGTCGAATTCCTACTCAGGGCCGCACAGCACCGCATCGCCGATCGCTCGTCGCTCTTGCTCGAATCCACAACTGCCGAACGCAGAGTGTTGCGCATAGCCGTCGTCAACGACGACATGCCGTTTCTTGTCGATTCAATCGCCGCAACTATCGCGGCACAAGGGCTCAGCATCGATCGACTGGTCCACCCGGTCGTTCCGGTATCGCGCAACGGCGATGGCCAGCTGGAGCAGATGGGCAAAACCGGTGACGATATCGGAACGCGGGAATCGATGATCTATATCGAGACTCCGCGGGTTGATGCCCGCCAGCGCCGCGAATTGCTTGCAAAACTGCGGGTCACGCTAGGCGATGTGCGTGCCGCAGTCAGCGACTGGCACAAGATGCAGGGCGCGATGGGTGACGAGGTAGGGGTTCTTTCAGAAGAGAGCCCCGAAGACTCCGCCTTGCTGGAATGGCTGAACGGCGGAATGCTGACACAACTCGGCCACCTCAAGCGCCACCGCGACGGCAGCCATAGAGATGTATTCGGTATCTGTCGCAAGAGCTCGAAAGCGCTGCTCGCGGACACTTCGTACGAACGGGCTTTCGATTGGTTCGACCGAGCGGCTCGCAAAGGCGCAGTCCGGAATCTGCTGATTATCAAGGCCAACCGGATATCAAACGTCCATCGCCATGTACCGCTCGACCTGTTCATTGTCCCGCAGTGGAAGGGGAGCGGCAAGAACCGCAAAGTGGCCGCGCTTTCGGTTCACGCCGGTCTGTGGACCAGTGCGGCGCTCGCCTCTCCGCCCGAACAGGTGCCTGTGCTCCGCCGAATCATTGCCGAGCTCACCGCCGAGCTGGGTTTCGACCCTGGAGGTCATACCGGCAAGGCGCTCGCGCATGCCTTTACGGTTCTGCCCCACGACCTGATCGTGTCCCTGTCGCTGACGGATGTCGGACAACTCGCGACCACCATCATGAGCCTGGTCGATCGTCCGCGCCCGCGACTGGTGCAGGTCCGATCCCAACTCGACCGGCACGTTTTCGCCTTCGTCTGGCTGCCACGCGACACGCTTTCCACAGAAGTAAGGCTCAAGATTCAGGACCTGCTTATGCGCCAGGCCGGCACTTCGGTCCTCGATTGGAGTCTGGAGGTCGAAGGCGGAACGCTGGCAATGCTCGAATTCATGCTCGATTCCCGCGAAACGTCAGGAAACCTCGACACCGCCGGTATCGAACGCGAACTCGAAGACTTGTTGCGCGGCTGGGGTGAAGCGGTCGAGCAGAACCTCGTCGACGGTCCGGAAGGATCCCGCGCGACGGCGATTGCGGCGCGTTACGCCCCGGCGTTTCCGTCAAGCTATCGTTTCCGTTATGGCGCAGAAGAAGCGGCGATCGATATTGCCCGTTTGCGCGCGCTTGCCGCTCGCGAAAGCGATACGGGCGAGCACCTGCGCGACGTCCGACTTTACGGCCTCGCCAAGGACGAACCCGAAATCCTGCGCCTGAAGGTTTACCACCACCAGGGCATCCTGAAGCTGTCGGATGCGGTCCCGGCGCTGGAGAACTTCGGCTTCACGGTGATCAAGGAGATCCCGACGCAGCTTGATCCCCTGTCGCTCGGCACCATCCACGAATTCACCCTGTCCTTGGCCGAAGGGGAGAAAGCGGCGCTGCTGCTGGACCGTCGCGATGCGATCGAAGCGGCCATTGCCGGCGTACTCAACGGCGAAGCGGAAGACGATCCGTTCAATCGACTGGTCCTCGGCACCGCATTGCAGGCGCGCGAAGCCAACTGGCTGCGCGCCTTCTATCGCTACCTGCGCCAAACCGGCATGGGCTTCACCATCTACACGGTCGTCGACGCCTTGGACGCCGCTCCGACCGTCACCCGGTCGATGATCGACCTGTTCGTCGCTCGCCATGACCCCGACTTCGATGGAGACCGCGACAAGGCCGCACAGGAAGCGATCCAGGGGTTTACGCGCGGACTTTCCAAGGTTTCAGCAATCAACGACGATCGACTGCTCCGCCTCTACCGCGCCGTGATCGACTCCATCCTGAGAACCAACGCTTTCGCCGAGGCAGCGCAGGAAGCGCTCGCCTCGGCGAAAGCGTTGGTTCTCAGGATGGAGTCGATCACGGCGCGGTAGAGGCGGAGCAGTCGATCGTCGTTGATTGCTGAAACCTTGGAAAGTCCGCGCGTAAACCCCTGGATCGCTTC
>JASJDE010000093.1 GCA_030065195.1 Erythrobacter sp. | reverse complement strand
GACTCGCAACATGGGCGCGCTCGACGGCACAACGGACGGTCTGTTTGTCGGCAATATCACCAACAGCGGTGTGATCGACAGCGAAGCCGCCAACGGCACGGTCGCAGGTATCCGCTTCGTCAACGGCGTCAGCTTCCAGGGTGTTCTGGACAACTCCGGCACGATCTCGGGCGTCCAGAACGGTCTGTATTTCGGCAACCCGACCCCGGCTGGCGGCGGTGACTTCACCCAGGCCATCGTCAACAACTCGGGCATCATCAGCTCGGGCAGCCGCGCGCTCAACATCGACGGCAACGGTCTGACTGTGAACAACAGCGGCCAGATTCTCGGCACCGGAACCCAGCGTAACGGCACCGTCTATGCCGATGGGACCGCAAACAACTTCACCTTCAACAACACGGGTGTGGTCGATGCGGGTGTCGCCGGTTCGGCTGTCTCGCTCCAGATCGGTACCGCCGATGGCGACGTCCGCAGCTTCACCATCGTCAACGACGGCACGCTGGCCGGTCGCGGCGAAGCACAAGCTTCGGGTGCCTCGGCAGGTCTGCGTCTGTTCAACGGAGCGGGTGCGGGAACGACCGTCACGGCTGACCAGGACATCATCAACACCGGCACCATCTCGGCCGAGACCGCGGCTGCTGTATCGATCGAAAACGTTGCCTTTACCGGCACATTCATCAGCAGCGGTACCATTTCCGGTCCGGTTGCAGTGGACGCGTCGACAGCTCTCGCTGCGTTGAACTTTGTTCAGAACGGCGGTTCGCTGGAAGGCAACTTTGTGGGCTCGGCGTTTGCCGACAGCCTGACCTTCCGCGAAGGCACCACGACCCTAGCTGGAGACATCCTGGGCGGTGTTGACGTGACGACCGACGCAGCCAGCTCGATCACGGTGAGCGGCGCTCGCACGATTGAAGGCAGCCTGACAGCCAATGGTACGCTCGGGTTCGACCTCGGCGTCGACTCGCTCGCAGTCGATGGTAACACAGTGCTCGGCGCAGGTAGCGTCGTAAACGTCGTTACCACGCAGATCGGCCAGGCCAATATCGGCACGACAATCGACGTCCTGACCGAAACCGGCACCTTCACCGACAACGGGACTACCGTGAACGTGATCGAAGACGACTTCCTGATCGACTATACTGTAAATCTGGACTCGGTTTCGATTGCCGTCGGTGCGGCCAACCTGGCTGCAGTATCGGGCGACGCCAACGTCAACAGCTTTGGCGGTGCGATCACTTCGGCCACGGCCAACAACCGTCTGCCTGCGAGCATCTTCACGGCGCTCAATGGTCTGGGTTCGGCTGCCGAATTCGAAGCGGTTGCTCTGACCCTGCTGCCAGCCATCAATGACGGTGTGACCCGCGAGATCTACGAGGCTCAGCGCCTTGCCAGCTCGCAGGTTCAGGACCGTCTGAGCGGTGAAGCCGTAGGTCTGTGGGGCCAGGCGTTCTATCGCAGTGCCGATGCCGATCCGACCAGCCTTAGCTCGCTGGGCTACGATGCCGACACGCTCGGCTTCACCCTCGGCCTTGACGGGAAAGTTGGCGAGAACACCACAATCGGTGTGCTGTTCAACTATTCGGACATCGAAGTTGAAGCAGGCGGTCTGGCCGGTGCGGAGAGCGAAATCGACGCGATCCAGATCGGTGCCTATGCTGGGTTCGATCTTGGTCAGGCCTACGTCAACGCGGAGCTTGGTTATTCGACCAGCTCGGTCGACAACAGCCGCACCGCTCTGGGTTCGCCAATCTCCGGTGAAAGCGATGTCGACGGCGTCTATGCCAGTTTGAATGTCGGATACGACATCGACGCTGGCGGGGTGCTGGTCACTCCGAATGGCGGGCTGCGCTACGCCGACCTGTCGCGCGACACCTTCACCGAAACCGGTGGCCTGGGCCTGACGCTCGACAGCGACAGCGCCGAGTTCCTCGAAGCCCGCATCGGCCTCAAGGTCGCGGGCAAAGCGGAAACCGGTGCGATCCCATACGCCAGTGTCGACTACGCCTATGACCTCGGCAGCGATCCGCTGGCGATCCAAGGCTCCTTCAACGGCGGCGCCGACACCTTCACGGTGATCGCCGATGAAGCCGGCGAATCGCGCTTCGATATCGCGGCCGGTCTCGACTTCGTGAACGAGGGCGGTCTGACCATCGGCGCCGAGTATCGCGGCCGGTTCGCCTCCGACTACCAGTCACACTCAGGCGGCGTGAGCATTCGCTTCGAATTCTGAACTGACTGAATTGGCTTGGGCTGCCTAAGCCAAGGGAAGCCGGTCGGTGCCCTCCTCATCGGCCGGCTTTTTCCTCGCCCACCGGGCGCGGAAGGCGAGCAAGAACGCCCCGCAGCATAGGCGGTCCCATGCTACGGGGCGATTTTGCGGTTGCCTCTTAGGGGCGATTGCTGCCAATTCACGCGACGCGTTTGGATCGTGAGCAAGCATGGCAATCGAGATTTCCCGGCAGGCCAGCCTGATAGAGCCCGATGGGGCGGTCACGGTCGCGTCGTCGCTCGACTGGATCAACGGCGTACTTCTGGGATCGCTTGCGGTCGGGGTGTGCGTGCTGGCTGTGGCGTTGGTCGGAGCGATGATGCTGACGGGACGACTTCCGCTGCGTGAAGGGTTGCGGGTGGTGATCGGGTGCTTCGTATTACTGGGGGCTCCGGTAATCGCAGCTGGCTTCATGTGGGCGGGCGAGGATGCGAGTGAGCCCCCGCCGCCGCCGCCGGTCACAAGCGAAGAGTCGCCGAGGGGAGACCTCCCGCCCGCTAGTTACGATCCGTACTCGGGGGCTTGAGGGCATTGAAATGGAAGCACCGACGACCGGTTTGAAGAAGTTGGTATCGGGTTAACGCCAACGCGATCAAACGCGAGCTGAATGCGGAGAAGGACGTCCGGACTGGCAAGCCATTGGCTGGCGCGTCCGTGCATTCGACACTCTCGGCACTGCGCGCTCTTCATCTGACTACTGGTTAGGCAGATCGATTGCCGCACCTCAGCATCGCGCCCAACGTAAGACAAATGCGTGAGGTCAGCTCACGACCCAATTGCAGAAGGCTATACAGCAATTGTCTCCGCCAATCAGGCGATGGTGTCCGTTCTAGAACTTCCGCTGGAATCAGGCGTTCCTCGGGCCGCCCATTGAGTGGATAGTTGCCTGTCTGAAGACTACGAGAGAGCGAAGAATTGGGGTGTTTGCGATGGTTCTGAATGAGCGGTCTTGCTCAAACTCATTGTTTCCCAGTTCGGAATGCGCGGCAGCATTCAGGTGATACCAGAGCCGACATTCTTGGTCGCCCAGCGGCGTCGGCCCGAACTTCGGGACATAGTTGCCTAAGAGCATTGTTAGGCGTGGAGGCCGGCTGCGAGCAAGGCAGACCGCGAGCGTTCGCCAACTGGGTGAGTGGCCAGAAATCTGGAAGCCAGATAGCGCTCGATCGCGAATTCGGGAAACGCTCTCAAGAGACGATCAACATACTGCGCGGCGTCGCCAGTCTGACCCAACTTCTGATGCGATATGATAGCCGCAACAAGGCCATTCAGATTGTGAGGATCATCACCCAGCAAGGATTCCGCATGGCGGAGTGCGGCGTTGAAATCGTCGGACGAGGTAAACACGAATGCAGCTGTGGTGGAGATAGTGGTTCGCGCGATTGGGCTTAGTCTGAGCGCATGGTTGGTCAACTTGGTAGCGGCATCAAAGCGATCAACATAAACAAACACCATGGCTACCATGATGATATTGGCGATGATGTCCGGCCCAAGTTGCGCCGCACTGGTCGCCAAGCGATCTGCTTCATCGAGATCTCCGGAAGCCAGTGCGATGAACGATAGCAGCGCAGTTGCGAGCGGTTCTGTCGGGTCGATGTCGAGCGCCAACTTGGCGTGCTTTGCAATGGCCGCCAGAGATTCGGTTGGATCATCGGACCAGCCGTTGATCGCGAAGTGAAAGTGCGCGTTGGCGAGCACAACGTGAGCTGATGCATAGAGCGGGTCGAACTCTATCGCCGTTTCGAGCAATCGCACTGCTTCGATCATCCTGGCGCGTTCCATCGTCGCAACCAGAGCTGTGGCCCGGACGACTGCTTGCCAGGCGTCGAAGTTTTCTGTCCCGCCGACCCAAATCTTGGCTTGGTCATTTGTCGTGATCAGCTCGCCGAGAAGTTCCGATACGATCTGCCGCGTCATCTGGTCCTGCAGCGCGAAGATGTCTTCCCTTTGCCGGTCGTAGCGTTCGGCCCAGATATGTTCGCCCGTCCGCGCGTCGATTAGCTGAGCAGTTATTCGCAAACGTTCGCCGCTACTTCGCACGCTGCCTTCGAGAACATAGGCGACCCCCAGTTCACGCCCCACTTCGCGCACATCGACCGCCTGTCCCTTATACTTGAAGGTGGAATTGCGCGCGATCACGAACAATTGTGGGTCCTTTGAAAGCGCTGTGAGGATGTCTTCGCACATCCCGTCAGCCAGGAACTCCTGCTCGGGATCCGGCGACATATTGTCGAACGGCAAGACCGCGATCGAAGGGCGATCTGGGAGCGCGAGGGCGGTTTGCTCCTCGCTCGCACTGGCTTCGCTGCTGTGACCTTCTGTCTTGGGATTGCCCACAAACCGGAAACCCTGTCCATGGTGGGTCTTGATCAGCCGCTGCTGTCGGCCATCATCTTCTAGCGTCTTTCGCAGCGATCGGATCCGCGTGTTGAGCGAACCGTCGGAGACGATCCGTCCATTCCAGACTTTCTCGATAATCTCATCTTTCGGAATCATTCGGTCGGGATTGGAGACGAGCAATTCCAGCAGTGCGAAGACTTGCGGCTCTACGGCAAGCGAAGCGCCCGCCTTGGTCAGTTCGTGGCGATCCGTGTCGAGTTTGAAGTCTTCAAACTGATAGATCATTTCCGCCGCAATCGCCCCCATTCCGCGCGCATTTGCGCCGAAATTCATGAAATCTTGATGCAAAGTTCATGCGCCCGTCAAGCATCAAGTGCCGGACCCGGCCAACTGTCTCCTCATCAATCTGAAGGAGGCAATTATGACTTATTTCGAAAACACCAAGCAAGCTGGTCTGAAAGCTGCTGGAAAATCTTGTAGTTCCAAACACGCTTTGGCGTTGAGCGCATCGGCTATCGTGCTCGGCTGCGCCTTGCTGCCAGCCGATACCATGGCGCAGGATGCTTGCCGCGACGGGACCGTCAGTGGCACGCCTGTCACCGACACGCTTGAATGCGGCGATCGCGCAACGGCAACCGGCAATCGTTCGACCGCGGTTGGCGACGATGCCGACGCCAATGGCAGCGATTCTGTCGCTGTCGGGACCGATTCTGAAGCCACGTCTGCTTCGATTGCAATTGGCAGCGCTGCAATCGCCTCCGCCAATAGCAGCGTAGCCATCGGACATGAAGCCGATGCAACGGGTGAAGATTCCCTTGCGCTTGGCGATAGTGCCTTGGCCACGAATGTCGATAGCACCGCGCTTGGTCAAGCGAGCGTGGCCACAGGCCTGAGAGCGACGACGGCCGGCGCAAATTCCGATGCCACTGGCTCGGAAAGCTCCGCGTTCGGTTTCGGAGCCGATGCCTCGGGTAACTACAGCGTTGCCTTGGGTGCGCGCAGTGAAGCCTCCGCAGCTGGAGCGATTGCCATTGGTAGCGATGGCGATGACGTGGATTCAACAATCGGGGCTGAGGCATTCGGCATCAATGCGATCGCTATCGGTGCCGACGCCTTTGTCGATGCGCGCGATAGTATCGGACTGGGAACGGCCGTCATCGTGACAGCCCCCAATAGTGTTGCCATCGGTGAGGCAGCGAATGTGAGCTCATCCAACGCCGTTGCGATCGGTGTGAACAGCTCGGTCAGCGGCCTTAATGCCGTAGCCCTTGGTGAAGGCGCGCAAGCCACCGCTCTTAACTCAACGGCTATCGGTGCGGATTCGATTGCCGATACGGTCAACACGGTTTCGGTTGGCTCATCGGGCAACGAACGTCGCATCGTAAACGTCGCCGATGCAGTCAATGCCCATGATGCGGTGAACAAGGATCAGCTTGATACAGCGATTGCCGGACTGATTGGCGGGGTCAATCTCGTAACGGACGGCACGGGCACCAATTCCACTGCCGTGGGTGACGCGACAATCGCGTCTGCGGACGGTGCAACCAGCCTTGGAGACGGCGCTGAAGCCACCGATATCGCTACCACCGCGATCGGACGTTCGTCGTCGGCATCTGATGAAGGTGCAACCGGCATCGGTGAAGGTGCCGCAGCGTCGGGCTTTGATTCCACTGCAATCGGGCATTCTGCCATCGCTTCGGGTATCAGTTCGGTTGCACTGGGCGCTGGGGCTCAAGCGATCGGTCCGAGCAACGTCGCAATCGGTCGGTTGGCGAATTCGTCATTTACAAACAGCACTGCCATCGGTGCCGGTGCGCAAGCAAACAGCAGTTCGTCATCGGCATTTGGCGCCAATGCTGTTGCAAGCGGAACAGAAAGCGTTGCGCTTGGGGTCGAGTCCGATGCGTTGGGTGCCAATTCCACCGCCTTGGGTGACAGCAGCCTGGCATCAGGAGCGGATTCGGTCGCCGTCGGCAGTCAGTCCAGTGCCGCGATCGAATCCGTCGCGATTGGTTCTCTGGCCACAGCCGATGACACAGGCACCATCGCCCTGGGGCGCTCGGCTCAATCGACTGTCGCGGGCGCGATAGCCATAGGAGAGGATGCCGATGCGCTGGGCGAAGCTAGTTTTGCGCTCGGCAAGAAGACGACCGCGAGCGCGATCAGTGCGATCGCGATTGGCGGAGACGGTCCTGTGGATGCCGATGATGAAGGTTCTGAGGCGACGGGAGATTACTCGACCGCGATCGGCCCGGACGCAAAAGCCACGGGTCCGCTGTCCTACGCGCTGGGTGCAATATCGAGCGCGAGCGGGATCAACAGCACCGCGCTGGGATCCTTCGCCAATGCCAGCGGAGGTTCGTCGCTGGCGCTCGGGTCTTCCTCAAGCGCTTCGGCGGATTTCTCTGGCGCGATCGGCACCGGCTCGAACGCGCTCCATGCAGCCTCTTTTGCACTCGGCGCTGGCGCGGTCACCACCCGGATAAACCAGATCGTGATCGGACAGGATGGTTCGGGCTTCGGAGCCACAGCTCCGGTCACCGTCACCATTCCCGGCCTGCCCACCGCAGACTCCAATGCGGCGCAAACGGGATCGCTCTTCTACGTAACGGTCGATGCCGCCGGGAATCTCGGCTACTCCAGCGCCCCGATTGGCAGCTCTTCAAGCGCGTCGACATCGTCGTCTCTCGTGACCACGGGCGCGCGGACCACTCAGTCGGTGGAGTCAAGCCGTGCATCGATCGCACCCGTCTCGACCAAGCCCACCACACAGCCAACGATTATGGCGACCAGCGTCGATGGTGGTCTGGTTCATGCCCCAGGGGAAGGGGTGAAAACGGCCGATGCATCTCGGTTGGTCGAAAACAGTATCGTTGTTGCAGAGGCCGCTGAGCCAATGGGCGAAGCGCGAACGGCAGGGATTTCGCCGCGTGAGCCGGTTCAGGTAGCACTGTTGGACGAACCTCAGAATGTGCCCGAACCGCCCGCCGATGCTGACGTCGATGCTGGTACGCGCAAGGTTGCGACCGCTGCATTCTCACAGCAGGTTGCATCCAGCCCGCAAGCAGCGCCTGCGCTCGGTCAGGTGACACTGACGCAGTTCGATCAACTCACCAACCGGGTCGGCGCTCTCGAAGGACGGGTGACAGGGCTGGAGTTCCAACTCGCCGAGGTCGACCGCCGGGCCCAGGGCGGGATCGCCGCTTCGATGGCGCTTGGCGGGCAGATGGTGGTGCCAGACAGCACCATCTCCTTCACTTTGAACGCCTCGACCTATCAGGGCGAACAAGGCTTTGCCGGATCGATTGCGGCGCGCGTCTCCGAGCGGGTCTACATTTCCGCTGGCGTAGCGGGCTCCACGGCTCCGGACAGCACCGGAGGGCGGGTCGGCATTGCCTTTGGCTTTTGACCCGGTGGAGCCCGGAACTCGCAAGTCTCCAACTCAGCTTCGCCGATTGTGCCTCCTTTGGGCGAAGCACTGGAGCCACTGGTCACCGACCGGTGGCTCCATTCCCCACAAATCCCAATCCGCAAGGATCCAATTCAGAAAGTCAGCAAGATGCCCAACACATCGCAAAGTTATCCGACTGCAAGAACCCAAGCTCGATCCGGCGTTGCACATGCAATTCGCAAACCGAATCTGACTCGGAACTCTAAGCCAATAAAGGTCACGCAGACCGGCTCGATCCATGCAGCGATTTCTGCAAATGACAATGACGAGGATGTTGCAGACGATTGCAAGCCGAGCCCCTCGCCAAGCCTCTACGCGGCATTGGGATATCTGGCGCGATGCCCCTATCAGTGGTGGGAGGAGTAGGGGACACGCCTGTTGGCGATCAGCGCACTCTGCCGATCTATCCGCGACATATCATTGATGGCAATTCCAGCACATTGTTTCGAGGTGACGTCCTGCAACACCTTCGAAGAGTGGGGTTGCGTGGCGTCCAGTGCTTTGGCCTCTTCCACTCCCAATCTCGGTCATACAGCGGCGGAAGAAGATGGGTCGTCAGCAGAATGTCCGGCCTTTGGCTCTCAGAAATGGAAAGCAGAGCTTCAGCTCTCGACCCAGAGACAGCCAACGTACGAGCACCGGGTGTGCGTGTGGGCGGGCCTCTCCATGCTGGTGGGAGCCTCATAAAAGCCTCTACAAGAGTATTCAGCGCAAGCGGCCAGATTTCGCGGGTTCGCCTTGCCTGAAGATCAGCGTAGTCGGACTTGTAGGTTGACCGATGTTGACGCGGTTTACTTGCCGGGCCCACACATCGGTCAGGATTTGCGACTGGACAGTTAGAATAGCATCGACGCCTGAAGCGCCCAAACACTCAGCATGGACGAAGGTTCGCTTCCACCCTCCAAGTTCGGACATCCGGCGGCGGAAATACAAAGACTGCCTGTGGTCCCAATCTCTCGCAGCTCGCAAGCCTGGAGTTGAAGTGCAATGCTTCCGCCACTGACAGGTGTTCATTGGCAGGCCGAAGAAAATCCCACGGCAAGTTTTCCATATCCTTTCATGGATACAGACCCCACCTTCTCTAAGCCACGGAAAGGATGGTGGGCGCGGCAAGGATTGAACTTGCGACCCCACCCGTGTGAAGGGTGTGCTCTACCACTGAGCTACGCGCCCGTCCTTTGGAGATGCCCTGGACAGGCGCGCGCATCTACTTTGCGGGCACCCGGTTGGCAAGCGGGAATGCGGGGGCTTAGTTCGCGACCAGGGAACGCAATTGCCCGAACAGGGACATCGCATCCTTGGTCGACAGGCGCGAAGCGCTCGGTTCGCTTGGGCATTCGAGGCAATAGGCCTGTACGCCTTGCGCTCCGCTCAGGACTTCCAGATCGCTGCCGATCCGCGAGATCAACTGCGCACGCTGATCGGCCGCCATCGCAAACAGGTCGCCCCGACGGCTGCGTTGACCTTCGCCCGAACCCGTAACCAGTTGGCGGATCAGCGAGTCGTATTGACCGGTCGCCTGCCCAAGGAAGCGGGCATGCCAACCGTCTTCCTCAAGTCCAGCTTCGCTGGCCGTCCAGGCAAGAGCATCCTTGAGCCCGCCGAACTGATCGACGAGATTCTGCTGGCGCGCTGTGCCGCCGTCCCACACGCGACCCTGCGCGATGCGGTCCACGGCGGTGGTTTCCAATCCGCGCGCATCGCCTACCCGTTCGAGGAAGTCGCTGTAGGTGTCGTTGATCGATGCTTGCAGGATTGCGTCCACTTCGGGGCTTAGCCCGTCGAGCAGATCGGGCTGACCCGACAAAGGGGTCGTGCGAAAACCGTCGGCGTTGACGCCAAGGTCTGCAGCAGCGTCCTCGAATGTCGGGATCACGGCAAAGACGCCGATCGAACCGGTGATCGTTTCGGGCTGGGCGAAGATCCGATCGCCTGCGGTGGCGACCCAATAGCCGCCGCTTGCGGCGACATTGGCGAAGGAGATCGCGACCGGAATATCCTTTGCGCGATAGCGATCGATGGCGCGGCGGATTTCTTCCGAGGCGGTGACTGAGCCCCCCGGCGAATTCACACGAACGACAAGTCCTGCAAGGTCGTCGTCGAGCGCTTCGTCGAGGATACGTGCGATCCTGGCACCGCCGGCAGTGCCGGGACCGGCTTCTCCATCCACGATAGTGCCGGAGACCGTAACGATGCCGATTGCCTTGCCGTCCCGTGACGGCGTGGTGGCCGCGAGGAACGGAGCAAGCTCGGTCTTGGCGTAGGATCCCGGAGCATCGCTCCAGGTGTCTTCCCCGGCCAGCTCGGCCACACGCTCACCGAATTCGGCAGGGCTGCCGAGCTTGTCGACCAGCCCGGCGTCGAGCGCCGCCTCGGCAAGGTCGCCTTGAGCGTTTTCGACCCATGCCACGGGGTCTCCCGTTACCCGCTCCAGCTCGATGGCTGGGCGAGCCTTCTTCACGTTGGCTTGCCATTCCTCCCAAAGCGCTCCGAACAGCCCTGCGAGGTTCTCGCGCGCTTCCTCCGACATCGAGTTGCGCGAATAGGGTTCGACGGCCGACTTGAACTCACCGACGCGATAAATTCGCGCGTTGATGTTCAGCCGGTCGAGCAGGTCCGCGTAATAGAGGTTGCTGCCACCCGGACCGGCGATAAGCGCGCCGCCGATCGGATCGACCCAGACTTCGCTGGCATGCGCGGCCAAATGCATTTGGTCGTCGCCATAGCCGAGGGCGTAGGTCAGAACCGGCTTGTCCGCCTTGCGGACGCGGTCCATCGCTTCGCCGACGGCCTGGAGGTGGACCTGGCCGCCGCCGATGAAGCCGGTCATATCGATCACAACCGCCTTGATCCGTTCGTCACCGGCGGCCCCGTCGAGCGCCCGGACCAGATCGTGGACGCGATACTCGCCAACCGGAGCCTCGCCACTGATCAGGAATGCGAGCGGATCCACTTCGGATCGTTCTTCGACGACATATCCGTCGAGATCTATCAGCAACGCACCTTCCCGAACCTGTCCTGGGCTGGGGCGCATGGTCAGGATGCTGAACAATGCGATGAAGAACAGCAGCATGAAAACCAGGACCAAGGCGTCTTTCACCCCGACCAGCAATTTCCAGACTTTTCCGGCGAAACTCATGCGTAGGTGTTCCTTGTGCGCGACGCTGCCGACGATTTCGGCACTTCAACAGGTCAATATCTAGGCACTTATTCCTTAAACTTCCATGGGGAGCGCGTTGCCGAGTGGGTTGAGTGACCCACAGCACTCGTCTAACGGCGTGGCTTTAATGACAGACGCACCATCCAGCGCAGGCGACAGCCGCTTTCCGGCGGGTCGGCTGGCCTTTCCGCATCGCGATCTGCTCGGCATTGCACAGCTTGAGCGGCACGAGATCCTCTATCTGCTCGATCAGGCCGAACAATGGGTCGAATTGAACCGGCAGAGCACCAAGCATGTCGGGCTTCTGGGCGGGTTGACCATAATCAACGCCTTTTTCGAGAACTCGACCCGGACGCTGCTGAGCTTTGAGATCGCCGGTAAGCGGCTTGGCGCCGATGTCGTGAACATGCATGCGGCGCAAAGCTCGGTGAAGAAAGGCGAAACGCTGATCGATACAGCGATCACGCTCAATGCGATGCGCGCGGATGCGATCGTGATCCGGCATGGTTCGAGCGGGGCGACGCGGCTGATCGCCGACAAGGTCGATTGCCCCGTTTTGAATGCTGGCGACGGCAGTCACGAACATCCCACTCAGGGCTTGCTGGATGCGCTTGCTTTGCGCGAGGCTTTGAAGAAGCGTGGGCATACTTCAGAGGATTTCACCGGTCTGACAGTGACGATTTGCGGCGATATCCTTCACAGCAGGGTCGCGCGATCGAACATCCTGTGCCTGCAGGCCATGGGCGCTCAGGTTCGCGCCTGTGCTCCCCCCGCACTGATGCCTGTCGGAATCGACGCGATGGGCGTCGAAGCGTTTCACGATTTCGACGCGGCGCTGGGCGGAACTGACGTGGCGATGATGCTGAGGCTTCAGTCGGAGCGCATGTCCGGGCAATTCATTCCTTCGGCGCGCGAGTATCACCACCTTTACGGCCTGACGAAAAAGCGTCTGGACTGCGCAGCGCCTGACGCGTTGGTTATGCACCCCGGGCCAATGAACCGCGGGGTGGAGATCGACAGCGAAGTGGCCGACATGATCGATCGCTCGATTATCACCCAGCAGGTCGAAATGGGGGTCGCCATTCGTATGGCCAGCCTCGATATCCTGACGAGGGGCGCGCGGGGCGTCGAAGGGTGGGCGGCATGAAGCAGAGACGGCCACTCACGATAACCGGCGGCAGGTTGGTCACTCCCGAAGGCCTGGCGCAGGGCGCGGTACGGCTGGTCGATGGTCTGATCGAAACCGTTGGAAGGGACATCGCGCCGCAAGACGGTGACGACCGGATCGATGCAGGCGGGAAGCTGGTGGCACCCGGCCTCGTCGATCTCGGCGTGTTCGCGGTGGACAAGCCTGCATTCCATTTCGGCGGGATCACCCGCGCGGCCCTGATGCCCGATCAGACGCCGCCGCTCGATTATCCCAGCCGCGTCAATTACATCGCGAAGAGCGGTAAGCCGGATTTGTGGGTGCATCCCCTGGCGGCGGCCACGCGCGGGCTCGAAGGCACCGAACTGGCCGAAGCGGCGCTGATGCGCGATGCCGGAGCACGCGGGATCGCCACCGGACGGCGATGGATCGCCGATTCGGGCGTAATGCTGAGGCTGCTGCAATATGCGGCGATGCTCGATCTCGTGGTTGTGACTCATGCGGAGGATGGCGGTTTGACCGAGCGGGCGGCCGCCACCGCGGGCGAGGTTGCGACCCGGCTCGGCCTGCCGAGCGCCCCCGCAGAGGCCGAAGCACTGGCGATCGCAAGGGACATCGGATTGGCGGAGCTGAGCGGCGCGCGGCTGCATATTCGCCAGGTCACGACCGGTCGGGGCTTCGGCCTTGTTCGCGAAGCGAAAGCGCGCGGCGTCCGTGTCACCTGCGGCATCA
>JASJDE010000092.1 GCA_030065195.1 Erythrobacter sp. | reverse complement strand
GACTGGATGGAGCTGCTCGGCAGCGGCATGGTCAATCCGCGCGTGCTCGAAATGGGCGGGTTCGATTCGGGCAAGTGGCAGGGCTTCGCATGGGGTCTCGGGGTCGACCGGCTCGCCATGCTCAAATACGGGATGGACGATCTGCGCGCCTTCTTCGACGGCGATCCGCGCTGGCTCGCTCATTACGGCTTCTCGCCGTTCGACCAGCCGACTCTTTCCGCCGGTGTGGGAGCGCGCGCATGAAGTTCTCGGTCACTTGGCTGAAGGACCACCTCGAAACCGAGGCGTCGCTTCAGGAGATTGTCAACACGCTCAACGCGATCGGGCTCGAAGTCGAAGGTGTCGAAGATCCGGCCGAGCGGCTCGCGGGCTTCCGCGTGGCCGAAGTGCTGACCGCCGAGAAGCACCCCGATGCCGACAAGCTGCAGGTGCTCACCGTCAACACCGGCGAGGGCGATCCGCTGCAGGTCGTGTGCGGTGCGCCCAATGCGCGTGCCGGGATGAAGGGCGTGCTCGGCCTGCCCGGTGCAGTGGTCCCCGCGAACGGCATGGAGCTGCGCAAGAGCGCGATCCGCGGCGTCGAATCGAATGGCATGATGTGCTCGGTGCGCGAGCTCGAGCTTGGCGATGAACATGACGGCATTATCGAGCTGCCGGACGATGCGCCGGTAGGTCACAGCTTCGCCGACTATCAGGGCTCTTCGCCGGTGATCGACGTCGCGATTACCCCCAACCGCCCGGATTGCATGGGCGTTTACGGTATCGCCCGCGATCTTGCGGCGGCAGGCTTGGGCACGCTCAAGCCGATCGCATTTCCCAAGTTTGCAGCTTCCGGCGAATGCCCGGTCGAAGTCCGCACCGACGATCCGGAAGGCTGCCCGGCTTTCTTCGCGCGGGTCGTTTCTGGCGTTCAGAACGGCCCGTCGCCCGACTGGCTGCAGCAGCGATTGAAGAGCGCGGGCCAACGCCCGATCAACCTGCTTGTCGACCTCACCAACTACGTGATGCTGGCCTATGGTCGCCCAACCCATGCCTATGACGTCGCCAAATTGCAGGGCGCGGTGGTAGCCCGGCGCGCCACGGACGGCGAAGAGGTACTGGCGCTCAATGAGAAGACCTACACGCTCGACCCCAGCATGACGGTTATCGCCGACGATAATGGCGCGCACGACATCGCGGGGATCATGGGCGGAGAGCTGACGGGCGTCAGCGACGATACAACCGATGTCCTGCTCGAAGTCGCCTATTTCAACCCGGCGCAGATCGGTGTGACCGGACGCAAGCTCGGCCTCGCCAGCGATGCGCGCACCCGGTTCGAGCGCGGGGTCGATCCGGAATTCGTCTCCGACGGGCTGGACCTGCTCGCGGGGCTGATCGCCGAATTGGGCGGCGGATCGGTGAGCGAGGCGGTCTATGCCGGTGCTCCGCCGAGCGAGCCAAAAGTGCTGCAATTCGACACTGCACAGACAACCCGTCTCGGCGGGGTCGAGGTGCCAGATGACGAACAGCAACGCATTCTCGAAAGCCTCGATTTCACGGTTTCTGACGATTGGCAGGTCACTTGTCCGCTGCGTCGCCACGACATCGAAGGCACTGCCGATCTCGTCGAAGAGGTCGTACGCATCCACGGCCTCGACAAGGTCGACAGCGTGGCGCTGCCGCGTGTGGATGGGGTCGCGCGCCCGACAACGACGCCCGAGCAGCTGGTCGAGCGCAAGCTGCGCCGCGCAGCGGCAGCCAGCGGTCTCGACGAAGCCGTGACATGGTCGTTCCTGCCCGAAGCAGAAGCAGCGCATTTCACCGCGACCGACGACCTCTGGAAGCTTGCCAATCCGATCAGCGAGGACATGAAGGTCATGCGGCCCTCGCTGCTGCCCGGCCTGCTGATCGCAGCCAAACGCAACGCCGATCGCGGCGCGGCGAGCACGCGGCTGTTCGAGCTCGGGCGGCGGTACTTCCGGGGCTCCGATGGCTTGAGCGACGAGCGGCAGGCGCTCGGCATCGTGCTGGCGGGTGAGAAGGTCCAGCGCGGCTGGGCCAGCGGCAAGTCGACTCATTTCGACGCGTTCGATGCCAAGGCTCTGGCGCTGTCGCTGCTCGAAGCGGCGGGCGCGCCTGCGGCCAAGCTGATGGTGATGGAGCCGGTTGTCGACGGGGACGGAACCCAGTTCCATCCTGGTCAATCGGCAACTCTGCGCCTCGGACCGAAAAAGGTGCTGGCACGCTTCGGCATGCTGCATCCGGCGACGCTGAAGGCGTTCGATCTCGATGGTCCGGTCGCAGCGGTCGAGCTGTTCCTCGATGCGATCCCGGCGAAGAAAACCGCTGCCGGGTTCGCCCGCTCCACCTACGCGCCGCCCGCGCTGCAGGCGGTCACTCGCGACTTCGCATTCGTCGTTCCGGCCAACTTGCCGGCAGGCGAACTGCTGCGCGCGGTTAAGGGAGCGGACAAGGCCAACATCGTCGACGCCCGCATCTTCGACCAGTTCACCGGCGGCAGCCTACCCGAGGGCAAGAAATCGCTCGCGGTAGAAGTCACGCTGCAGCCGCAGGAAAAGACCTACAAGGACGCCGACCTCAAGGCGATCTCGGATGCGATTGTAGCGGCGGCGGCGAAGCAGGGGGCGGAGCTGCGCGGCTGACCCGTGCGCCGATCTAACATGTCCAATCGCCGAACCTTCGCGATCATCTCGCACCCTGACGCGGGTAAGACCACGCTGACCGAGAAGCTGCTGCTGCAAGGCGGCGCGATCCATCTTGCGGGCGAGGTCAAGGCGCGCGGGCAGCAGCGTCGCGCGCGGTCGGACTGGATGAAAATCGAGCAGCAGCGCGGTATCTCGGTCACATCGTCGGTGATGACGTTCGAGAAGGAGTATGACGGTGAGACGATCACCTTCAATCTGCTCGACACGCCGGGGCACGAGGATTTCTCCGAAGACACCTACCGCACGCTGACTGCGGTCGATTCCGCGGTGATGGTGATCGACGCCGCGAAGGGTATCGAGCCGCAAACCCGCAAACTGTTCGAAGTCTGTCGCTTGCGCTCGGTGCCGATCATCACCTTCGTCAACAAGGTCGACCGTGAGGGTCGCGACCCGTTCGAGACTTTGGACGAGGTCGCCGACATGCTCGCGCTTGATGTCTCACCGCAAAGCTGGCCGATCGGAATGGGCGGGCAGTTCGAAGGTATTCTCGACTTTGCCACCGGCGAGGTGAACCGACCCGAAGGGCCTTCCAAGGAATTTCTCGGTCAGCGCGACAACGACCCCGCGATCCCCGAGGAATTCGCTGAAGAGGCGGAGCTTGCGCAGGTCGGCTATCCCGAATTCGACCTCGAAGCCTATCGCAATGGCGACCTCACTCCGGTCTATTTCGGATCGGCGCTCAAGAATTTCGGCGTGACCGAGCTTATCGATGCCATCGCCAAACACGCCCCGCCGCCGCGCCCGCAACCGGCGGGCGAGGACCAGATCGCACCCGATCATGGCGAAGTCACCGGCTTCATCTTCAAGGTCCAGGCCAATATGGACCCCAACCACCGCGACCGGATCGCGTTCATGCGGCAGGTTTCGGGCACCTTCAAACGGGGGATGAAGCTGACGCCGTCAGGGCTGGGCAAGCCAATCGCGATCCACTCGCCGATCCTGTTCTTCGCGCAGGATCGCGAGATCGCCGACACGGCGCAAGCGGGCGACATTATCGGCATTCCCAACCACGGGACCCTGCGCGTGGGCGATACGCTGAGCGAAAAGGACGTGGTGCGTTTCACCGGCCTGCCCAACTTCGCGCCGGAAATCCTGCGCCGGGTGCAGCTCAAGGACCCGACCAAGACCAAGCAATTGCGCAAGGCTTTGGACGACCTGTCGGAAGAGGGTGTGATCCAGGTTTTCTACCCGGAGATTGGCGCGCAGCACATTATCGGCGTGGTCGGCCAGCTCCAGCTCGACGTGCTGATCGCGCGGCTCGAGGCCGAATACAAGGTTGAAGCGGGGCTGGAAGCATCGCCATTTGCCACCGCGCGCTGGCTCAAGGGTGAGCAGAAAGCGCTCGATGAATTCGAGAGCTTCAACCGCGCGAACCTTGCCAAAGATCGCGACGGCGATCTCGTCTTCATGGCCAAGAGCCCTTGGGATGTGAACTATCAGGTCGAGAAGAACCCCGACCTGACCTTTTCGGCGACCAAGGAAAGGTAAGGTTGCAGGCCGCGCAAGATCGCGGCAAAGCCTGACCCATGAATGGATCAGGCCCCACTTCCCAGACTTTCATCTCCCAGCGCCTCAAGCTCAACTATTTCGATTGGGGCAATCAGGATGCACCGCCTCTGGTTCTGGTCCATGGCGGGCGCGACCATGCGAGAAGTTGGGATTGGGTCGCGCAACAATTCGCCGAAGACTGGCATGTCGTCGCGATGGACCACCGTGGCCACGGCGACAGCGACTGGGTGTCGGACGGAAACTACAATTCGAATGACATGGTCTACGATCTCGCCCAGCTGGTGCACCAGCTCGGGCGCGGCCCTGTGACGATCGTTTCGCACTCGATGGGAGGCAACGTTGCGCTGCGCTATGCCGGGATGTTTCCTGACATGGTGACCAAGCTGGTCGCCATCGAAGGGCTCGGCCCGTCGCCAGAATGGAAGGCGAAACAGCGCGAAACACCTTACCCTCAGCGGATGCGAGAATGGATCGAGAAGAAGCGCAAGGCTGCCGGTCGCACGCCGCGCAAGTATGACAGCATCGAAGCGGCATTCGCGCGGATGATCGAGGAGAATTCCTACCTCACAGAGGATCAGGCGAGGCACCTCACCATCCACGGGGTCAACCGCAACGAAGATGGCACATACAGCTGGAAGTTCGACCCGCACCTCAACGTCTGGGGTGTAGAAGACGTCGCCGACGAGTTCATGGAAGCAACTTGGGGCGCGATCACTTGCCCGACTTTGCTTCTCTACGGCGCCGACAGCTGGGCTTCGAACCCGGAAAAGGACGGCCGGCTCGAGCACTTCAGCACTGCGAAAGTCATCGAGTTCGACAAGGCCGGGCACTGGCTCCATCACGACCAGTTCGACCGGTTCATAAAGGTGCTGCGCGACTTCCTCTGATCGTCACTAGGAGACACGACATGGCTGAATTCTTCGACGCGCTGGACGACAAGCATGTGGCGATGATCGAAAAGCAGCCGGTGTTTTTCGTAGCCACCGCCGCTGCCGAAGGGCGGATCAATCTCAGCCCCAAGGGCTACGATGCCTTCCGGGTCCTTTCGCCCGCGCGCGTTGCCTATTTAGACCTGGGAGGATCGGGCAACGAAACCCATGCCCATCTCACCGCTGATGGTCGTCTCACGCTGATGTTCTGCAATTTCCAGCAGCCAGCGCTTATCCTGCGGATCTATGGCACGGGCAAGCCCGTGTTGCCCCAGGACGATGGCTGGGGCGAACTCGCCGAACATTTCTCCATGATGCCCGGCACGCGGCAGATCTTCGATATCGCGGTGGAGAGCGTGCAAACCAGCTGCGGTTGGGGCGTCCCGTTCATGAGCCTCGAAGGCGAGCGCGAGACGCTCAAGAAAGCGCACCGGCAGCAGGATCCGGCCGCATGGGAGGCCAAGATGGCCGGGCGAACCACCAGTATCGACGGGCTCCCGACGCGACCGACGGACCGCTACATTGCCGGGGAATAGACGGGGGGAGCAGGTCCCATCGAGCTGAAGGTCGCGACCTACAACATTCACAAGGGCGTCGGAATCGATCGGCGCCGCGATCCCGAACGCATCATCGCGGTCCTGCGCGAAATCGACGCCGACATCATCGCGCTGCAGGAGGCAGACCTGCGGTTCGGACAACGGCCCAGCGTCATCCCGCGCGCATTGCTCGACGATACGAGTTGGCATGCCCTGCCGGTGGCCAAGCGGCGACGCAGCCTCGGTTGGCACGGCAACGCCCTCTTGGTCCGCCGCAATTTCGACTTCGCGCTTGCCGGAGCGCTCGACCTCCCGGTGCTCGAGCCGCGCGGCGCGGTGTTCTGCGAGCTGCATCTCGGTGGGCAGCGAATTCAGGTCGCCGGATCGCATCTCGACATTTCGGGATTCCGCCGCAGCGACCAGGTGCGCGCGATCATTGCCGCGCTTGACCGGATGGGAGGCGATTGCCCCCGGATTGTAATGGGTGATTTCAACAATTGGGGCCGCAACAACGGGGCGATGCGGCAGTTCGGTCGGGACTGGTTGATCTGCGCGCCAGGTGCCTCGTTCCCGTCTCGGAGACCGATCGCGCGGCTCGACAGGATTGTTCATTCGCGCGATTGGGACGTGCTCGCGGCCGAGGTGCACCATAGTCGGCTCGCCGCGCAGGCATCGGACCATCTTCCCGTCTGGGCGCGGTTGCGACTCCCTCGACACCCGCGCAACCAATCGAGTGAATGAGCTGCAATTCGTGGTCGTCTTGCCCGGATGCCCATTTTGTGAGAGCATTCCGACAGGCATTTGGAATCCCGGGATACCGGGTCGCGACAGACAAAGCCCAACCAAGGTTCGCGAACGCCGGACCGGTTTCTTTCCCGGAAGAGGAACTTCGAGCGCGCTCGCGCGAGGGAGAGGACTATGACCGAACCGCAATCCGCCGCCACTGCTGTGCGCGGCCAGGCTCGCGATGCAATGCAAGCCGCGCTCGTTGCGGAGATCGAGAGCGTCGTCCTCGACCGCATGAGCGATGCCGGCGGCGTGCTCGCGAAGGTCTCGAGAATTCGCTCGGCATTTGGCGAAGTGATGGGCGTGGTCGGCCAGATACAAGACATCATCGCCATGGCAATGGCCGGATACGAAGCGATGACGACCGAACGGCGGATGGTGCGCCGCACCGCCGCCGCGCATGGCTTTGGCTACTGGGCGTTTCAGCACCAGATCCGCCGCCAGCCGCTGCAACCGCCTGCAAACTTCACCGCCGATAATATCGCTAGCGATGCGCAGGACCGCAGCATCGGGCAACGGACGGGCAATTCGGACTTCTCGAGCGATGGCGGACTGACGGCGGCCGAATGGAACAACATCTGGCGCGACGCAGTGCGCACCACGGTTACCGGGCTGGACACGCGGCTCCGCACCCAGATCGCGCGGGGCCGGGTCCAGACCCGCCTGCAGGAACGCTTCGGCAGCGCGCTGCGGTTCGATCGGCAATCTCCGCAGGCGATCGCGACGCAATACCGTACGATGGTGATCTGCGCAGGCTTTGGCCATAGCCCTTCGGCTGCCGCAGGGGGCTTCTTGGTGACGATGCTCAAAGGAAAACCGCGCGTCGAGATCGAGCCCAACCTGCGCCTCTATCGGCGATATCCGTACGGGCCTGCCTAATTTCTAAACAGAAGATCAAAATGTAGGCACGAAGTTTTGTGCAGGTGCGAAGGAATCTGCGGATTCCGCAACGTCACCCCCTGTCCAGCCATATGGCACGGCTCTTGCTGTTCTTCGGTCGCCGGGAAACGCCCGGTGAGCCAAAGGGGGCACGGATGAAGTTCATCATCGCCATCATTAAACCATTCAAGCTCGATGAGGTCCGCGAAGCGCTGGGCGCCATCGGGGTCGCCGGGATGACCGTTTCCGAAGTCAAGGGTTTCGGACGCCAGAAAGGCCAGACCGAGATTTACCGCGGTGCCGAATACTCGACCAACATGCTTCCCAAAGTGAAGCTCGAAATAGCTGCAAGCGACGACATTGCGGCGCAGGTGGTCGAAACGATCCAGCAAACCGCCAACACCGAAGCGATCGGCGACGGAAAGATTTTCGTGCTCGATCTCGCATCGGCAACCCGTATTCGCACCGGCGAATCCGGCGAAACTGCACTCTAACGGGGGACCATCAAGTGAAGCGTTCTATCCTTACTCTTGCTGCCCTCGCCGCTGGCGCGGGGCTTTTTGCGCAGCCGGCACTCGCCGCCGTGCCCGACGCGGAGGTTGTTTCGGGCGGCACCGCATACATTCTCAACACGCTGCTGTTCATGATGGGTGGTTTCCTGGTGATGTGGATGGCGGCCGGTTTCGCCATGCTCGAAGCGGGCTTGGTTCGAGCCAAGAACACATCGACGCAATGCATCAAGAATATCGGCCTCTATTCGATCGCCGGCCTGATGTTCTGGGTGATCGGTTACAACATCGCCTATCCGGGTGAATTCAACGGCTTCATCGGCGGCTTCAGCGGAATCTACCCGATGCAGGGCGTTGGCGAAGCGGATACCGAAACCGGTTATTCGGTGGCATCCGACTGGTTCTTCCAGATGGTCTTCTGCGCCACCACGGCCTCGATCGTTTCGGGCACCGTGGCCGAACGCGTCAAGATCGTACCCTTCTTCATCTTCGTGACCGTACTGACCGGCATAATCTACCCGGTAGTGGTGAGCTGGGAATGGGGCGCGGGCTATCTCGACAGCGAATGGGCGTTCTCCGATTTCGCCGGTTCGACGCTGGTGCACTCGACCGGTGGCTGGGCCGCGCTGATGGGCGCCCTGATCATCGGAGCACGTCTCGGCCGCTATGGCCCTGACGGGAAGGTCAATGTGTTCCCCGGAACCAACATTCCGTTGGCTACGCTGGGCACCTTCATCCTGTGGCTCGGCTGGTTCGGCTTCAACGGTGCATCGCAACTCGCCATGGGTACCGTTGGGGACGTTTCGGACGTGTCGAAGATCTTCGTCAACACCAATATGGCTGCTGCGGGCGGTGTTGTGACGGCGATCATCCTGACGCAGCTGCGATACAAGAAGGCAGACGTCACCATGGCGCTGAACGGCGCGCTGGCAGGCCTCGTTTCGATCACGGCCGAACCGCTGGCACCGACGGTCGGCCAGTCGATCCTGATCGGCGCGATTGGCGGAGCGATCGTGGTCTTCACCGTGCCGCTGCTCGACAAACTCAAGATCGACGACGTCGTCGGCGCGATCCCGGTCCACCTGTTTGCCGGTATCTGGGGCACGTTGATTGTCGCTTGGACCGCTGCACCGGACGCGGGCGTGACGTTCATCGGCCAGCTGGTCGGCGTGGTCATGACGGCAGTCTGGGTCTGTGCGGCATCGGCCGTCGTTTGGCTGGCTCTCAAATACACCATCGGGGTGCGCCCGTCCGAAGAGGACGAAGTTGGCGGGCTGGACCATGCCGAGATCGGCGTGGAAGCCTACCCCGAATTCGCTCGCACCACCTGAGCGAACCACCAGTTTGGCGGGGGAAGATCTCTCTCCTCTCCCTCTTCCCCCGCCTCACATTGTTCCTCCTGCGAACAAACACCTTTCGATGGCCGGGGCGACGGGTTCGCTCCGGCCCTTTTTTTTTGACCAGTTTGGGGTGTGGCTGGCGTGATACAGTTGAAGGAAAACTGTAACAAATCGATCGCGTGGCCATTGCAATGGGCGCAATCGGGGAGTCTTTTCCGGCGTCAGAACGAGTATCCGTACAAAAGGAGAGAGACGATGCTTGCCCCCCAGCTCCGTTTGACTTCCAATTTTCGCCGTGCACTCCTTTGCGGTTGCGCCTTTTCCCTCGCTTCGACGCCTGCCTTCGCGCAAGACACTGAAGAGGAGGAAGAAGCGCAGAGCGGCAATGTGATCGTGGTGACCGCGACCAAGCGGGACTCGACCATCCAGGACGTGCCGTTCTCGATCAACGCGCAGACTCAGGAAGACATCCAGCGCTCGGGCGCGGTGACGCTCGAAGACCTATCGCGCAACGTCGCCGGCCTGACGGTGCAAAACCTCGGTCCGGGCCAGAGCCAGGTCGCCGTGCGCGGCGTCTCCGCCGGCCAGATCGTGCGTGATCAGCCGGGCGTGAAGGAACAGGTTGGCGTCTATCTCGATGAATCGGTGATTTCGCTGTCGCTGTTCACCCCCGACCTCGACCTGTTCGACCTCAACCGGGTAGAGACACTGCGCGGTCCGCAAGGGACGTTGTTCGGTTCGGGCTCGGTCGGCGGCACAATCCGCTACATCACCAACCAGCCCGAAATCGGCGTCACCGAAGGCTTGGTCGAAGCCAATGTAAACATCGTCGAAGAAGACGATCTTGGTTGGCATCTCAAGGGCGCGGTCAACCTGCCGATTGGCGATGTCGCGGCTATCCGCGCGGTCGGCTACTACACCGAATACGGCGGTTTCATCGACGCCCAGGGTCCCGGCGGCGGCGAAAACGTCAACAGCGGCGAGCGTTACGGCGGGCGCCTCGCTTTGCGGGTCGACACCGGCACCGGTTTCAGCATCACCCCGCGTATCATCTACCAGAAGATCAGCGCCGACGGCTTCAACCGGCAGGAACTTTTCAACCTGTTCGCCAACCCCTTCCTGACCACACCGGTGCAGTTGGGCGAGCGCGAGCAGTTCCTGCAGCTGCAGGAAGAATTCGAGGACGAAACCTTTATCGCCGACATGGTGGTCGAGGCCGATCTCGGCCCGGTCACACTGACCTCGGTCAGTTCTTTCACCAGCCGCGACATCCTCGTCAGCCGCGATGCCAGCGCGCTGACCGGATCGGTATCGGTCGATCTCGGATATCCGGACGCAGCGGTGCTGCTGCCGTCCAACCTCCGCGACACCACCGAAGTCGAATCCCTCACGCAGGAAATCCGCTTCTCTTCGGACTATGACGGCCCTCTGCAATGGGTGATCGGCGGGTTCTATTCGGAGACCGACCGCTTCTATCGCCAACGCCTGCCCACACCCGGCTATGCGGCGGCGACCGACGCGACTTTGGGCGCGGGCACATCGGCGGCTGTCGCCAACGGTTTCCCCAACCTTGATTCCCCGTTCAACTCGGACCTGCCCTACAATATCGAGCAGCTCGCCGTGTTCGGCGAAGCGACTTTCGAAATAGCCGACGCGCTCAGCGTGACGGCAGGCGGGCGCTATTACGATTTCGAAGAAGTCCGCACCATAACCACTGGCGGCCTTTTCGCGAATGGCGATGCGGGTGTGGTCGACGAGACGTCGTCGGACGGTTTCACTCCGCGATTCCTGATCAGCTATGAAGTCAGTCCCGATGTCACGATCAATGCGCAGGCATCGCAGGGCTTCCGGCTTGGCGGGGTCAACGATCCGCTGAACGTTCCGCTCTGCAACGCACAGGACCTCGCGCTGTTCGGGGGCTTTCAGGATTACGACGACGAGACCCTTTGGAACTACGAGCTTGGCGTGAAAGCGCAGGGAGGCAATTTCACTTTCAACGCGGCCGGGTTCTACAACGACATCAGCGACCTACAGGTGACACTCGATGCCGGCAGCTGCTCTTCGCGGATCGTGTTCAACGTCCCTGAAGCGCATACCGCCGGGGTCGAGGCTGAGATCGGATTCAATCCGGTGTCCGGACTGAACCTCAACTTTTCGGGAAGCTGGATTGAAGCGGAATTCGACACCACCCTGCCGGGGGCTCTGGCCGGGGCTACGGGGATCCGCGAAGGCAACCGCCTGCCGTCGGTGCCGGAATTCCAGTTCACCGCGAGTGGGAGTTATGAATTCCCGGTCGGCGACAGCGCCGACGCATACATTGCCGCGTCGGTCCAGCACGTCGGATCGCGCTTCACCCAACCGGCCGACCAGGAGGACAATCCGCGCACCTTTGTACACGGCCTGCCCTTCGGTGGCGCTCCGGCTACGGCATCGACGACGGTCGATCTGCTGCTCGACGATTACCAACTGGTCAATCTAAGCGCAGGCGTAGACTTCGACAGCGGCCTGAGCCTGGTGATCTACGCCAACAACCTTCTCGACGAGAATGCGCTGCTTTCATTCGACCGCGAGCGAGGCGGACGCGCACGGCTGGGCTTCCGCGTCGGCCAACCGCGCACGATCGGGGTGACCGCACGCCAGTCGTTCTGACGGGTGAGGGTGCATGAAGATGGGCCGGGGCGAGACAATTGCTCCGGCCTATTCTATCCATGATCCATGATGCACATACGTTTGGCGGAACGGCGGGACGCCGAAGCTATCGCGGCATTGATGGAGCTCGCCATAGAGGAGCTTCAACGAGGCTATCTCGATCCCGAACAGATAGAAGCCTCACGGGCTGGGATGGGCCTTGATCTCCAGCTGATCGATGACGGGACGTATTTCTGCGTCGAGGAAGACAACTTCCTGATCGGTTGTGGGGGATGGTCACGGCGCGCCACGCTTTATGGTGGGAGCCATACCGCCGGGAGAGATGCTCGACTGCTTGATCCGGCGATCGAACGTGCGCGAATCCGGGCGATGTACACACACCCGAAACACGCAAGAAGAGGCGTTGGCGCCAAGATTCTCGAAGCCGCAGAAAACGCAGCCCGCGACGAAGGCTTTGTGGCTGCGGAACTCGTGGGCACGCTGGCGGGGCAGCCGTTCTACCTCGCAGCAGGCTATGCGGTGGAACGAGACTGGTACGACAGAAATGGCGCCGTGCCGGTACCAATTGCAACCATGAGCAAGACGCTGGTCTAGGCTTCCGCCGCCTTGATGAAGTCTGCGCAACGCTCGCCGATCATGATGCTTGGCGCGTTGGTGTTGCCGCTGACGATCTTGGGCATGACGCTGGCATCCGCAACCCATAGGCCCTCAAGCCCGCGCAGCTTCAGCGTCGGGTCGACCACGGCGTTGTCGTCCGTCCCCATGCGGCAAGTGCCCACCGGGTGATACACTGTGTCGGCGCGGTTGCGGATCAACTCGTCGAGCGCTTCGTCGTCGTTGAGGTCGACGGGGTGCCGGTCGGTCGGTCCGAAGGCCTGCAATGGCGGAGCATCCCCAATTCGATGAGATAACCGCACGCCTTCGCGCAGCACGGCAATATCGCGATCATCGTCGAGGAAGTTTGGGTCGATCACCGGCGGTGCCGACGACACTCTCGATCCCAACCGTACCGTACCGCGGCTTTCGGGTCGGAGGACGCAGGCATGCAGCGAGTATCCGTGTCCCTTGACCTTCTCCCGCCCATGATCTTCCAACACGGCAGG
>JASJDE010000091.1 GCA_030065195.1 Erythrobacter sp. | reverse complement strand
GATGCGCGGCGCGCCATTGAGGGGATCGCCGGACTGGCCCACAGCACGTTGCGGGCGATGGCTGCAGCGCCCCTGCAAGTACCATGGTTCGAAGCCAAGGTCGCGATCGGACTGCATATCGAGGTCTTGGCTTCGAACCATGGTACTTGCAGGGGCGCTGCAGCCATCGCCCGCAACGTGCTGTGGGCCAGTCCGGCGATCCCCTCAATGGCGCGCCGCGCATCCCTGATCGAGGCATGGCCTGTTGCGAAAGTGGGCGGCAGAGGTGGCGGCAGTTGGTGCATCGTCAAGCCTCGCTTCCAATGGAGTTGACCGCAACTTCATTGAGTATCCTGGCCATATCTCTGATCTCGCCTTCAGGGGCGACGCCGACCGAGACCCGGATGAACAGGCCTCCGCCTTTGCGGTTCAATGGATCCGGTTCGTAGGATCGAAGCGTCGTTGCATCCCAGCCAAAACCGGCTTTGATCTCGGCGTAATTGCCTTCACGCGTGCATTCGGCAGCCCACTCCTCGACGATGGTTCGGTGAACTTTTGCAAGTGACTTGGACGGCGCGTCAGCCACAAGGAAGATCAGGGATCCGCCGCCCGATGAGAGCAGGACCTTCCCGGTGGCGGGACAGGCCGCCGCGGCCGCATCGTCACAATCGCGGACCAATTTCCATGGACCGGCACCCAGCTCCTCCACAAAGATCCGCCGGTTGGCTCCATGCAACCGAGCCCGGTCCACCAAAGTCGAGATTTCTCCAGGTTGGATCTGAAGCAGGGCGACAGTTTGCAGCTGCGATCCGATCCGGCGCGCGTAAGCGCGAGCCTCGTCCACCAGCGATCCTCCGTAGATTGCTCCAGACGAACAGCGATGGCAGAGATATTTGAGCCCGCTCTCAACGATGAGTATTTGATCCGAAGGATAAGAATCGAGCCATCGCGCTGCGGGTCCCAAGACTGAATTGTCGATAATTACGCGCAAGCCGGACGCGAGAGCGTTTTCGATGTTGGGAATGGGCAAGACGTCAACACCATTGAGGAAGCTCTCGGTAATGAGGCCCTTCGGAGAGCAGCTCTTGATCTTCTGATTGAGCTCCTGTTCGTCGTCGAAGAGCTCTATTCGTACACCGCGCCTCGCGAGCACATTCTCGAGGTAATCTTCAGTCTCAAAATAGTGTTTCGATTGGCAAAGGAGAGTGTCGTTCGGACGCAGGTCGAGGGCAGCAACGGCAGCGTCAATCGCCGCCATCCCGCTGTTGAGAAGCAATGCAGAGGAAGCGCCTGCAACCAGAGCGAGCTGGTTCTCAATTCTCCGCCTCAGTCCGCTTTCGTATGTGTCCCAAAAGCTCTGGGGGGAGCTGGCCGAGCTCTGCAGTTCGGCGTCGCGCCAGAAATCTTCCATACTCTGGTAAGACGCTGCCAGCTCGTAGGATTGCATCAGATCACCGCTGACCCGGTAGGCGGAGCGATGATAACTGGCGCTCCAGTCTTTGAACGGTGAGCGCTCCGTCCCAGGCCGCTTCTCAAGCGGCTGCAACCGATCGTCGACCAGACTGCGATCGCGTGCTTGCAAGTAGGGCGAGGTGTGGGTGGTTAGCTTATCCATTAATCAAGCCCCAGCTCTGTAAGCTTCGCTGCAGTCTCGGCCTTGATCCGCGGAACGACGTCCAGATTTCGATAGTCAGCTATTTTGCCGGGAAGAATTTCGGGCAACTCATAATGATGCAGGATCAGTCCGTCCGCACCCAAACGCGCCAAAGCTTCGAATTCGTTCGAGCAGAAATTCCCGGCGAGAAAGACCGACTTTCCGTGATCGTGGACGACCGATACGATGCGTTTGACGAGTGCCCGGACCACCGGATGATCTTTGCTCACGAATGACGAAGAGCGTGCGCCACCAAGCAACAACGAGCTGAGATCATTCATTCCGATGACGACGCGTTCTATCGGCCTGTGCATGAATTCATCTATGGCCAGCGCCGCAGACGGGAGCTCGATCATCGTGCCCAAAGGACCCGACCATCCTTCGTCTCTTGCAACCTCGATCGCGAAGTCGAGTGCCTCGACGTCGGCTACATAGGAAAAGAACAGGCCCATATTCGGTCGCTGCGCACGAACGATCGCTGCAATCTCGGCGCGAAAGGGCTCTGGATTTGCTTGCCCGAACCGGACACCTCGATCTCCCAGAATGGGATTTTCGTCCTCGCCCCACCATCTCTCGCCTCCTGCAAGAGTTGCGATTTCTCGAGGCTCAAAGTCCGAGGTGCGGACCCAAACTGGCTTGGGCTCAAAGAGATCGTTGATTTCGCGGAGATATGACTCGAGCGAATTCGCGCCCGTCGGTGTCGTGATGTAGTTGCCGGATTTCCGGAGTACGTATTCGGATCGCACCAATCCAACTCCGGATGCAAAAGACCTCGCGTCATCACTGGGTCGCTCGCCGCTTAAGGCAAGGTGGACGTCCGGCACCTGCCGATTGCATTCGCCCACTAGCGTTGAAGCATCCGAGTCCGGAGCGATGCATAGTTCGGCACGACTAATTGCCATAGGGATCCAACGGCAATTCGGCCGCCGCCTCCCGTCTTTTGGCGATTTCGGCGCGAGTCCAGCTCTTGATTGCGGCCAGCTGACTCAAATCTGGTAGAGAGGCGTAGCTTTCTCCCAACAGGCGCGGGAGATCGGAGTAATGCACGACGCAGGCATCGGCCCCGATTTCATCGGCCGCGTCGAGATGCGCTTGGTTCAGGCCCCCGGCAAGAGCCAGCTCGGCGCCACGCGTCGCAGTTGCCTCACGAGCCATTTCGATCATCCGACGCATGGCCAGCGGCAGCCCCGGATAGCGATTGGACCCCCTGAAGGCAGCCATAGTAAACTGGGTCAGGTCGTTCATTCCCAGAAGGACACGGCTGAGCCCGCGCTCGAGCATCTCCGCGAGGGTGACGACCGCAGCCGGGATCTCTGCCATCACCCCAACTTTTCCGCCCCAACCTCCGGTCGAGATTTCGCCGAGGGCCCATTCGAGCTCGGGCACATCGGCGACGAATGGCACGATCACGCCGAACCGACTATGCCCAGCAGCCACGGCAGCGACGACAGCGATTTCTTCGCGGAACGCTTCGGGAAACAACATCGACCGGCGAACACCGCGATTGCCCATGCTCAAGATGCGATCATTGAGATCCAGGCCGTCTCCACCCTTTAGGACTTTGACTTCTTCGACATCGAGTTCCGCGAAACGATACCAGATCGGCCGATCGGGATACGCTCGCAGCACCTCGGAAAGATACTCATCGAGCGCGAGCTTGCCTTCATCGGTGAGGACGTATGATCTCGCTTTCCTGAAGATGTATTCGCCGCGAATCATCCCGACGCCATCCAAGGCATCGGGCATCGGCGCGGGAGGCCTCTCCGCACTTAAGGCAAGCTCCAGCCTCATCAACTTCCCTCCGTCCAAGCGCAGTAACATTCACTTTTTTCAACAACAGTCAAGCACTTGATTTGAGTGGGGCAAGCATTCGATAGGATCGCATTTCTAATGTTCGACCACAGGATTTAAGCGCGATTATCTAACCTCGTATTATTCTGCCTTCTATTCCATCAATTCACCGTCAAAGATTTTTCTTTGTTGACCAGTTGAAACTGCTCTGTCACTTTTAATTTGCGGGAATCACTTGGAAAGAGGAGGGGCTGAAGAATGTACATCGTTGGTCATTGCCTATCAGTAATCGATAGCGGGATGTGTTCCTCAGAACAGATGGATGAGTTTGGTGTTGTTGCGACCATGCTTCCTGACATCCTCGACAATCATGCATGGGGTTATTCGACTTGCTTCGATTGGCCCGGGCGATCCTCAATTACTCCGTTTATCCACGCGCACATGGTCGGTGATTGGTTCGTCCATTTTGGGTTGGACAAACAGGTCATGGAGCGCGAGGGCTGGGCCTATCAGCGGATGGGATATTTCGCCGATCAATACGAAGACTTCTTTGACGGAGCGACGTCTGCGCAGGTTGCCTATCAAAGGACGCCGACCGACACTCGGCGCGGTTTTTCTCACACAATGGCCGAGTATTCCGTGGACCTTTGGCTGGCCAAGACAGGTCGGTTTGACGCATATTTTGAAACAGCTCGGAAGAGTCTCGGAGCGCTTGCTCGGGAAGACGATGACGGCGTTGGATCGATCCACTGGCTCAGGCGCGTAGCCGCAAACGAAGGCATGCCTACGGACCTCAGATCGGTTGCAGGACAAGTCGAGTCATTTCGGGCGCGGGCTGCAATGGCCAAATCGCCAGAGGAATTCGTAGTCTATTCCATTATCAGCAAGCTTGATTTCAAGCTTGAGAAGGAATCTGTCGACTATGTGATGTCGTCGCTTGAGGATGGCATCACGCATCTGACCGAAGCCGAGCTGGACAAGCACTACAAGGAATGCTGCGATTTCATAGCGATCAATCCGTCACCAGTAGCCGCAGTGGCAGCTTGATTATTCCGGCGCTGTCGGATGACGATCGTTAAGATGGCCGATCAGGCTGAGCGCCGCCTTGCCGGGCTGGTGCTTACGCCCGATTTTGCGTCGCACGGCTCGCTCGACGCCTTTGGCGAGTGGTGTGACAATATGGATGCCCAAGTGATTGCGGCTATCCCGACCTTTCTTTCCAGAGTGAGGGTGTCCTTCCTCTACGGAGGGCGCGCATCCCACTCAGCCCGGTATCCCGCGAATCGTGAACACTGGCACGCCAACCGAGCAGAGGTCTGGGACGGCATGGCGGTGTTCGTTTTGCTTAGTCGGGATACGGGAGACGGCGAGTTTCAAGCGCTCGTGACGCGCGAAAAAGGCGTCAGCGTACCGGATGCCGGCCAATCGCAAACATTCCGAAGCCACTCGGAGAGAACCGAACGCTACTATTCACTCGTCCACACCCCGGACGATTGGGAAAGCCTGCAATTCGAGCATGAACTCTTGTTTGGAGATCGCAATCTTCTGAACAAGTCTGCAGAGCGGATTTGCGCCCTACCGCAAGACGTCCTTGCGGTTCTGCTCAACAGGGGCAGCCTAAGGTTGGAAAAGCCTTTTGCCGAGCCTTTGCTTGGTCCGATCACGCTGGGATTGGCTCGATTGGCCGGGGATCCCCGGACACAGGGAAATCGCGAGGAACTGTTGGAACTCTGCCTGGCATTTGGGAGTGGCGGGGAATCGCCAGCGCATTACCGGAACCTGTCTCGCGCCCTGAAGAGCGCCTACAGTCTTGAAACCCAGTCAGATTGGACCGCAATCGACGATATCTTTGCAACCGCCACACGAACCAAGCTTCTGGCTGCGCTCCAATTGCTGTCGGATCCGTCCGAAATCACCCAGCCCGCTGTCGACGACATAGCACGCGCATTTTCCGAAGCGGACATTCCGATCGACCGGTGGACGTTGCACCGGCTTTACCTGCATGCGACCTTCCGAGGCGAACCGGGCATCAAGAAGAATCGAGAGGCCAGTTAGACTTTGGTCATGCCGCAAGATCATCCCATGTATGCGTTCTTGGCCAAGCATGCGCTGGAGGCAGAGTTTCGGATGCTGGCATTGGAGGAGCTAACCACCGACTGGAGCTATCAAAGGCCGGTCAGCGAAGAGAACGTCGCTCGGAAGATCGCCTTGATGAGCGAGACCGACAGCCGGTTTCTGGGATTGGCGGCGCAAAGGAACAACGGGCGCCAGCTGATTGTGGACGGCCAGCATCACGTTACCGCCGCACGCAGGATGGGAGTTGTAGAGCTACCCTTTGCGGTCATCCGCTCGCCTGGATCGAACTTTGAAAGGGATGTCTTTCGGCGCTGGCAAGAAGATCAACAGGCCCGACTCCGCCGCGCTCGGTCTCTGCCGGGTATCACTGACCGAGAGCCGAGAATTGCCTGACTCGCCAGATCTCAAGCGCTCGACGCGGCTCGCGCATCTAGGACGCCCCGAGCCGACTGCCGACCAAGGGGTTCCGTCGAATACACCCGTTTACCGATCATCGGCAGTGATGTTCTCATCACAGACTGCGTTGGCCGACGCAAAGAAGAAGCGGCGCGATGCCTACTTCTACGGACGCTTCGGCACGCCGACCGTCTTCTCACTGGAAGATGCCTTGGCCGACCTGGAAGGAGGGGCAAGAGGGTTCGTTGTCCCCTCGGGCCTGTTTGCTTCGTTGACTGCGATCAAAGCTTTCGCGCGTGCCGGCGACCATATGCTGGTCGGGTCCAGCAGCTTTGGAGCGTTGAAGAAGAGCTGTCTCGAGCTGCAACGGCATGATGGCGTAGAGCTGGACTTCTTCGACACGTCCGACGTCGGTGCAATGTTGGATTTGGTAAGGTCGAACACGAAGGTCATCTATGTCGAAAACCCCGGTTGCTCCTGGTTCAATTTTGCCGACATCAGGAAGCTTGTCGAAGTAAAGTTGGCGCATGACGTCAAATTGGTCGTGGACAACACGTGGGCCACGCCATTGTTCTGCAGGCCGATTGAGCTTGGTGCCGACGTGGTGGTGCATTCGTTGACCAAATATATCGGCGGCCACGATGACATCATGATGGGCGCCATAATCTGCAACGAGCCAAGCCTTGCTTCGCTAAGCTGGGCGATCGAGAGGAGCGGCACCGCGGTTTCTCCAGACGACGCCTATCTCGCTCTAAGGGGCTTGCGCAGCCTGTCGGTTCGTTTGCAGAGGCATTCGGAATCGGGAGAAGCATTGGCGAAGTGGTTGTGCGACCTGCCCGGCATCGATCGGGTCATTCATCCCAGCTTGGCCTCCCACCCCGATCATCACCTGTTTCGTCGCGACTTCGACGCAGCGAGCGGGCTCTTCTCGGTCGTTTTTGAGCAAGGTCCGGCGGCGGCGCTAGGCATCGCGCTCAACGAGACGCGGCTGTTCGGAAATTGCGTTGGCTGGGGCGGCTTCTCCAGTACGATCGAAGCAATGACGACGAAAGACGATCCATCGCGCCCGCTTCCCGCCGCAAGGCTGCACATCGGGCTAGAGGATCCCGACGACCTCAAGCGAGATCTCGAACTCTTGGTAGCCAATTATGTCGCTCAAATAGACTTGGCCTCGGTAGCTGATTGATGTCGCGACCGGACGCGATGACCGATCACTTCGCGGGCCTGCTGACAAGTCCGGATTTCGCTTATCACGGCAATGCCGACATCCTATTCGAAACGCTTGAGAGACTAGGAGCAAACATAGTCTTCGTTGCGCCAGTTCAGCTGACGCCTGGAGATGTCACCGCCCTCTACCAGGATCGGATGAGCAACCCCGGAAGAAAAAGGGATTCCAACAGCGTCTGGCTATCCCGGCACCTACATGGAATGCACCCCTCAACCTTCCTCCTTCTTCACCGCGCCGACCGCGACGGATTGCAAGAGGAATTGGCGCGTTCGAAAGGAAGCAGCGTTCGCACCGAGACCAAGGAAGGCACCATTAGGGACGCTTCACCGATTGTCGATCGCTGCTTCTCTCTCGTCCATACACCCGACAGTTCGGCGGACCTGCTGGAAGACCTTACGATCTTCTTCGGCAAGGATGCTGTCGACCTGGTCCTCAGAACAGGCAGATCTATTCCGCACGACGTCGCAAGATTGTTGCTTCCTCAGCGTGCCAAAGTCCACTCCAACGCTCTCAGCGGAATCGTTCGGCTGGCCGCAACCATCGCTGCATTTTGTAGCTGCGGCATTTGGGGGGACAGGCAAACTGGCCTCCACCGCGTCGCTGCACTGCAGACTCTCGAGGATACACTCGAACAGCGAGCCATCGGCCAAACGAGCCTTCCCGAAACGCTCGACTTGATCTGGGCCGACTTCTCAAAGATTGCCTCTCCCGTCGACTTACACCCCATAACTGCAGACCTGCGACCGCATGCTGGGCCGGAGGCTGTAGCATGCTTGATCCGGGCAGCCGGCCGAGCCTTTCAGCGCAAGAGTGGAAATCTGCAGACATTCATGGATTTGCTAGCCGCCATGCGCCTCTGCTCCATGAATCTCGACGAATGGGAAGCGCATCGACTGATGTGTCAGTTCTCATTCGAGATGATGCAGCCTCCGGGAGCGCCGACTTGAACCCGGATTGCAACACAATCGCTTGGCAGAAACGAGAGCTAGGAAGCTCGGGAATTGCCGTCGCTCCGCTCAGCTTGGGCTGCAACAACTTCGGACTCCGGCTCGACTACAGGCAATCGAACAGGGTCATTTTCGCCGCGCTGGATGTCGGGATCAACGCATTCGATACCGCCAATATCTATGGGGATGGCAAATCAGAGGAATTCTTGGGGCAGGCGCTGGCAGAGCGCAGATCCGAGGTCGTCATTGCGACAAAGTTCGGCCGCGGCGACGCGATACCGAGCGATCCGCGTGAATATGCAAGTTATGCTCGAAATCACTGTGAACAGAGCCTCAGGCGTTTACGGACAGACCATGTCGATTTGTTTCAGTTACATCGGTTTCCGCCAGATCTCGACATCGAGCTGGTTCTCGAAACCTTTGAAGACCTCAAGCGGCGTGGGATGATCCGATCTTATGGCTGCTCAGACCCTCGTGCCGATCAGCTTCGCAGATCTCGCAAGGCAGCCCGAGCATCAGGCGCACAAGGCTTTTCGACAATGCAGGTGGAGCGAAGCCTGCTGGCCAGCACTTGCTCGCAGGAATTGTACGACGAAGCGGCCGATGGGGGTGTTTCGATCCTGCCCTATTATCCTCTGGCAGGCGGATTCCTGACGGGAAAGTATCTTGGAGACGAAAGGATCGAACGGGGCCGCCTGTCCGAGCCGAAATTTGTCGGCCGGTTTGATGGCAATGTAAACCGTGACTTTCTGCGTGACCTCGCCTCGGCGTGTCAGCGGGCGGGCACGAATCTTTTGACTGTCGCTCTGGGCTATCTCCTCTCTGACAATTCGATACCGACGGTGATCGCGGGCGCCAGCACAGCCGAGCATGTCCAGCAAAACGCCGCGGCCGTTCGCGCAATACCTGACGCTTTTGGAGAAGACGTGGTTGCCGTTCTCGCGCGCCGCCATCGACTCGGCGCGGAAACGGAAATCGATTGTATCCCACAATAGCCTGAAACGGAGTTCGACAATGGACCGCGTCTTTTGGATCTTGTGCGTTTGCGGAGCCATGATTTCGATGAGCTTCGCGTTGCAGATCGCCGCGTTGCCTTTCGAATTGGCGAACTCGGGAGTGTCAGCCACATTTGTCGGGGTAGCAATGGGCGCTTACGCCTTGGGCGTCATTGCCGCCCGCCTATCGGTGGGCTTCTGGCTTGATCGAGTAAGCTGGCGTAATGCGATCATTTGCGGCTCGGCGATCACCGCTGCAGCCTCGTTCGCGATCGCTTGGACCGACGGCGCACCATTGCTCTTCGCGAGGTTCGCACTTGGTGTGGGATTTGCGGTTGTCGCTTCTTCCTCGGCGGGGGCGATCGGCGCGAGAAGTGATTCGAGCCAGAAAGGAAAACTATTCGGAATCTATTACGGCCTCAACGGGTTAGCTCTTGTCATCGCACCACCACTCGGACTCGTAATCGCCCAGGAAGCGGGATTCGAGCCGGTCGCTTACGGTTCGGCGGCAAGCGCTCTCCTGTTGTTTCTGGTCGCCCCATTGCTTTCGGGCAGCGGAGCTCCCGGCAAGTCGGGTGCATTGACGTTCGCTTCCCCGCATATTCGCTTGATCGCAGCTGGTGCATTCACCGCCGTACCACTGGGCGCATTGGAAGCGACCTTACCGTTCGTGGCCGACGCCTGGAGCATCAGCAACGTCGTGTTTATCTACCTTGTCTGGGGCGGAGGCTTGTTCGTCGGGCGAGTACTTGGAGGGTTCGCCAGCGACAAGTTTGGGCAACAAGGGATCGTTCTCGTTGGGCTTGGGATGGCACTGTTCGCGCAGCTGGCCATAGCGATGCTGGCCAGTCAGGCACCGTTCCTGATCCTCGCCGCAATCATAGGCCTGTTCCTTGGAGCGGGCACAAACGGGATTACTGCATCGCTTTCGATCCGGACGAAGCCCGAACACCAGGGACGGATGCTCAGCTGGTACACACTGTTCTACTATGTAGCATTCGCTGCATCGTCCGCCTTGGGCGGAATAAGCCTGCAGTTCGGCACCAACGCTCCGTTTGTCCTTTCGGCTGCGTGTCTCGCGATTGCGATGGTGCTCATGGCGGGACTTCAAAGCCGTGAGACCGCAAAGGTTGCCGCTTCATAGACCCGACGCTCAAGTCTATGGCCAGCGGCCACTGAGCGTGCTCTCAGAATGGCATTCAATCACACGACGCGCTTTTGTGCCGACGGATAGTCGGCCTGCCCTTTCAGCTCACGACAACCGGCAGCCGATCGAGACCACGAAAGAATGGACTCAACCGCCATTCCGGTCCTTCGAACTCGGGGTCGATATCGAGGCTGGGAAATGCGGCTAGCAGAGCAGATACCGCTTCTTTTGCCTCCGTTCTTGCCAACGAAGCGCCGAGGCAAGTGTGAGCACCCCCGCCCCACGACAGGTGGCGCGCCCGTCGCTTGGAAATGTCGAACATATCGGGAGAGTCGAAGACAGCATCATCCCTGTTGGCAGCAGCGATGCTCCCGATCAGATAGTCTCCTGCAGGTAGCTCGAAGCCTTGGAATTCCCTTGCTTCGACGGAAACTCTCGGTGCACTCATGATCGGCGGCAACAGCCGCAGGGCATCGTCGATTGCATTCCCGAGCAGTTGAGACCGTTCGCGCAACATCGCAAGCTGGGTCGGATGGCTGAGCAAGAGATAGACTGTCGAAGAAATGAGATCCGCCGTGGTGACAAAGCCAGCGCTGAACATCAGCGCAAGGTTTTCGACGATTTCGGAATCGCTTATGGGATATCCGTCCCTTTGCGCAGAAGCGATGGTTCCCAGAAAGTCGTCCTGCGGTTCCGCCTTTCTCTGATCCAGCAGTCCCTTCCCGTACATTATCAGATCGGCCCTGCTTTGTGCGGCCGCGGCCTTTTCTTCAGCAGACGCCAAAGGCGAAAACGATGCCGTGATTGCCGCATCGACCCAATCTTGAATCTTCGGAAAGTCCTCCTCCGGAATGTCCAGCAGAATGGCGATAACTCGAATGGGAATGAGCCGGGCAAAATCGGCCACGACGTCGAACCGATCGGATGACAAACTTTCAATGACGTCAGTGACCACCCGTCCGGTCACACTGGCAAACTGATCCGTTCGAGAGTTGAGTTGCTCTTGGAACAACTTGCGCACTCTCAAATGCTCTTCATCATCCATGAAGATCATCGAGGCATCGCGTTGCCCCACATATTCGGGCCATTCTTCTCTGGCCAGTTCGGCAGTATCTGCGTCTTGCTTGAGCATTGCAGCGCGAAGGGGGTTCGTCGGTGAAGCGTGCGCGGCGAAGTCTTTCGAGAGACTCTTGTCGCCAAGTATTGCACGGACATCCTCATGCTTTGCGAAAAGAACGCGCCCCATTCCCGCGTCCCGACTTATCGGGCAGTCGTCCCTAAGCACGGACAATCTGTCTTCAGGTCGTGCTCGATAGTCCGCATCGAACTCCGTCAGTTCCAGATACGAGAATGGGCACTGAGGCGGGGTTTGTCGCGATTCAGTTGCGTCTTCTTTCGACATTGCACCCTCCAAAACGGGAATGGCAACTGGGCGCCCGAAATGTCGCAGACTGCTGCCACAGTCCCTCTATTTTACCATATTGAATCAATAAACTGACACAAAGTTACAGTAAAGAAGAATAGGAGCCAAATCATTCCCGTTTCGGGAAGGCCCGTGATCCTATCCGATTCTTGGATCGCTTTGCCTCAGAGCGTGTGTTTCTTTGTGCATGGATCCGCCGAGATCTTCCGGCAGGGAGGTGCGATCTTGGTTTGCGACCGGCCTAGTCTTCCGTGTGCCACACCGCCGAGAACGAGCAACGAGAGCTTTGTCGGCAGAGCGTTGCACTTTGGCCTCATGGCTACATACGAGAGCAACGCGCATGGGTAATTCCAGGGGAATTTGGCCAAGAGCTAGGCAAGAAAGCTGCCGTGCTCAAGAACAGTGATCAGGTCGTCTATGCTTCTCGCGATCTCCGACTGACTCATGCTGCCCCTGGCTTCAAGGAAGGCCGCGACCACATGCAAATCATGACCGAGCATCAGCATGCAGATGATGGCCAGCGATATGGCGTTGATCTCCAGCGCTTCACGCGACCCAATCCGCTTGAGGTAGTAGCAACCATCTTCAAATCTGAGTTGGACATCGAGGCGAAAGCATATTGCACCACCGTCGCCAAGCGCATCGGGCTGCCGATCGTCGCCCAACTGGAAGAAGGCGAATTCCAGATTCCTCGACAAGTACATCTGCGAGAAAAGGCAAAGCAGGTTGGCGAGCGGCAGTACGGTCCGCGCCGCATTCATAACGCTGAATTGGGTCGATGACACGTCCTCCAGCAACGCTACGCGCTTCAGATCAAGGACAATATCGCTCTTGCGATGGAGCGAATTCAGGAATGTAAGGAATTCTCCCGGCGAGGCCTTGTGCCGTGCGAGTTTCGCGAGGCGCCATTTTTCTTGGGGGTTCGTTTCTCCCATGCATCCCAGCAGGATATCGATAGCGTATCCCGCAATCGTCTGAAGCGACACCACGGCGTTCTCGTGTTCGCCGCATTCGATTGCACCCATAAGGTCGCGATGCGCCGTGCTTACCCGGATGAGGCCTCGATCAACAATCAATCGCGCCAGCACATCGCGAGGAATGTCTCGCTTCAGCTCCGCGAACCGCGCTTCACCGTGGATCGGCACACCTTTGGCAAAGCGATGAAAGAACTCGCGTTCCTGGATCGAAAAATCGAGCACCCAGCGAGGGTCGCCGGAATGCGCAGCATCGACCCGTGCCAGTCGTTGCAGCAGGATTTCGACTTCCTCAAAGGTCCACGCTTCCAGGTCGACCGGCACGCCGGCGAGCTCATCGAAGCTGGCCCTCCCGAAATCTCCATCCTTCGACGCAGACACGTGAAAGAGATCGATGTCGGACTTGGTCGTTCCAAGCCCTTCAGCCAGCGATCCGCAAATCAGCAAGACATCGTCGCGATGCGGCTCCACGAGCTCCAAGATTCCCGCAGACATACTTTCGAATGAAAGCCCCTTGGCCGTGATAAAGCGTTCAAGAGTCAGCGACACCGGCGTGACATCATCGGCTGGACACTTATGCCGCAGCCCGATCCGCGAGTGCGGCGACCGCTTGTGCCGCAGGAGCAAGAGCGGGATCGGCGATTGCCAAACGCGCTGCTGATGCCACTGGTGCGAATGCGCTCCCCTCACTTTCGAGCTTGTCGAACTGCTCGACTGCTTCGGAGATCTTGCCCTCCTTCACGAGGAGAACGCCCAGACTTCCAACTGAATAGGCATCATCTTCTTGAAGTGAGACAGCCTGGTTGAAAGCTCTTGCAGCGGCCTCATCATCGCCGCTCTTTTCCAACGCGTTGCCGAGCACCGTCATTGCCGAAAGAGGTCGGTCCATCATCAGCGAAGTGAATGTAAATTCGGGTGAACGCATAGCCAAAGTGGACGCCGCCTCAACCGCTGACTGCACCTGGTTCAGCTTGACCCGGACCAATGCGAGCCGTGCCAATGCGTCGTCGTTGCTCGGATCGAGCTCAAGGGCCCGCTCGTACCACCGCGCTGCCCCCGCGAAGTCCTGACCGATCTCAGCAAGATTGCCGGCCGCCATGAGCTGCGCATCCCCCTCCTTGCTCTCAACCATGGCGAGCAATTCGCCCAGTTTCGCCGACACCTTGCGAGCTTGCGCAGCTACTCCCGCAATGCGACTCGATTCTACACTCTCGTCATACTTTCCCACTGCCATGTGAAATCCCCTCCAGCATTAAGAATGCGCCCCAATAGTTCGCATAGATAGACGAATTTTTTGGTTTTCTGAAATCCCGGGCTGCATCTGTTGCTGCGTTCATTTGCAAGTCACTGACCTTCAGGAAGAATCTCGACCAATTTACAGACGAGCCAAGACGCGTGAACATCGAACTAGACTGTATTTGAATGAAAGGACCTACAGATATTCTCTCTCGGGATTTTTACTCTCAGGCAGGCGAAGTGTTGCGGCCCTTCT
>JASJDE010000090.1 GCA_030065195.1 Erythrobacter sp. | reverse complement strand
GATCGCGGCCAGAACGCCGGTGACGGTGAAGTGGCTGGTGAAGGTGAACGGGTGGACGCCGGGAATAACACCCAGCGGCACGAGGCCGAGCAGGTTGGCGAACAGGATGAACATGAACAGGCTGAAAATGTAGGGGACGTATTTGCGCCCTTCCTTGCCGATATTGGCCTCCAGCATGTCGTCGATGAAGCCGGTAAAGGTCTCGACCATCATCTGCCAGCGCCCGGGCACCAGCTCGCGCTTCATCCCGCCAGCGACAAAGATCCACAACAGGACGACCGTGATGGCCATCCACAATGCGCTGTTGGTGAATGCGATGTTGAAGCCAGCAACTTCCCAGCCTTCCGAGCCGAACATCGGCTCGATCTGGAACTGCTTCATCGGATCGACTTTGCCCTGATCGGCTGCCACGTTGTCGGTCCCTGATATCCTATAAGAAACGCGCCCCGATTGGCGGACCTATTCCGGGTCCTCAGGACGTGTGTTCGCCGCACGAATAATGTTCCTGAAGGCGACCGCTATTCCAAGGAACAGGCCGACCAACAGACCCCAGGGCGTGGTCCCGGCCAGCGCATCGAAGGCGTAGCCGATCACACAACCTCCGAGAATCCCACCGATCAGATCCGCCAGTACTCGGTTACCTGCGCGATAATTCGCATCGGTTTCCTGCACCTTTGGCCGGTTGCGTTCTTCTTCGCGCTCGCGTGCGGCTTTGAGCCGCTCTTCGAGCGCGTCGATCCGCGCATCCTCGGCGATGGGTTCCCGTGCGGGCTTTTCGTCGCTCATGCCGGTCTCCGTATGATGGATTGCAAGCACGCGCAATGAAGTGCCCGCCGAGGGCGCGGACCCCTTAGAAGGGGGGTAGAGTCAAGTCAACTCCAGCGGCGTGCAGAATACGCACTCGATCGTGCGATTGCGAGAACTATCGATGCAATCAGGGACAGCGCGGATCGCGCACCGGCGGCGAGTTGCTGCGTGTCATCCACGTCCCATCGGGGGCCATATACTTCTCGCCTGGCGTCGTTCGTGCAACGGCCTGACAGCCGGCAGTGAGCGCGTAAGCTTCCAAAGTCGCGTTGTTTTCCTGTGCCTTGCGCGAATAGACAGCGCGGCGCTTGATATTGATATCGTCCACCAAACGCTGCAGTTCGGGCGTCGCTTGCCCGACGATGCCGAGATAGCCGTCTGGCTGTTCGCCGACGGTTCCGTTGGCCCGAGCAGCAGCGTAGGCCGGGTCGCGCTGAGCAAGCGCGGGGACGGCAACCGCACCGACCGTAGCTGCGCCGGCAGCGGCAACAAGCAGGATATGGCGCACGTTCGTCATTCTCATTCCCCTTTGAACGCTCGGCGAATCTCCGGATCAGAAGATATCCGCATTCTCGTCGATTGTGTTGGCCGCATCTTCGGCCAGCCGATAAATCACTTCCTGCCGGATATTGATGTTCAGCTCGATCACGATCGGCTCCTCAGGCGCGGAAACGTTGATGCAGCCTGTCAGCCCCATGATCGCTCCTGCACATATCAATCCGGTTTTTTGCACCTGAACCCCCACATGCTGCCCGTTGCGATGTCTGGCGGTACGCACTGGTTCGGTCAATTTCAGCATTGTCATTGCATTTCCTCGCTTTCGGGAGGTTGAACAGGGGATTCATCTTGCCGTGTCGCCTTATTGCCATTGGACGGCGCAACGGGATCGGGTGGTGAGGGAGAAGGTTCGGATCCGCGCGGCACCAGCACACCGTCGCGATTTTCGAACAATCCGCGATCGATTGGATTGCCGAGATATTCGGGATCGAAGAACGAACGGACCACGGTCGACAGTTCGTAGAAGTTTTCTGACCGGACATTGATCTTGAATCGGATCGGCAGCTTTGCGAGCTGCCGGGTCACGAAATTCTGGGTGGTTCCCTCACCCTGGCTGATTCCGTCGAATTGGAAATTGGTGATGATTTCGCCGGCGAGATCACCGTTCAGCCCGACGCTCATTTGGGAATAGTCGAGCGATCGCAACGATTGAAACGCGTAGTTGCCCATCGCGCCAAGGTCTTCGTAGGTCAGTTCCCCGATGTAAGCGACGTTGCCGCCCGGTGGGCGCGAGATCAGCAGTCCACCTTCGATCCGGCCATTGCCGATAGTGTCAAACACGACGGGGATAGTGCCGTCGAATGTGCCTGTGGCGCCCAGGTTGGTAAGCTCCATTTGCGTGACGAACGTAGCAGCGTCCAAGCCCACAAGTTCGAATACGTAGCGCGCGCCTCCCGGTTCGCCATAGTCCAAGGTTACGGGCCTCAAGATGAGTTCACCGCCCATGAATGGCCATCTGGCGTCTTCGACATTGAGAACCTGCCCGTCGCGCAGATCGTACACGACCCGTCCCGCGAGCACCTCTATACCGGGATTGACCGAGCCGACTTCGAGCACCTGCCCTGGCTCCGTCGTGATTGCCAACAGGTCCGAAAAACGCATCGTCCCCCGAACGGCGCTTACCGGTCCGAAGGCTGCTGCGAAATCGAAGCGTTCGGTTGAAAAGGAGCCCGTGCTGGTGAGCTCGTCGGCCGTCCAACGGACTGTACCATCCCCCGATATGACGCCTTGCGCTTCGGCGACCACGCCACTGGCGAGGAAACTGAGCTGATCCGGCTGCAAGAGGTCGTCGAAAACAACGCCGGGAACAGCAAGGTCTGCCTGTCCGTCGCCGCTTGCAAGATCGTGCCGAACTGTCGTCGTCAGGATCAATCTATCGGATTGCGGCTCGCGCAATTCGGCGGCGGCAACGATTCCGTTGCCGTCCAGAGACAAGACTGCCCCGCGAGAAAGAAGTGGCTCAAACCTGGGAAACTGTCCTTCCTCCGTTCGCTCAGTGAGGCGAAAGGCCGCTTGATCGACGAGCAGGATTTCGTCCTCATATCGCCATTTCCCTTCGAGCTCGTCGAGATCGAGGGGCACCAGATCGAGCTTCGCCGTACCGTCCATGAAGCTCCCGCCGATCTGATTTGCGAATTCTCCATCCAGCACGCTCGCCGACAAGCGGATCGAGCTGCCGTCTGCGCCGATGCGGGCGGATAGGTTTTCAAGCGAGAAGCCTTCGGGGAAGGAAAACCGGGCGTTTTTTGAAGTGACGATCACCGGGGACCCCGCCAATTCGCCAGTCAAAAGCAGGTCTTCGGATTGAGCGTCCACTCTTAGCGATTGATCGTAGGCCAAGATCGGCCGATCTGCATGCGGACACAACCTCAACGATTGAGCACCCAACCTCAAATCGTAGTAGGACAGGCCGTCAAACCGTAGGCCTACGCAATTCCGCCCTACTGCAAGGTCGCCCGAAGGTGAAAAGGTGCCTTCGATTGGAACGATCAGCCGATCAATGTCGCCGCCGGGGATTGCCCCGCTCGCAACTGCCAGCCCTTCAAATTCCAATGAACCGTCCGTTCGACTGCGAATCAGCATTTGCGGCACTTCGAGGCTGTCCGCGCCAGCAGCGTATTCTTCCATCTCCACGCGCAAGACCAGTTCGCTCCCAGAGGACTGCACCATCCGGCCTGTGATGCTCGGCAATCCCTCGCCCCCCGAGGCGAGGCTGGCCGTCAAGCGCCCAGTGGACGACCAGTTGAATCGCGACAGCGCAACCAACGTGTCGTCCGCTTGCGTCCGCAGGCGTGCCTCCGGGATGAGGATTGTGATTCCATCTTCCGACTGGCGAACTGTTACGTCGGCCGCGATCCTGCCTCCTCGAGCCGCGCTTCGGAGATTTCTCTCCAGCTTGGTCAACAGCGATGCCGCAAGGGTTCCCTCGGCGGCCGCCCGCGCATCCGAGAAGGATGAGCCCTCTACAAGAGGTAGTGCGACCTCCTCACCCTCGATCCTCGCGCTCCAATCGCTACGGCTCGGATCGCCGGCCGAGCGCAGGAGACCATCAGCCCTTAGCCGAGCCAGATCGCCGTAAGGCGAGGACAATTCTTCCACCGCGAAATCGTGCTGGAAAGTTAGTGTACCGTCCCGCCAAGTCAGACCGGCGGTGCCATTGAGCCTTCCTCCCCGAACTCCAAACCCCCCGATTTGCGAGGCAACAAGATCGAAGTTTCCATCGACTGCGGCAAAATCGGTATCGAGTGCGAGGTCGGCTGCTATATCCACTTCGGAAGCAACCACTCCATAGCAATCGGCGTTTCGAAGGCGGACCGGACCCGAGAACCTCGGCACACCACCCGGCGTCGTCAGGTCCCCGTAAATCGTCGCAGTCTGTGCGCCGCAATCGGGAACCCCGAGGCCAGGCGCCGTCGCCGCCAACTTACCGGCGAAGCCATCCGACAGTCTGCCTTCGCCGTCGAGCTTCATGGCAATATTTCCGAAATCCGTCTGGAGCAGCCCGCGCGCATCGATCAGTCGGACGTCGATATCGGGCAAGCCCGCCGGTTCATCGGTTTCGGCTAACAGCAACGGATCGAGGGCACCGAAGCTAACCTCACCATTGCGGTAACTGCCGAAAATGCGCGCCCCGGTAACCTCTACCTGTCCCGTGCTTGCGCTGAAAACCCCGTATTCGATGTCGATAACAATGCGTTCAGCGGTGAAGTCCGGCGCCGCCGGATCTCCGATAACAAGGTCTTCTATGACTTGCCGCTGCGGTCCGATCGAGACGATCCTGTAGCTTGCCTCGAGACCGTTTTCCGCAAGTTGCTCGTCGATGAGGTTGCCCGCGATCCTGTCCCGACCGAGCCAAACCGAAAGTATGGCAACCGCAACAAGGACCGCCAGCCCGAGCGCTATTCTCCAACGCCAGCGCGTCAGCCAGAACATCCTCTTTTGACCCGTTTCGGGCATGTCAGTCGATCGATCCTGCTCGGCTGCCGCCAATAGTCCCGCACACTTGCGCGTATCGGGATGTAAAGGCAATGAACAGAGGCAGGAAAGGCGTTTGCGGGAGATTGCGTGCCAGAGCCCGGCGAAACATTCGATTTTGGCACCGGCGACGAGTCGCGAGAAGAACCAAAGTCAGAATCGAGCAAAGCTGCGGGGATCGGCCACCGCGCGCGACTTCGCGAACGCCTCCTCAAGGGCGGTGCTGAAGCGCTGGCTGACTACGAAGTGCTCGAATACCTCCTGTTTGCAGCTATCAAACAAGGCGATACCAAACCCATCGCCAAGGAACTGATCAAGCAATTCGGGACGCTCTCCGGCGTGCTCAATGCCGATCCGGCCGCGCTTCAGCGGGTTAAAGGCGTAGGAGAAACAAGCGCCGCCGCGTTGAAGAGTGTCGCCCTCGCCGCGCGTCGAATGGCCAGGAGCGAAGTAATGCAAAGGCCGGTTCTGGGATCCTGGCAATCCTTGCTCGACTATTTGGCGATCGACATGGCACATTTGACGGTCGAGCGCGTGCGCGTGCTCTATCTCGATTCCAAGAACCAGCTGATAGACGATCACCATGTCGGCGACGGTTCGATCGACGAAGCGAGCATCCACCCTCGCGAAGTGATCCGCCGGGCGCTCGATTTGGGGGCCAGCGCGCTCATCCTCGTCCACAATCATCCCAGCGGCAATCCCGAACCGAGCCGCGCGGATATCCAGATCACGCAGCGAATTGCCGAAGCGGGCCGCTTGCTTGGTGTAGCGGTGCACGATCACGTCATTATCGGACGCGAAGGTCACGTATCGCTGAGAGCGAAGGGGTTAATCTAGCCCGACGTCTTTTCTGTGATCAGCCGCACTCCGGAATGGCGAGCGAAGAAGTTCCAAGCCCAGTTGATCACCACGGTCACCCGATTGCGTGCGCCGGTGAGGAACCCGACGTGGACAAGTCCCCAAAGCCACCAGGCCGATGGCCCGGACATCTTGAACCGTCCGAAGTCCGCGACCGCCGATTTCCTTCCAATTGTCGCAAGGCTCCCTTGGTGCTTATAGACGAACGGTCCGGGACACTCTTTGTCGAGCAGTTCCGCTTCGACGACACGCGAGACATAGGCGCCGGCCTGTTTGGCTGCCGGAGCGAGACCCGGAACGGGGTTTCCTTCCCAGGCGTTGCTCCCGGCTGTGTCTCCGATCGCGAATATGTCGCGCTGTCCCTTCACCCGCAGGTGATCGTCGACGACGACACGCCCCGAGCGGTCGCATTCCGCATCCAGCCACTGTGCTGCGGGCGATGCCGTGACGCCCGCTGCCCACAGCACCGTTTCGGTTGCGATCAACGCGTCGTCGCCGATCCGTACAAATTCCTCCGCGATTTCGGTCACTCGGCTACTGGTTCGGATTTCGACGCCGAGCGCCTCGAGCGACTGCCTCGCCTTTGCCGAGAGTTCCTCCGGAAAGGCGGGAAGTATGCGCTCTCCCGATTGCACCAGGATCACCCTCGCATCCGCCGGATCGACCGTGCGAAATTCGCGTTCAACATTGAGTTTGGCGAGTTCCGCAATCGCTCCAGCCAACTCGACCCCGGTCGGCCCTGCGCCGACGATTACGAACGTTAGCAACCGCTCGATCCGGGCTGGATCGACGCAAGCTTCGGCCTGCTCGAACGCATTGAGGATCGAACCGCGCACTGCCACGCCATCTTCGATCGTCTTCAAACCCGGAGCGAATTCGCCCCATTCGTCGCGCCCAAAATAACTGTGCGTTGCGCCGGTCGCGAGCACGAGCCGATCGTAATGCAGGACTTGGTCGTCGCTGTGCGTGATTGTCTTCTCGGCGCTGTCGATCGCCTTTACCTCGCCCTTCAGCACTCGCACGTTGCCATCTGCCTTGAACAGGCTCCGGATCGGCGTCGCGATGTCGGCGGGATTCAGGGTCGCGGTGGCGATTTGATAGAGCAACGGCTGGAACAGGTGATAGTTGCGTTTGTCGATCAGGGTAATACGGACAGGCAGGCGTTTCAGGCGCTCGACTGCTGCAAGCCCACCAAACCCCGCCCCAACGACCACAATATGCGGCCATCGGTCCGGAATCTCCGAATAGTCGCGGTCGAAAAGGATGTTCTTTTCCATCCAGGATAGGATCGCGCGATCGACCGACAGAACGCCCGCACCCTTGGCTTCGTAGATTGCCAAGTACAGAAACGGGAACAGGGTGACGTTTGGATGCGCGCCCGCGATCATGAAGAGGCCGATCAGGAGAAACAGCACGTAAGAGAGCGGGCCCGCAGCGAAACCCAGGAACAGGAACACCGCAACCGCGATGGCCATCCAGTGCGGAAAGCCGGAAAAGATCGTGGTGGGCAACCAGGTCGCGAACTCGATCGAAGGCTCGAAAACTGCTGCATAAGCAAGGAGCGCAACGCCAAGCCAAATCCTTGTCAGCGCCATGATGATTGGCGCGAGGTGATCGCGAGACCAATCCCATACGGCTATGGTCGGCCTGGCGAGCGGAAACGCGCTCTGCTTTAACCCCCCGGAAAGAACTCGGTCGAGCGAGAACGCTCCGGGTCCGCTGAACACATACCAGATCAGCATAGCGACAATGATCAAGTTCGTTGTGGTCGGGATGTAGACCGCCTGGCTCACGATCGTAAGCGTTGCCATGGCTAGAGCGGCAGGTCGGGTGAAGAACCCTAGCAACAGGAGAATCGGACCGACCAATTCGATTGTCAGACCTGTGGCGGCAGCTGCCGTGGGTTCCATCCAACTGACGGGATACTCTTCGGTTGCGAGGAGGACGGCCGTTTCCCAGTCGAAGGCCTTGACCAGACCCGAACGCAAGTACCACATCGCGATAAAGAAACGGATGCCAAGGTCGGTGAAAGGCCAGAACAGTTCGGCACCGCCAAGATACCACTTGGCCCAGCGCCGCAAGGTAACGCGAATGAAGGGCGAAAGTCGTTCCTCCTGCAGCGGTGTGTCCACTGCATCCGCAGTGCTGGCCATCCTGTTGTCCTCCTGCCCCTCAATTCGCGATCTAGCCGGTTCGGTTACAGGAAGACAATCATCACACGGGCTAGACGCGCTGGCAGTATCGCGAGCGTTTGACGGTCGCGACCTCGGTAGCCGAAAGCTGTGGTGGGTTGGCCGAAATGCTCGAAGTCGGCGTACTCATTAGGTTTCTTGATCCGGTTTGATGGACGAGCCCCAGTACGTGTCCGACCTCGTGTGCAAGCGTCCACGGCGAACCTGCAGCCGCTACGACGCATGCTCCGCGATCTGCAGGGTGCGATGCGCAGCCGGCCAAGCGGGTCCCATCTTCCTTGCGAACATTCTGGACCCAGACGGCCAATATGTTGTTCTGCGGGACGTTCTGCGTATCGCCAATGCCGAACATCGCGTTCTGCTGGCCGGTCATCCTCGGATTGAAGGATCCTTGATTCATCAAACAGGTGCCGACATTGACATTGACCAGCTCGACGCATTGCGTTGCGGTATCAACCGCTTGCGGCATACTCATGCCACTTTCGAACGAAATACAGATTCCATGCGGACCATAGGTCCTTTGTGCATTGGCCAGCGCGGTGAATTCCGAAACGCGCGGCGTGCCGAGGCTGCGCAGGTGCAAACGCACGACATGATCGCATTGATTGCCTTGCTCGTCACGAATTGGCATTGGTCGCTCCTTTCCTCCAACAAGCGACCCTGAACCGCGTCGATATAGTCCCGCGGTCTGCGTTACCCAGTCTGCCCGTTCGACCGGCTATTGCAATGTAGAAACGCGCCAGAATTCGGGTTTGCACCGCGGGCTCGGCGCAGAATGTTGACACCTCTATCGCCGAACCGTAGCCGCGCCCCCGTCTACCCTATGGAGAACGTCCGCAATGGTCCCGCGCTACGCCCGCCCGGAAATGTCGGCTCTTTGGGAGCCGGAGGCGAAATTTCGCATCTGGTTCGAAATCGAGGCGCATGCGACACAGAAGCTGGGAGAGATGGGCGTCGTGCCTCCTTCTGCCGGAAAGGCGCTGTGGGATTGGTGGAAGACGGAACCGAAGATCGACGTCGATGCGATCGACGCAATCGAAGCTATCACCAAGCATGACGTTATTGCCTTCCTGACCTGGGTTGCTGAGCAAGTCGGCGACGAGGCGCGCTTCATGCATCAAGGCATGACGTCATCTGACGTGCTCGACACGACGCTTTCGGTCCAGCTCGCTCGGGCATCCGACATCTTGCTCGAAGACCTTGACGCACTGCTCGCGGCGCTCAAGACGCGAGCCCAAGAACACAAATACACCCCAACCATCGGCCGCAGCCACGGTATTCATGCCGAACCTGTAACGTTCGGTTTGAAGCTGGCGCAAGCCTATGCCGAGTTTGCGCGATGCCGCGAGCGCCTGATCGCTGCTCGGGCCGAGATCGCCACCTGTGCAGTCTCCGGCGCGGTAGGGACCTTTGCCAATATCGACCCCGAAGTCGAAGCCTATGTTGCGGAGCAGCTTGGCCTGACCCCCGAACCGATCAGCACGCAGGTGATCCCGCGCGATCGCCACGCAATGTATTTCGCGACCTTGGCAGTGATTGCCGGATCGATCGAGCGGCTCGCAGTCGAAATCCGCCACTTGCAACGCACCGAGGTCCTTGAAGCCGAGGAATATTTCTCGCCCGGCCAGAAAGGCTCGTCGGCGATGCCGCACAAGCGCAATCCGGTGCTGACAGAAAATCTGACGGGCCAGGCACGGATGATCCGCGCCTATGCTCTGCCCGCGCTCGAGAACGTGGCGCTGTGGCATGAACGGGATATCTCGCACTCTTCCGTGGAGCGCTTCATCGGGCCCGATGCCACCATCACTCTCGATTTCGCATTGGCACGGCTCACAGGCGTCATCGAGAAGCTCTTGGTATACCCCGATAGGATGCAGGCAAACCTCGACGCGATGGGCGGCCTAGTTCATTCGCAGCGCGTGCTGCTGGCGCTGACGCAGGCCGGCGTCAGTCGCGAAGATGCCTATCGCCTCGTCCAACGCAATGCGATGAAAGTATGGGAGTCGAATGGCACCCTCTCTTTGCTGGATCTGCTCAAAGACGACACGGACGTGACGGCCGCGTTGAACGAAGCGGAGCTCGAGGAGAAATTCGATCTCGCCTACCATTTCAAGCATGTCGACACGATCTTCGAACGGGTCTTCAGCTGATAAGCCGATTTGCCCCATTCGCTAGACTCCTCAAGTAAAGTGCTTAAGTCTCAACCCCAAGCGAGGGAATAAGAGGGAACACGTCCGATGCAGATCGTGCGCACAATAGTCTGGGTCTTGATCCTGTTCGGGATCCTCGCATTTTCGTTTTTCAACTGGGACACCGTCGAAGTGACGCTGTGGGAAAACATGGTGCTGGAAACGAAGATTCCGGCGCTTGTAATTATCGCCTTCTTGCTCGGCCTCGCCCCGATGTGGTTGTACCATCGCAGCGTGAAATGGAGCTTGAGCCGCCGTATCCGGAGTCTGGAGAACGCCGCCAAGTCGAATGCACTGGCGCAGCGTCACGATCCGACCGTTGGTAAGCCTGTGGAAAAACCTGCGGATAAACCGACGGAAAGCTCTGGAAAGCCGGGGGATACTCTTGCTCCAGCCACAGATGCAGACGGCGAATGAGCAACCCGATTTACCTGGCGCTCGATATACCTCAGGTAGAGCCTGCCAAATCGCTGCTGCAAAAGGTCAAAGCCCATATTGGCGGGGTCAAGCTCGGGCTGGAGTTCTTCTGTGCGCATGGCGGACATGGGGTGCACGAGATCGCCCATATGGGCCTGCCGATCTTCCTAGACCTTAAATTCCACGACATTCCTAACACTGTTGCCGCAGCAATGCAGGCAATTCACGTCTATGAACCGGCGATAGTCACGGTTCATGCCAGCGGCGGACGGGCAATGATGGAGGACGCCAAAGCGGCGGCCGCGGAAGGGTGCAAGGTCGTCGGAGTGACCACGCTGACCAGCATGGATTCGAGCGACCTGACAGCGACAGGTGTCTACGGCAGTGCCGAAACGCAGGTCATGCGCCTAGCAGAACTGGCCCACACAGCCGGCCTCGACGGCATCGTCTGCTCAGGCAAGGAAGTCGGGCAAGTCCACAAGCAATGGCGCGATGGTTTCTTCGTGGTCCCCGGCCTCCGTCCGCAGGGCAGCGGCACGGGTGATCAAAAGCGGGTCGTCACACCCCGCGCTGCGCGTGACGCCGGCGCCAGCGTCCTGGTGATAGGCCGTCCGATCAGCCGTGCAGACGATCCGGAAGCCGCAGCGCGCGCGATCGAGGCGACACTTTAGAATAAGCTATGCCAACTGAGATCAAAGTCTGCGGGCTCTCGACCCCCGAAACCATCGAAGCCGCCGTCACTGCGGGCGCAACCCATGTGGGCCTCGTGCATTTCGAGAAGAGCCCGCGTTACGTGTCGATGCGCAAAGCCTTGGAACTGCGCAAGCTTCTGCCCTCCTCCGTCAAGGCAGTCGTGCTTCTGGTCAATGCCGATGTGAAGACGACCGGCGAAGTGATCGAAACACTGAAGCCCGACGTCGTACAGTTCCACGGGCGTGAGACGCCCGAATGGATTGAGTTGGTAGGCAAGAAAACCGGCGTCGAAACGTGGCGCGCGCTTGGTGTGAAAGACCGCGATACTCTATTCAAGTCTCGTCGATTCGAAGGCGCCGTCGACCGGCTGCTGTTCGATGCACCGGCCAAAGAACTGCCCGGCGGCAACGGCGAAACCTTCCGCTGGGAATTGCTGTCCGAATTCGAACACCGCATCCCCTGGGGCCTCGCGGGTGGGCTAGGCCCTGAAAACGTCGCCGAAGCGATCCGTGCGACCGGCACCGAACTTGTGGACGCCTCCACCGGTCTCGAAAGCGCGCCCGGCGTGAAGGACGTGGACAAGATCGCGGCGTTCTGCGAAGCGGCGCGCAACGCTTAATCCCCGGCGAAGACTCATTATGAATTCACCTAATTCCTTCCGCACCCAGCCCGACGATCGCGGGCATTTCGGCGAATTCGGCGGACGTTATGTCGCCGAGACGCTGATGCCGCTGATCCTCGATCTCGAGCGCGAATATCGCGCGGCGCAGGCCGATCCCGAATTCCAGGCTGAATTCGACGACCTGATGAAGCATTATGTCGGGCGCCCTTCCCCGCTCTATTTCGCCGAAAGGCTCACAGAGGCTCTGAACGGAGCACAAGTGTGGTTCAAGCGCGACGAGCTCAACCACACGGGCGCGCACAAGATCAACAATTGCATCGGGCAGATCCTGCTCGCCAAGCGCATGGGCAAGACCCGCATTATCGCCGAGACCGGCGCGGGCCAGCATGGCGTCGCGACGGCGACTGTCTGCGCGCGCTTCGGCCTGCCCTGCGTGATCTATATGGGCGCGGAAGACGTGAAGCGGCAATCGCCCAATGTCTTCCGCATGAAGCTGCTAGGCGCGGAAGTCGTCCCCGTCACCAGCGGCGGCGCGACGCTGAAGGACGCAATGAACGAAGGGCTGCGCGACTGGGTCGCGAACGTCCACGACACCTTCTACATCATCGGCACCGCTGCCGGACCGCATCCCTATCCGGAGATGGTGCGCAACTTCCAGAGCGTGATCGGCACCGAAGCGCGCGCGCAAATGCTCGAGCGCGTCGGCCGCCTGCCCGACCTGCTGGTCGCCTGCATCGGCGGCGGATCGAACGCGCTCGGGCTGTTTCACCCATTCCTCGACGATCCGGATGTGAAGATGCTCGGCGTCGAAGCGGCGGGGCACGGCCTCGATGGCGACGAACACGCAGCAAGCCTGTTGGGCGGTGCGCCGGGCGTGCTCCACGGCAACAAGACCTACCTGCTGCAGGACGAAGACGGCCAGATCACCGAAGGCCACTCGATCAGCGCGGGGCTCGACTATCCGGGCATCGGACCGGAACACGCCTGGCTCAAGGAAACCGGCCGCGTCGAATACACCGCCGTTACCGACGACGAAGCGCTGGATGGTTTCCAGCTCTTGTGCCGCACCGAGGGGATTATTCCGGCGCTTGAGCCGTCGCACGCGATTGCAGCCGTCGCTGAGCGTGCCAAGGCGATGAGCGAAGATGAGATCATCCTGATGAACCTGTGCGGACGCGGGGACAAGGATATCTTCACCGTAGCCGAGAAGCTCGGAGTGGAGATGTGAGCATCTCATACCTGACCCGTCACCCCGGCGAAGGCCGGGGTCCAGAGCCGAAAGCTCTTCGCTCTGCATCACTGGATTCCGGCCTACGCCGGAATGACGAAAGAGAGGTCGTCATACCGGACTTGATCCGGGATCAGGCTTTCTTCTTTGCATCCCAAAAGAGCCTTGCCCCGGATCAAGTCCGAGGCGACGAAAAATTGGGATTCGGAGCAAGAGTGTGAGCGAATCCTCGTATTTCTTCACAAGAACAATGGTCTATCTAGCAACCATCTTGGTCACTATCGGTGTCTGCATTCTTATCAGCGAGGGCGAAATCTCATTCGAAACCGGTTCGACTCGCGGAGCGTTGCTTGGCGCGATGCTAGCCGCCCCGTTTTGCGCTTGGTTGGATCTCAGAAGAACCCGCAAGCAATGACACGCCTTCAATCCGCCTTCTCCAAGCCGAACCCCGCTTTCGTCGCCTTCATCACCGCTGGCGATGGCGACACGGCTGCCAATCTCGATTCGCTTGTCGCGGGCGGCGCCGATGTGATCGAGCTCGGCATGCCTTTCACAGATCCGATGGCCGATGGTCCAGCGATCCAGAGCGCCAACTTGCGCTCGCTCGGCGCTGGACCATCGGCCATCGGATCTGTGAAAGGCATGCCGAGCTCGATCACATCGGCGCCGCCCGCGACAAGCGAATCGAGATTGGCAGCCGTGTCGCCATCGCCAGCGGTGATGA
>JASJDE010000089.1 GCA_030065195.1 Erythrobacter sp. | reverse complement strand
GGCGGGCTCTGCCATCGCACGGCGGCTCGAAAGCGAGGATTGCGAGCTCCTCACCGCGACCCGGCAGGACGTCGACCTGATGGATCAGGCCGCCACCCGCGCATGGTTCGCGCGAGAGAAACCCGATGCGGTGTTCGTCGCCGCAGCCAAGGTCGGGGGCATCCTCGCCAACGACACCTATCCGGCGGACTTTCTCTACGACAACCTGATGATCGAGGCGAACGTCATCGAAGCGGCGCACCGTTACGATGTCGAGAAGCTGCTGTTCCTTGGCTCGTCCTGCATCTACCCGAAATTCGCCGCCCAGCCGATGACCGAGGATGCCCTCCTCACCGGCGAGCTCGAACCAACCAACGAATGGTACGCGATCGCCAAGATCGCCGGGATCAAGCTCGGCCAGGCCTATCGCAAGCAGCATGGCCGCGATTTCATATCCGCCATGCCGACCAATCTTTACGGTCCGGGCGACAATTTCAGCCTCACTTCCAGCCACGTCCTCCCCGCGCTGATCCGCAAGGCGCACGAAGCGAAGCTGGCGGGGGCCGAAAGCATGGAGCTGTGGGGCACCGGCTCGGCCAAGCGCGAATTCCTGCATGTCGACGACCTTGCCGACGCCTGCGTATTCCTGATGAAGGCCTATTCCGGCCACGATCACGTCAATGTCGGCTGCGGCGAGGACATCTCGATCCTCGATCTCGTCAAGCTGGTGAACCGCATCGTCGGCTTCGAAGGCTTCATCGAACACGACCTGTCCAAGCCCGACGGGACGCCGCGCAAGCTGCTCGACACCAGCAAGCTCACCGAAATCGGCTGGACCCCGTCGATCCCGCTCGATCAGGGGATCGCCGAAACCTACGACTGGTTCCGCAGCGAGCTTGAAGCGGGCGCGATGCGCGAAGTGGGCTAGGACCATGGGCAAGGCGACACCGGAACACCGGGTCATGGTCGATGGTTTTCCCATCGACGTCGACAATCACGAAGATGTGCTGGCGGCGATGGATCGGGCGATCCAGGGGCGGTCGACTGGACACTACATCTCGATCACCAACACCGAAAGCATCTATCACGCGCGCCGTATCCCCTCCCACGGCGACTATGTGCGCGGGGCGGACTTCTCGCTGTGCGACGGCGTCGGCGTGATTATCGCGGCCAAGGCAGCGGGCGATGACGTCACCCGCTACAACGGCCCGATCCTGCAACTCGATGCCTCGCGCTACGGTGCATCGCGCGGTTGGCGCCACTATTATCTCGGCGGAGCGGATGGCTCAGCGGAGGAGATGGGCAAGCGATTGCAGGAGCAATTCCCTGGCATGATCGTCGCGGGGGTTTACGAGCCACCGTTCCGTCCGCTCACAGAAGAAGAGCGAGCCGAAGTCATCGCCGATATCAAACGCACCAAGGCCGATATCGTCTGGGTCGGGCTCGGCCTGATCAAGCAGGAGGCCGTGGTCGCCGACCTGATCGACGAGGTTGACGTGCCGTGGATGAGCGGCGTCGGCGGGGCATTCGATTACCATTCGGGCCGCATCCCATGGTCGCCCTGGATCATCCGCAAGACCGGGATGGAATGGCTGTTCCGCCTGATCGTCCAGCCCAAGGCGCGGGCAAAGCGGCTCTACTGGTCGTTCGCGTGGATGTTCGGCGCGATGAGGCGCGGTTTCGCGCGGCGGCTCGGCGGCGGGCAGAAACGGCTAGGCTCATGAGCGATTTCACGGCTTTGACTTGCCTCGGGCAGGCGCTAGAGAGCGCGGCAGAGTCGCATCTGCGGGCCAAAGTGTGCCCGGCACAATTCGCATCACCCGGATCAGCTACATGACCACTCCACTCAAACTCGGCATTATCGGCGCCGGGCGCATGGGGATTACCCATTTCTCCATCGCCAACGCGCTCGACGGCGTGAGCGTCGCGTCGGTCGCCGATCCCTCGAAGCTGATCACGACGATGCTGGGCAAATACGCCAAAGTGGGGACCTACAAGGATTACAAGGGGCTGCTCAAAGGCGAGGAGCTGGACGGCGTGCTGGTTTGTACGCCGCCGGCCTTCAATCCGGAAATCCTCGACGCGGTGCTGGAGCGCCGCCTGCACGTGTTCTGCGAGAAGCCGTTCGTCTTGAATGCGGCCGACGGGGCACGCTTTGCTTCCGCCTACGATCAGGCGGGCCTCGTCAACCAGGTCGGCTATGTGAACCGCTGGAACGACATGTTCACCCACACCAGGCAGCTGGTCGAGGACGGGTTGATCGGCGCGCCGCTGCGGTTCCGCAGCGAGATGTTCTCGCCCACCATCATTCGCGATGTCGGCGATGCTGGATGGCGCGCGAGCCACGCCAATGGCGGCGGTGCGGTGTTTGAGATGGCAAGCCACGCGATCGACCTGATTGCCTACTTCTTCGGCGCCCCGGACCGGGTGGGCGGCACCAGCCTGTCCAAGGTTTATTCCAAGCAGGTCGAGGATATCGTCAGCACATCGTTGTTTTATGACAGCGGCTTGGCGGGCACGATGTACGTGAACTGGTCCGATGCGAGCTTCCGCAAGCCTACCAACAAGTTCGAAGTGTTTGGCTCCGAAGGCAAATTGCAGGTCGACCAGCACGGCGCGAAAATTCACCTGAAAGAAGCAAACGAGAAGCACGGCCTGAAAGAGGGTTGGAACCAGCTCTACATCACCGATGTGCATTCCTCAGTGCCGTTCTATGTCCGCGGGATCGAATACACCGCGCAGCTGGCCGATTTCGTTGCCTCGATCCGCGAAGGGAAACCGGTGCGTTGTACGTTTGCCGATGCAGCGGCGAATTTGCGCGTGATCGAGCAGCTGTTCGCCGACGATGCGGCCATTCGCCGCGCGGGAGCAGCCGCATGAGCGCCTACAACCTGCCGATCGACCGGATCATTTTCGGCGACAACCAGTTTTTCGGCATCAACCACATGAGCCAAGACAAGGCGCAGGAACGCGCAGAGCGTTTTGCCAAGCTTGAGAACGTCATGGCGGTCTACGATCACGCGATCGATGCCGGCATCGACGCGATCATGCTCAACAGCAACGACCGCGCGCGAGGCATTTGCGACGCGTTCCGGGCGAACCCCGCGAAATACGGTCACCTCAAATGGTATCCGTCGATCCCCTATCCGCACAAATATGCGGCGATGGTCAACGACAAGGGCATGGTCGGCGCGGTGCAGGAAATCCTGTTCGCGAAAGGAGCCAAGAGCGCGCTCGGCAAGATGGCCCGCGGAGCCAGCGCGGTCCTGACGCTCGATCCGTTCAAGCTCATGAAGATGCTGATCGACGAGGAAATGGCGATCTATGACGGGCTGGATACCCGCGTGGTTTTCCTCCAGAACATCATCGTCGACCTGATGCTCGGCTACGACGTACCCGATCCCTTCGTGGCCTATTGCGAGTACATCCGCGAACGCTACGACGCGTGGCCGGGCCTGATCACACAGAACCTGCCGTTCCTGCGTGCAAAGCTGGAAGAATGGGGTATCGAAGGCGTCGTCATATGCGCTTCGATCAACAAGATCGGTTACCTGATGTCGCCAGGCGTCGCCGAATACGAAGCGCTGCTGGCTACCAATGACGGATCGAAGTATCCGGTGATGGCGATGTCGACATTGGCGTCGGGCGCGGTCCCGGCGCCAGAAGCCTATGACTATATCAACCGGCTCAACATCCAGTCGGTGGTGTTCGGCGCCTCTTCGCCCGGAAATATCCAGCAGACCGTTTCGCTGATCGAGCCGGCGGCGAAGGAAGCCGCCGAATGAACGTCCTGATCACCGGCGGCGCGGGCTTTATCGGCTCGCGGCTGGCGCTACGGCTGGTAGGCGAAGGGCATGGCGTGACCGTGCTCGACAACTTCCTGCCGCAAGTCCACGGCGATGCGCCCGAGCAGGGTGAAACCCACAAGCTGTTGAGCCAGAACACCAATCTGGTGCGCGGCGATGTGACCGACCGCGCGGCGCTCGAGCAGCTGATCCCGAACCACGACGCGATCGTCCATCTCGCAGCCGAAACCGGGACCGGGCAATCGATGTACCAGATCGAGCGCTACAATTCGGTCAATATCGGCGGCACGGCATTGCTGCTCGATATCCTGGCCAATCAGGAGCACGGAGTGAAGCGCGTCGTCGTCGCCTCTTCGCGTTCGATCTATGGCGAAGGCCGTTACCGCACGCCGTCCGGCGACTATGTCTATCCCACCGAGCGGGCGGGGGCGGACATGGAAGCGGGCGATTTCGCGGTGAAGTACCCCGGCGAAGAGGGCGAACTCAAACTCGTCGCCACCGATGAAGACAGCAAGATCCATCCCAGCTCGGTCTACGGCATCACCAAGCAGGTTCAGGAGCAGCTGGTGATGACGGTCTGCCCTTCAATCGGCATCGAGGGGGTCGCGCTTAGGTATCAAAACGTGTTCGGGCCAGGCCAGTCGCTGTCGAACCCCTACACCGGCATCCTGTCGATTTTCTCGAACCTGATCATGCAGGGCAAGGGGATCAACATCTTCGAAGACGGCACAGAAAGCCGCGACTTCGTGTTCGTCGAAGATGTGGTGAGTGCCACGACGCTTGCCTTGACGCATCCTGCAGCCGTCGACGAAGTCTTCAATGTCGGCACCGGCGTGCCCGTCAGCGTGATGACAGTCGCCAAGACGCTCGCGCGTCTGTTCGAGGCTGATGTGCCAATCGAAGTGACAGGCAATTTCCGCCTCGGCGACATTCGCCACAACTTCGCCGACATGGCGAAGATCGAACAAGCGCTCGGTTTCGAATGCGAGTACGATTTCGAACGCGGCATCGCCGAACTCGTAGCATGGGCCAAGGCATTGGGGCCACGGGCCAGCGCCTATGAGGCAAGTCTGGAAGAGATGCGCTCAAAGGGGCTATTGAAGTAGTTCGATGGCCCGGTCGCGCTCATCCCCTCTTTCCTATGCTCGCACGCATGTGCCGTTCATCACCTTGCTGGTGTTGCTCGCCAGCGTATTCCTGATGGGAGGCGGGTCGCGCGACGATATCACTTCGCTGATCGTCTTGCGCCCGATTGCTGTGATCTGCCTCGGCATCGGGCTTTACACGCTAACCCGGCAACAGTGGCGCGATTTCAAGCTGCCGCTCGGATTCATGGCTGCAATCCTCGGGCTTATCATGCTTCACCTGGTCCCACTCCCACCCTTGATCTGGCAAGCATTGCCCGGGCGCGAGCTGGCAGTGGCCGCTGGGGAAGCGGCCGGCGGGCTGCAACCGTGGCGCGAGTTGAGCCTCGTGCCGTATCGTGGCTGGAATGCCTTCTACGCAATGCTCGTGCCTGCTGCGGCCATGGTTCTGGCGGTGCAGATCGACCGCGAAGACCACCGCAAGCTGATCTACGTCCTCATCGCTGCCGCTGTCGCAAGCGCATTGTGGGGCATGGTGCAGGCTATCACCGGTTTCAGCCGGGCGCTGTATTTCTACGACGTGACCAATTCCAGTTCTCCGACCGGCTTCTTCGCCAACCGCAACCATATGGCGGCGCTGCAAGTCTGCGCCCTTCCCTTGCTGGTGCTTTTGGCGTCGCGGGCGAAGGGTCAGCAACTGCGCCTCATCCAAACGGCCTGCGCCGCAATCGGTGTGCTGGCGGTCATGATGGCAGCGGCAACCGGATCGCGCGCGGGGATTGCGCTCTCGCTCGTCTCTCTTGCTGCCTGCTTGCTCGTTTGGCGAGCGCGACCGAAGCAGCCCGAATCCAGGCGCAAGAGACGGGACGCGCGCCAGCCTTGGGTGCCCTACGCGTTTGGCGCGTTCGGCGTGGCCATGCTGGGCGGCTTTGCCCTGTTGCTCACCCAATCGCAGAGTTTCGCCCGCATTTCGGGAACCAGCCCGGTCGAAGAGTTTCGCTTCACCGTTTGGGAAACGATGATCGACTTCCTGCCGCAATACCTTCCATTCGGGTCGGGCATCGGTTCGTTCGTGGAGATCTTCCAGGTGCACGAACCGAGCGAGATGCTCGGCACCAGCTATTGGAACCACGCGCATAACGACTGGCTCGAATGGGCGCTCGAAGGCGGTGTCCCGGCGATCGTGCTGATGGCAATCGCGCTGATCGCCTTTGCGCGAACGGCGATCGGATTGATCGGGCGCAGTCCAACCGGTCGGCTCGAAGTGCAGCTGGGTCTGGCGGGCGCGATAATCCTTTTTGTCCTTGGACTTTGGAGCGCGGTCGATTACCCCCTGCGCGTTCCGGCGCTTGCCTGCCTAGCGGCGCTGGCATCGGTCTGGATGGCTTTCCCTCGCGCTGGGGAAGTTCTAAGCCAGTCGCAAAGCGCCGGCTTTGGCCAAACCGCTGGAAAGCCGGTCTTTATGAGCAATAGCGGGTCGTTCCCGACACGGCCGCAAAAGAACAGTTGAAGGATCGCCCCGAGGATGAAGGCAATACGCAATTCGGCAGTTCTTGCGCTCGGAGCGGCGGTGCTTTCCGCCTGCGCAACCGCGCCCGAACGCATCGGCGGAGCGCCGGGTCTCCAGGTGGTCGAAGGCGACCTGCCGCCTCCGATGGCGAGCGATCTGTATGCCAGTGCCGAATTCGGGGGCATTCGTCCGTTCGACACGCTGATGATCGATGTGTTCGGCATCCCGGAACTCAGCAATCGCCGCGTCCGCGTCGATGCCAACGGCCAGATCGGTTTCCCGCTGATTGGCAATGTCGACGTTTCGGGAATGACGACCGCCGAAATCTCGGAAAGGATCGCCAGCCAGCTCAAGGGCAAATACGTCCGCGAACCGCAAGTGACGACCAATCTCGTGTCGTCGGAGAACCGCACCTTCACGGTTTACGGCGAAGTGACCCAGCCGGGCGTCTTCCCAGTGGTCGGCGAAGCGACCCTGATCGAAGCGGTCGCTACCGCGCGCGGCTTGGCCGAATATGGCAATGCCCGCGATGTAATCGTATTCCGCACGGTTGGTGGGCAACGCATGGCGACCCTGTACAATCTCGATGCGATCAGCCGCGGCGCCTATGACGATCCGCGCATCTATCCCAACGACACCATCGTCGTCGGCGATTCCGATGCGCGCCGCCTGTTCGACGATGTCGTGGGTGCCGCCACCATCCTCGTCACTCCGCTGACCATTCTTCTCAATCGATAAGGCGGAAAGAGCCACCGTGAACGCCATCCAACCCGCCGATCAGAACGACGCGATCTTCGAAGTTTCCGACAGCAACGGCGGCTACGATCATGCCGGTCGTGAAACCCCGCTGGTGCGTGAATATCTCGGAATTCTCGAACGCCGCAAATGGGTCATCCTGTCGATTGTCGCACTGGCGCTGCTCGCCGGGCTCGTGATCACGCTTATGATGACGCCGCAATACACGGCCACCTCGCGGATCGAGATTAGTCGGCAAGACCAACGCGTCACCAATATCGAAGGCCTCGAAGAAGGCGATCGCCGTTTCGACCAGGAATTCTACGACACCCAGTACGAATTGCTTGAAGCGCGCAGCGTCGCCGAAAGGGTCGCCCGCGAATTGCGGCTCGCCAACAACTTCGCATTCTTCGAAGCCCACGGTTTCGAGGCGGAATCGACGCCATGGCTCGGATCCGAGGACATTGCGGCCAGTCGCGAAGATCTCGAAACCCGACGCAGGGTCTCTGTCGGCCTGCTCCTCGGCAACGTGGCCATTTCGCCAATTCCGCGCTCCGCACTGGTGGATATCAGTTACACCAGCGCCAACTCGACCCTGTCTGCGCAAATCTCCAATGAATGGGGCGAGCAGTTCATGGCCGACAGCATGGATCGCCGGTTCGAATCGACTGCCGATGCCCGCGAGACGCTGGAGAAGCGTCTCGCCGAGATGCGCTTGCGGGTCGAGGAATCGCAGACCCAGCTGGTCAACTACGCCAACGAAAAGGGCATCGTCGTCATCGACAAGGTCGAGCAGGACGGTCGCACGGTGGCTTCGCCGACGTTGGTGCAGCTCGACCTGCAATCGATGAACCAAGCACTGCTCGAAGCGACCGAACAACGCGTCCAGCTTCAGGCACGTGCGCGGGCGGCCGGGGGAACCAATGCGGACCTCGTCAACAACTCGACGATCAACGCGCTGCGCCAGCAGAGATCCGCCGCCGAAGCCGAATATGCGCGGCTGATGGTGCAGTTCGAACCGGGCTATCCGGCGGCTCGCGCCCTGGAAGTCCAGATAGAAGAACTCGGCCAGGCGATCTCTCGTGAAGAATCGCGAGTCCGCGGGAGCACCCAGGCGGATTACCAGGCCGCCTTGGCGCGCGAAAACGACCTGCGCGGCAAGGTTGCGGCTCTCACCGAACGGCTCAACACGCAGGAGCGCGATCGGATTCAATACAACATCTACCAGAACGAGGTGGATACCAACCGCGAACTCTATGACGGTCTGTTGCAGCGCTACAAGGAAATCGGCGTAGCCGGCGTGTCCGCCAGCTACATTTCGCTGGTCGATCAGGCGCAAGTGCCCGGTGGGCCATCTTCGCCCAATCTTCCGCTCAATCTCCTCGTCGCCCTGTTCGGCGGCCTGGCCGTTGCCGGTGCAGCCGTCTTCGCACTCGAACAGTTCGAAGAAGGCATTCGCGATCCGTCGCAGATCGCCCCGCTGACCGGACTGCCATTGCTCGGCGTCATCCCGGCGACACCCAACGACGACGACGTGATCGATCTGGTGCAGGATCCCAAATCGGATGTATCGGAAGCCTATCTCACCGTCCGCTCCAACCTCGCCCTGGCGACCAGTTCCGGACTTCCGCGCGTCCTGATGGTCACGAGCACGCGGCCTGCTGAAGGCAAGAGCACGACCGGTTTCGCAATTGCATCGGTTCTCGCGCGTACCGGCAAACGGGTTGTCATGATCGACGCGGATATGCGCTCTCCTTCAGCGCACAAACTGCTCGAATTGCCCAATGAGAAGGGCTTCTCGAACATCCTTGCGGGGCAGACGGATCCGGACTCCGTCATCCAGCAGACCGAGTTCGAGGGACTGTCGCTGATTTCGGCCGGCGGCATTCCGCCTAGCGCTGCGGAATTGCTCAGCGGCGACCAGACGAAGGAACTGTTTGCTGCACTGGGCGGACGCTTCGACCACGTGATCGTCGACGCCCCGCCGCTGCTCGGCCTCGCCGATGCACCTTTGCTCGCGCAGGCGGTTGACGGAGTAGCCTTCGTGATCGAAGCGCGCGGCGTTGCGGCGCGCGGGATCAACAACGCGCTCGATCGGCTGCGCAGCGGCAAGGCTCCGCTTGTCGGCGCAATCTTCACCAAGTTCGAAGGCAGCGGGCTCGAAGGATACGGTTACGGCTATGGCTATGGCTATGGCTATGGCCGCGACCGGGACGACGACTGATGCCCCGCATTCCGCGTCCGAGCGGGCGCCTGTTGGCCGCCACCGTCGGCACGCTGCTCGTCGCCTATGGTGCGGCGACAAGTGCTGCAGTGAACGTCTTCCATTCGCAATTGCCGTCGCTGGCCCTGTCGATCGACAAGGACGATCCCGTAGCGCTGGTGCGCAATGCGCAGATCGATCTTTCCAGCGGGGCGATCCCCGCGGGCGGCGACAACGCCATCCTTGGCGTGGTGCGCCAGTCGGTTTCCGACCTGCCGCTCAATGCCCCGGCGTTTCGCCTGTACGGTCTGGCAAGCGCGACCAATGCCGATCTTCCCGGCGTGCGCGAGCAAATGGCCGTCTCCGAGCGGATGGAACGACGCGACGCGGCCGCGCAACTGTGGCTGATCGAAGATGCGGTTGAGCGCAACGATATCGCGGCCGCACTGCGACATTACGACACTGCACTGAGGATCACCGAATCGACCCGTGCGGTTCTCTATCCGGTCCTGACCGACGCGCTGGAAAGCGAACTGATCCGCGAACGCTTCGCACCCTATATGGCAGCCCGCCCGCCGTGGCTCGAAAGCTTCCTGCGATTTGCCGTTTCGAACACCAAAAGCCCCGTGGCAATCGCCGAACTGGCGCGGATTTCCGACGGCTTTCCCGAGGGCCCGGCCTATTCCTCGCTCGACCGCGAATTGCTGACCCAACTGGTCGCCAGCGAAGACTATCGCGCCGCGATCGACCATTTCCGTCGCATCGAAGGGGCCGATGCGAATGTCGCCAACGGGCTGCAGCTGACGACGGCTTCCACCGACGAGGCCTACAGTCCGGTCACCTGGCAGCCGTTCTCAATCGACGGGATCGAACCTTTCGTTCTCACATCGCCAGAAGGCGAAGGCATGGTCGAGATCGAAACGGAACTTGAAGCGGGATACACCGGGCCGGTCGCGCGCAAGTTGCTGGCATTGCCGCCCGGCCGATACGCGATGCGCGCCACGCTGCGCGCGGAAGATTTCGGCTCGCAGGATCAAGCCAGCTGGCGTCTTTTCTGCGCCGGCAGCCAGGGTTCCGATCCGCTGGTGAACGAGGTGTTCGACCTCGACGATGAGATGGCCATCGACACGGCATTCGCGGTCCCCGGCGATTGCCCGGCGCAGCTCGTCCTGGTGTCCGCCGATACGACAGTCCGCACCGGATATCTCAAACTGGTGCTGGCCGAAGCGACCCTGTCAGCCGCGAACTAGAGTGTAACGCCGGCGCCGGTCGCCGAACCCACATCGTTGCCGAAGCGCCGCAGGCAGGCGATCGCCAATTGTGCCTGCTCGGTCGTTGCGTCGGCTTTCTCGTTGCGGCGTCGCGCGATCGCGGCGGCGGTCGACCCGACAATCTCCGAATCGTTCGAGCGAGCTTCTTCAGCGCGCACTTCGAAATGATCCTCTGCGCGCTCCAGCAAGGCGATTTCGCGCGATTGCGGATTGCTGGACATTTGCGCGAGGCGCTCCGCCGTCTGATCCAGCGCCGCCGCGCAGTTCACCGCGATCTGGAACTGGCCATCCCCTTCTTCGGCGGCCTGCCCGCCAATTGACAACGGCAAGGCGGCGCCCGGCGGATCGTCGGCGGCAATGGAGGATTCCGACGCTCTCGCATCGTCTCCGCCGGAACAGCCCGACAGACCTACGGCTATTGCGCCGACAGCGAGCGACAGAAGCGCCCGATTTGCAAGGGGGATAGTCATGCCGCGCTCTTGTCGCAGCGGGTTTTCTTTGTCCAGAACTTGTGCAACGCCCGCGCCGACTAGGTGTCACGCAGCGACAGGAGGCCCGCAGGGCATGCGCACGGTTCTCATCACCGGTTCGGCTGGATTTATCGGCTTTCACCTCGCGCAATTGCTGCTTGCCGAGGGTTTCCGCGTCGTCGGATATGACGGGCTAACCGACTATTATGATGTCCGGCTGAAGGAACGGCGCCACCAGATGCTGCTGCAGAACCAGCATTTCAGCGCCAATATCGGAATGCTCGAAGATTTCGACGCGTTGCATGCACTGACCACGGCCGAAGAGCCCGACGTCATCGTCCACCTCGCTGCGCAGGCTGGGGTTCGCTACAGCCTTGAGAATCCACGTGCCTATCTCGACTCCAATCTCGTCGGCACCTTCAACGTGATGGAATGCGCCCGCGAACTCGAAATCGAACACCTGCTGATGGCATCGACCAGCTCGGTTTACGGCGCAAACGAAGACATGCCGTTCGATGAGCGCGAGAAATGCGACACCCAGCTGACTTTCTACGCCGCGACAAAGAAGGCGAACGAAGCGATGGCGCATTCCTATGCCCATTTGTGGAATCTCCCCACGACGATGTTCCGCTTCTTCACCGTCTATGGCCCGTGGGGTCGGCCCGATATGGCGCTGTTCAAGTTCACCAAGGGGATCCTCGAAGGCACTCCGATCGACATCTATAACAATGGTGAGATGTTCCGCGACTTCACCTATGTCACCGATCTCGTGCGCGGCATTCGCCTGCTGATCGACGCAGCTCCGGTTCGTCCAGAGAGCAAGGACGATATTGCCGAGTGGGACAGTCTTTCGCCGGTCGCTCCATGGCGGGTCGTCAATATCGGCAACAGCGACAAGGTGCGGCTGATGGACTTCATCACTGCGATTGAGGAAGAGTGCGGGCGCGAAGCGGTGAAAAACTTCATGCCGATGCAGAAGGGCGATGTGCCGGCGACGTGGGCCGATGCGACGCTATTGAAAGAACTGACCGGCTACGCCCCGCAAACCGGCGTGCGCGAGGGAATCCGCCAGTTCGTTGCCTGGTACCGCGATTACTACTCGGTCTGACGAACACTAGAGCGGCTGCTCTTCCGGTTGCGGCTCTGGCCCAGGGTCTTCTTCTTCGCGCTCGGTGTCATCGATCAGCGGAGGGGGGCCTGAAGCGCTCTCGACTTCGCCCGGCAAGGCCTCGGCGCGTTCGCGTTCGAGCCGTTCCAGATATTCACGCTCGATCTGTTCGACCCGTCGCTGCTCGGCGGCTGCGTCGGCATCGATATTGGCGAGACGATCCTGCCGGGCCTGATCGATCAGCTGGCTGAAGCGGATGTCCTCGCCTTCCGCGCGATCGCGATACGCGTCGTTGATCAGCTGCTGTGTGCACCCGGTGATCCCGCCGGCGCCTGCTGGGCTGCAGGAATTGGTTCCGAATGCGCCAACCATTTCGAGGCTCTCGACCCGGCGAGCCCAAGCCGTGTTGTCCGGATTGTCCGACAGCCTAAGCGCTGGCGGAATTCGGAAGCGCTCATTCTCCGGCAGCCGAGCGAAAACGCAAATATCGCCTTCGGGGCATGGCGGAGCTTCGTCGTCGCCGTAGACATAGGCGATCTGGATGTCGTCGCTGAGTACAGGCTGCGTATCATCGGCAAGCGCGTCTTCCTGCGCGGCGAGCGGCGCGCTCAGCACGAATCCGCCGATAACACCCGCACGGGCCAATGTCTTGAACCGGGACAGCAACATCTTGGTACCTCTCAAATCGTGGGCGGCGGCCTATCTGCCCGACATTATCACGCGAGCGGCAGTAGGCACAGGCGGGTGAACCGGGTCTGAAGCCTGCTCCCCTCTCGCTGTCAATCGCAACGCGACGAATGGTTAGCGGATTATTGAGCTTCTTTTGCCAGAGCAGAACCCATGAATGCGCCGTTTCAAAAGACTGACGCCCTGCCGATCGAAGCGGGATCCGTGGATCTGGAAACCATTGCCGTCGTCGGCCTTGGCTATGTCGGCCTGCCGGTAGCGGTTGCCCTTTCCGAACGGCTCGGCGCGACGGGCTGCCGCGTGGTCGGCTTCGACATATCGAAGCGCAGGATTGCGGCCTTGAGATCGGGACACGATGCGACCCGTGAGATCGACGACCGGCGGCTCTCTGAATCCGGTCTGGAAGTCACCGACGATCCCGAAGCCCTGAGCGGTGCGACGACTATTATCGTCACCGTGCCCACTCCGATCACCGAAGAGCGGCGGCCGGACCTGTCTCCACTTGAATCGGCGTGCGAGACGATCGGGCCGCGCCTTTCCGAAGGGGCGCTGGTGGTGTTTGAATCCACCGTCTTTCCGGGCGCGACCGAGGATTATTGCGGGCCGCTGCTCGCCAAGCATTCAGGCCTTACGCAAGGCCAAGATTTCGCGCTCGGCTACAGCCCGGAGCGGATCAACCCGGGTGACACCGCCCACCGGCTGGAAAGCATTACCAAGATCATTGCTGCCGAGAACCATACCGCCCTCGCGCGGATGCGGGCAATCTACGGTGCGATCATCGATGCCGGCCTGCACGAAGCACCGAGCATCAGGGTCGCCGAAGCCGCCAAAGTGATCGAAAACACGCAGCGCGACCTCAACATTGCGCTGATGAACGAAATCGCGCT
>JASJDE010000088.1 GCA_030065195.1 Erythrobacter sp. | reverse complement strand
TCGTCTGCGTGACGCTTGCGACGAGCGGGCATGAATTCGGATACACGGCGCTAGCCGGGGGGTTTGCATATGCCGCCGCCATTTTCAGCTTTCTCGGCGGCGTTTGGTGGGGGCAGGCACTTGCCCCAGCCTTGCCGTTCGCGAGTGCCTGCCCCCACCAAACGCCGCCGAGAAAGCTGAAAATGGCGGCGGCATATGCAAACCCCCCGGCTAGCGCCGTGTATCCGAATTCATGCCCGCTCGTCGCAAGCGTCACGCAGACGATCTGCGGCAGCAATCCCGCATAGCCGAGCCAGCGCGCGGCAGTGGTGAGCGATGTTTCTCCGTCCATGAAGGGCCAAGCGATTTGACCTCCCGCAAGTTCCCGGGCGCTTGCAGGGAAACGGCAAATGCGCCACTCGGATTGCATGAACCTTTTCGATCTCTCGGGCCGCGTCGCAATCATTACCGGTGGTAATGGAGGCCTCGGTTTGGGCATGGCCAGGGGCCTCGTGAAGGCTGGAGCGAATGTCGCAATCTGGGCGCGCAATGCCGAAAAGAATCGCGACGCTCTCGCAGAACTCGCCGAATTTGGCGGCGGTGCATCGATCGCCCTCGCGTGCGACGTCAGTCAGGAATACCAGATCGAAAGCGCCATGGCGGCAACGCTCGACAAGTTCGGTCGGGTCGACGCCTGCTTTGCCAATGCCGGTCGCGCGGGTCAGGGGGCGGGCGTGCCCGATCTCACCGAAGAAGGCTGGGATGCGGTGATGGCGGTGAATGCACGCGGCCCCGCCCTGACCTACAAACATGTCACCCGGCACATGATCGAGCGCGCCAGGAACGGCGATCCCGGCGGGAAGTTGATTGCGACCTCGTCGGGTCAGTCGATCATGGGAGTGAATCGCTCCTCCGACTATGCCGCCGCCAAAGCTGCGCTGAACGGACTCACTCGCGGCGCAGCGTACGAACTCGCAAGGCACCAGATCACCGCAAACGCGCTGCTGTTCGGCTATTACGAGACCGATATCACGGCTGCTGCCGACCCGAAGTTCGCGCAGTGGATGGAAAAGCGTATCCCGCTGCGGCGGCCGGGAGACCACGCGGGGCTCGAAGGGCTGGCTGTGTTCTTCGCCTCGCCCCACAGCGACTACATCACCGGCCAATGCCTGCCGGTGGATGGCGGCCTTTGCATCTCCTGAGGAACGCCCCATCTCGACAGCAGTTACCTAAGCGGACGCACATTCAGGGATCACCCGACACTTGGCCGACGACGATTTCTCCGATTTCGAACCCAGCAAGGAAGACCGCGCGCGGCAGAAAGCCGTTCCATCCTCGCGGCTTTCGCGCATCGGCACGTTCGGCAAGCTGGTTGGCGGAGTCGCCGGCGGCATGGCAGCCGAAGGTGCACGGCGACTGACCAGTGGGGAACGGATCTCGACTCGCGACCTGATCCTCACGCCCGGAAATGTGCAGCGGCTTACAGATCGTCTGTCGCACTTGCGCGGTGCAGCGATGAAGATGGGCCAGATGATTTCGATGGATTCCGGCGATTTCCTGCCCAGGGAGCTGGCCGACATTCTCGCGACCCTGCGCGACCAGGCCAATTTCATGCCCGCGCGTCAGCTCGACAAGGTTCTCAAGGAAGAATGGGGCAATGACTGGCGCAAGCAGTTCCGCTGGTTCAACCCGCGCCCAATTGCGGCTGCTTCTATCGGTCAAGTCCACAAGGCGATGACTCGCGACGGACAGGAACTGGCGATCAAGGTCCAGTATCCGGGTGTCGCACAAAGCATCGACAGCGATGTCGACAATGTGATGACTCTGCTCAAGATCGCAGGCTTCGCCCCGCCCGAGCTCGAGATCGACAAACTGCTCGCTGCCGCAAAACAGCAGCTCCATGAAGAGGCGGACTACGAGCGCGAAGGCGAGCAGATGGGGCATTATCGTGAAAAACTGGCCGATACACCGGGCTTTGTCGTGCCCACCCTGCACGAAGGCCTGACCCGCGAGCGCATTCTGGCGATGAGTTTCGAGGGAGGCGTCTCGATCGAGAAGCTCGATGATGAAACCGATGAGCGCCGCGACGAAGTGATGACTCGGTTGATGACGCTGGTCGCGCGCGAACTGTTCGATTTCGGGGTGATGCAGACCGACCCCAATTTTGCAAACTACCTCTTCCGTCCTGCGTCGGGCGACATCGTGGTGCTCGATTTCGGCGCCTGCCGCGAAGTCGATCCCGACGTGTCGAACGGGTATCGCAAGATGCTGCAGGCCGGCCTGACCGGAGATCGCGAGAAAGTGATCGAGGCGACGATCGAAGCGGGTTTCATGATGCCCATCGTCTTCGAACGCCATCCCGAGCGGGTCAATCGCATGGTCGACATCGTGATCGGCGAAATGCGCGAAGACAAACCGTTCGATTTCGGCGACCGCGCATTCGTTCCCCTGCTCCGCGACGAAGGCATGCAAATCGCGCAGGACAAGGAAACTTGGGCTTTCCCGCCAATCGAGACGCTGTTCGTCCAACGCAAGGTCAGCGGCACCGCGCTTCTTGGCGCGCGATTGAAGGCTCAGGTGAATATCCGCAGGATCACGGAGGATATCTTGGCAACGACCGAGCCACTGCCAGCGAAGGCGGCCTAGCCGGCAGGTTCCGAAAGGATCGCTTCTTCTTCGGCACTGACTACCGCTGCGCCCAGAATCCTGATCAACTCCTTCTCAATCCAGCGATCAACATGCGCTTCCAGCACGTTGAGGGGCACAGCGCCGTTTTCCAGGACGGCGTCGTGGAAAGCGCGCAGGTCAAAGTCGGCGCCGAGCGCATCCTCAGCACGCTGCCGCAGTTCGCGGATCTTCAATTCGCCGATCTTGTACGCCAGTGCCTGCCCCGGCCAGGTCATGTAGCGATTGACCTCGGCATCGATATTCGCAGGAGACAGTGCGGTGTTGTCCAACATGTAGTCGACCGCTTGCTGCTTGGACCAACCCTTCGCATGCAGCCCGGTATCGACCACCAGCCGGGTCGCTCGCCACATTTCGTAGCTCAGGCGCCCCATTTCCTTCGCCGGCGTATCGTACAGGCCCATCTCAATGCCGAGCCGCTCGGAATAGAGCCCCCAACCCTCGACGAAAGCGGTGAAGAACGTGCCGTTGGCGCGCAGGGGGTGAATATCGAGCTCCTGCTGCAGCGCGATCTGGAGATGATGCCCCGGCACCGCCTCGTGCACCCCGAGCGCGGGCAGCTCCCATAGCGGGCGCTGGTCGAGTTCCGTGGTGTTGAGGCGATAGATTCCGGCCTGCCCGGTTTCGAGCGAACCCGGCTCGTAATACGCCGTGGTGTTACCCGGCGCGTTGGCCGCCGGGATCGGCTGCACCGTGTAAGGCTGGCGCGGTAGCTTCCCGAACAGTTTCGGCATGAAGCCGTCGATGTGTTTCGCCAGCGCCTGAGTGTATTCGAGATACTCTTGCGCATCGGTCATGTAGTATTGCGGATCGGTTCGCAGGTGCTCGATGAAGGCTTCGCGCGTCTCGAACCCGGCCGAAGCCGCCACTTCCTCCATTTCCGCACGAATGCGGGCGACTTCGCTGAGGCCGAGATCGTGTATCTCGTCGGGCGTCATCTCGGTCGTGGTGAAGCTCTTCACGCGGTGCGCGTAGTATGCCGCCCCACCCGGTGTTGCGAGGATGCCCGGCGTGCCGCTGCGACAGTTGGGCTCGTATTCATCGCGGTAAAAGGCGAGGAAATCCCGGAAAGCACCATTTACGCCGAATCCGATCGCCTTGACCGCTCGTTCGGAAAGACGCTCCCATTCGGCTTCGGAGATTGCCGCAGGCCGCTCTCCCGCAAACGGTTGCCAGAATGGAGACTGCTCCAAGTCCTCGACCAGATACGAATAGAGCCGATCCCCGAATCCTTCCATCGGCTCGCAAGGCTGTGTGATACCCAGTTCGACAGCCTTGCGGCTCCGCTCGATCCCGTGCGCATTGGCTTCGGGATAGGCTTCAAGTCGCCCGACATAGCTTTCGTAATCGGCCAGCGTGAACAGGGGAGATCGATAGGGCAGCGAATTGAAGCCTGAGAACCAGCCACCACGATTGGTGAACAGGATATAGTAATCGTGCTGGTGTTCACCCGCTTCCACCGCGTCCGACAGGCTGCGACGAATGACACCGAGATCGACTTGCAGGTCTTGCGGCAAGGCGTTGCCGTCGATGGCGTCGAGCCGCTCGACGAATGCCCGGGCTTCCTCGATGCTGCGCGCATGCGCTTCGACCGACCAATCTCCCAATTTTCCGTCGCCGCGCCGGTCGCCGATGCTGGTTGCGAGCGTCGGGTTGTTGTCGAGCCGCCATTCCCACACTTCCTCGCGCAAGGCTTCATAGTCCTCGACCGGACCGGCCCAGGCGGGCATGATCGAAGCGGCGCACAGAGCGATGCCGGTGAGCATGTGACGCATGACAATTCTCTCCTGTTTGGTGAAACGCATATTGCGAGGCGCGCCCGCGGTCCAGTAGGGCATGGTCATGACCCAAACCCCGGCCTTCCTGTTCGTCTGTCTCGGCAATATCTGCCGTTCCCCCCTGGCCGAAGGAGCCATGCGCCTTGCGGCTCAGAAAGCCGGACTGGCCTTGGCGATAGATAGCTGCGGCACCGCCGCCTATCATGTCGGCGAACCGCCCGATCCACGCTCGATCGCGACTGCAGCCGACAACGGGATAGACATTTCCGGGCTGCGCGGCCGACAACTCGCATCCGCAGACTTTTCGCGTTTCACGCATATCTTCGCGATGGATCATCAGAACCTGCGAAACATCGAGAATGTTCGCCCCTCCAGTTCGACCGCACGCGTCTCGCTCTTGTTGGACGTGGTCGAGGGTCGCGAAGGCGCTTCAATCGCCGATCCTTATTACGACGGCGAGGAACGGTTCGGCGACACGTGGGAGGATGTGACGAGCGCGGCAGACGCAATCGTCGCAAGGCTGATCGACGGGCAGTGGTAAAGCTCGACTTCGCAGCCATAGCCGAGGCCCTCGATAGCGAAATCGTAACGTGCGAACGCTTGGCAGGTGGCGACCTGGCGGGCGCCAGCAGGCTGAGCTTGGCCGATGGCCGCTTGGCAGTCGCGAAAGCCGGGCCGCGCGTTCCCGCCGAAGCGCGGATGCTGGGCGCAATCGCTGAGACTGGCGCCGCGGCTCCGTCAGTGCTGGCCTGCGGCGAGGACTGGATGGCGATGGAGTGGATCGCGCCCGACCGCGACGGTGAGCGCTGGGCTGCGCTCGGCGAAACGCTTTGCACGCTGCATCGCCCGACAGGCCAGCCGTTCGGATGGTTGGAAGATTATGCGTTCGGCCCCGTCGCAATCGAAAACGCAGCCAATGAGGATTGGGCGCAATTCTGGGCCGACCGGCGACTGCGGTGCCATCTCCCATTTGTAGAGCGCGGCCTCGGGCAACGGATCGAGAAGTTCAGCGAGAAGATCGCTGAGCTGTTGCCCGCGAACCCGCCTCGGTCCCTCCTCCACGGCGACTTGTGGGGCGGCAACGTGATCTGGTCGGGCGGCACCGCATGGCTGATCGATCCGGCCAGCTACCACGGTCATCGCGAGGTCGACTTCGCGATGCTGACGCTGTTCGATCACCCGCCGGATAGCCTTTTCGAAAGTTGCGAGCTCGAACCGGGTTGGCGCAAGCGGCTTGCAGTCTACCGGCTTTGGCCGTGGCTGGTTCACCTCAGGCTGTTCGGAGGGAGCTACCGCAACGCGGTCGAGCGCGAACTATCGACCCTCGGCTTCTAGTCTTACCCGCCGCGCAGCAACTGCACGCCCCAGTCGCGTTCGAACAGATAGAGCAATATCCGGGCGGCCTCCCCGCGATCCGACGTCAGGCCGCCATCCCTGTCGATCAGGAGCCGGGCATCGGCATGTGCGGCCGGGAGAAGTTTTTGCACTTGCTCCAGGTTGGCGATGTGGAATGCGGCCTCGCCCGATTGCCTTGTCCCGAGCAATTCCCCACCGCCGCGCAATTCGAGGTCTTCTTCGGCAATGCGGAATCCGTCCTGGGTCTCCCGCATAAGCGCCAGCCGTTTCCTTCCGGTTTCGGAAAGTTCGTTTCCGCGCAGCAGCAGGCAGCGGCTCTTCTCGCTCCCACGACCGACACGCCCGCGCAATTGGTGTAGCTGCGCGAGCCCGAACCGCTCGGCTTGCTCGATCACCATCAAGGTTGCCGTGGGTACGTCGACCCCGACTTCGATCACCGTTGTTGCGATCAGCAGCTTGGCCCCGCCACTTGCAAAACGCTCCATATTGGCGTCCTTGACCTCGGGCTTCAGTTGGCCGTGGACAAGCACGACATCGCCGCCGAAGCGCTCCTTGAGCGAAGCGTAACGCGCCTCCGCGGCCGCGATGTCAGCGATTTCGCTATCCCGCACCATGGGACAGACCCAATAGGCCTGCTGTCCCTTAGCCAGATGGCGCTCGACCCCCGCGACGACGTCATCGATCCGTTCCTGCGCCACCACCAGCGTCTCTATGGATTGCCGTCCGGGCGGCAATTCGTCGAGGCGGCTGACGTCCATTTCGCCATATTGCGCCAGCGTCAAAGATCGGGGAATTGGCGTCGCAGTCATCGCCAAGGTGTGCGGCGCGCGCTTGCCCTTGGCCGCCAGCGCAAGACGCTGCTGCACTCCGAACCGGTGCTGCTCGTCAATCACCACCAGGCCGAGATCCTTGTAGTTCACCGTTTCCTGGAAGATCGCATGCGTGCCGACCAGAATGTCGATCGAGCCGTCGAGCAGGCCCATCAACAGCCCCTCGCGTTCGCGACCCTTGGCACGCCCCGTCAGCAGCGCGATCTCGATCCCGGTGGGCGCGGCCATCTTGCGCAAGGTCTCGAAATGCTGGCGCGCGAGGATTTCCGTCGGCGCCAGCATTGCAGCTTGCTTGCCCGCCTCGACCGCGATCAGCATCGCCGCCAGGGCTACGACCGTCTTGCCGGCACCAACATCGCCCTGAAGCAGGCGCAGCATCGGCGCTTCCTGCTGCAGACCGCCCTCTATCTCGGCAATCGAGCGCTTCTGCGCGCCGGTCATTTCAAACGGCAAATCCAGCTTGTCTCGCAGCGATCCATCGCCGGCCAGCGCCTGCCCCTTGCGACGTCTCCCCTCGGCCTTGACCAGCAACAGCGCGAGACTGTTGGCGAGGAGTTCGTCATAGGCCAACCTGTCGCGCGCTTGTTCGTGCGCGTCCTTGTGCGCAAGGTGCAATGCATCGCGCCAGGTCGGCCACGCCGCTTTCTCGAATTGGCCTGGCTCGATCCATTCAGGCAGTTCCGGACAGCGTTCCAGCGCTTGTCCCACCAGACCCGCGACGCGCGGTTGGGTCAGCCCTTCGGACAGGCGATAAACGGGCTCGTTCAACCGTCCGAGATGCGCCGCGCTGTCTTTCTCGATATGGTCGGGGTGAACGATCTGGAGCATATCGCCATAGCGATCGAGCCGCCCCGCAACCCATCGCTTCTCGCCCACCGGAAGTTGCTTTTTCGCGGTGTAGGAGGCGCGACCGAAATAGGTCAGCGCGCAGATGTTGCCCGCTTCGTCTTGCGATAGGACTCTGTAGGGACCCCTGCCCGGATTTCGGGCCGCACGATGCTCGGTCGGAGTAAGCGCGACGATCACCTGCTCACCTTCGCCAGCGTCATCGAGATTGGCAATCGCCCGTCGGGTCACGAACCGCTCCGGCAGGTGGTAGGCGAGGTCGCGCACGCGGGTGAGGCCGAGCTTTTCAAGCGGCTTCATCAGTTTTGGGCCGACGCCTTCGAGCGTCTGCGTCTCGGCAAACAGGGAATTGAGCGCGTCGGGCCTCATGCCTCCGGCTTATACGCGCTTGAACGCGAAAGCCGAGTGCCCTACCCCGCGCGAAATGACGGATATGCCCACATTCGACGAGCGCCTGGCGCGGGCCAAGTTTCGCGCGTGGCATCGCGGCACGCGAGAGGCCGACTACATGATCGGCGGTTTCTTCGATCGCTATGCGAAGGAATGGGGCGTTTCCGAACTCGAATGGTTTGAAGACCTGCTGGCCGAAGACGATGTCGACGTGATGGCGTGGGCAATGAAAACGGCCGAGGTGCCCGCACGATTTCAAGGCGAACAGATCGCCATGATGCAAGCGCTCGACTACGTCGAAATCCCGCGCTAGGGCGCGCGGCCCGGCAGGTTCGGGAACGCCCGCCAACGCCGATCTTTGACTGGACAGACATGCCCGACCTTGCCCGCATCCTGAACGCCGACAAGCCGTTGACGATGTCGTCGCTGCCGCGCGGCGCCCTGCCGATGGTGATGAGCGATCTCGCGCGCGCGGCGAAAAAGCGTGCCGTCTTTATCGCGCCCGACGACTCTGCGATGCGCGCGGTCGCCGAAGCTGCCCGGTACTTCGCACCCGAAGTGGAAGTGCTCGAATTTCCGGCCTGGGACTGTCTGCCCTATGACCGCGCGAGTCCCGCGCTTGCCGTGAGTGCAGCGCGTTTGTCGGCGTTGTTCAAGCTTCAGAACCCGGCGGGCGGTTCGCAATTGCTGGTGGCTACTGCCAACGCCGCGCTCCAGCGCATTCTTACTCCGTTCCGCATTCGCGAGAGTGTTCGAGAATTCAAGCCGGGCACTACGATCGGGCACGACAGTCTCGCCGCACTCCTCACCCGGCAAGGCTATTCGCGCACCGATACGGTGGTCGATCACGGGGAATTCGCGGTTCGCGGATCGATCGTCGACATCTTCCCTTCCAGCCTCGATCAGGGCCTGCGGCTCGATTTCTTCGGCGATGAGCTGGAAAGCCTGCGGTTGTTCGATCCTTCAACCCAGCGTTCGACTGGAACGCTCAAGTCGCACCTCCTGCTTCCCGCATCCGAAGCGTTGATCGACGACGACAGTATCAAGCGGTTCCGATCGCGCTATCGCGAATTGTTCGGGGCTGCGGCAACGCAGGACCCACTTTACGAAGCGGTGAGCGACGGCAGGCGTCTGGCCGGGATGGAGCATTGGCTCCCGCTATTCGAGGAAAGGCTAGCCACGCTGTTCGACCACCTCGATGGCGAGGACATCGTGGTGATCGACAACGGCGCTGTCGGCGCAGCGGAAGAACGACTGTCCGATATCAAGGATTACTTCGAGCAGCGCGGCCGCGTGGCCGGCGAAAAAGCCGGATCCTTCCGGCCGCTTGCGACCGACGCGCTCTATCTGTCGGGCGGTCAGTTCAAATCCGCGCTCGAAACGGTTCCAGCCCATCGATCCATCATCTTCCCCGCGCCCGAAAGCGACACCAGCATGGATTTCGGGTTCAAGGCCGCGCGCGACTTTTCGCCGGAACGCGCGCGCGGAGACAATGTCTACCAGGCCGCCGCCACGCACGCGGCGGCCGTCGCCAAGTCGGGAAGGAAGCCGCTGCTCGCCGCCTATTCGACCGGCAGTCGCGCGCGGATCGCCTCGATCCTCGAAGAAGCGGGCACGCCGACCAGGTTGGCCGAAAGCTGGCAGGAAGCGCTTGGGCTGTCGGCGGAGGGCGAGCTCACGCTCATGGTCCTCCCGCTGGAGGCAGGATTTGCCAATGACGATCTCGAAATCCTCACCGAGCAGGACGTGCTTGGAGACCGGCTGGTCAGGCGCAAGAAGAAGCGCAAGGACTCCGACGCATTTCTCGCCGAATTGCAGGCGCTTGCCCGCGGGGACCTCGTGGTCCATGTGGAGCACGGGATCGGCAAGTATCTGGGCCTCGATCCCATTGCCGTGGGCAAAAGCCAGCACGATTGCGTGGCGCTGGAATATGCTGGCGGCGACAAGCTGTTCATTCCGGTCGAGAACATCGATGTCCTTTCGCGCTATGGTTCGAGCGAGGAAAGCGTGCCGCTCGATCGGTTGGGCGGCGAGGCCTGGCAGAAGCGCCGCGCCAGGCTGAAAGAGCGGATCACCGCAATTGCCGGCGAACTGATGAAGGTCGCAGCCGAACGTGCGCTGAAAAAGGCGCCGGTCTTCGAGGTCGAAGAATCCAGCTACAACCAGTTTGTGGATCGTTTTCCCTGGGAGGAAACCGACGATCAGGACACTGCGATCGCCGACGTCCTGCGCGATCTCGAAAGCGGCAAGCCGATGGATCGCCTGGTCTGCGGCGATGTCGGGTTTGGCAAAACCGAGGTTGCGCTGCGGGCGGCGTTCGTGGCGGCGATGAGCGGACAGCAGGTTGCCGTTGTGGCACCAACCACCCTACTCGCCCGCCAGCATTTCCAGAATTTCGCCGAACGCTTCGCCGGGTTCCCGCTTAGGGTCGGTCGGCTCTCCCGGCTCGTTTCCTCGAAAGAAATGGCCGAAACGCGTGAGGGACTTGCGAACGGAACCGTCGACATCGTCGTCGGAACGCATGCGATCCTGTCCAAGTCGACCGAGTTCAAGAATCTGGGCCTCGTGATCGTCGACGAAGAACAGCGATTTGGCGTGACTCACAAGGAAAAGCTCAAGCAGCTTCGTTCCGACGTTCACATGCTGACGCTTACCGCTACGCCGATCCCGCGCACTTTGCAGATGGCGATGACCGGATTGCGCGAGCTGTCCACGATCCAGACGCCGCCGGTCGATCGCCTTGCGGTGCGGACCTATGTGATGGAATGGGACGACATGGTGATGCGCGAGGCGCTGATGCGCGAGCATCATCGCGGCGGGCAGAGCTTCATTGTGGTCCCGCGCATTTCCGACATGGCCGATGTCGAGGAATGGCTGCACGAAAACGTACCCGAAGTGAAATCCGTCTCCGCCCACGGCCAGATGGGCGCTGGCGAGATCGAGGAACGCATGAGCGCGTTCTACGAAGGAAGGTACGAAGTTCTGCTCTCGACCACGATCGTCGAGAGCGGGTTGGACCTGCCGAGCGCCAACACGATCATCATTCACCGCGCGGACCGTTTCGGACTGGCCCAGCTGTACCAGCTGCGTGGAAGGGTGGGTCGCGCGAAGCTGCGCGCCTATGCCTACCTCACCTACAAGAAGGACGTGCAGCTTTCGGAAGTCGCCGAAAAGCGCCTAAAGGTGCTCGGCGATCTCGACTCGCTCGGTGCCGGATTCCAACTGGCAAGCCACGATCTCGACATTCGCGGGGCCGGCAACCTGCTCGGCGACGAGCAATCGGGCCACATCCGCGAGGTCGGCTTCGAACTCTACCAATCGATGCTGGAAGACGCGATCCTCGCCGCCAAGGCGGGTGAAATGGGTCTCGAACCTGCCAAGGACAGGGTTTCGCCGCAGATCACGGTCGACGCGCCGATCATGATCCCGGAAGACTACGTCCCCGATCTTGCGGTGCGTATGGCGCTCTATCGCCGCCTCAACCAAGCGCAGGACAAGGCCGAGATCGAAAGCCTTGCAGCGGAAATGATCGACCGGTTCGGTGACCTGCCCGATCCCACGAGGAACCTCGTGCGCCTGATCGAAATCAAGCACCAGGCGATCGAAGCGAACATCGCGAAGATCGACGTCGGGGCCCGCGGCACGCTCGTCACCTTTCACAACGACGATTTTCCCGATGGGCCCGGTCTCGTCGCCTATGTCGACAAGCTCCAGGGCACCGCCAAGCTGCGGCCGGACATGAAGCTCGTAATCAACCGCGTCTGGGGCGATCCGCAGAGTCGCCTTAACGGGCTGTTCCAACTGACCAAGGGGCTAAGCGGGATCGTACGAAAAGCCAGGAAAGCATCGGCGAAGCGGGCTGCCTGACGCGCAGGTCAGCCGTGCCCCTGTCCGCGAGCGGTCTGCGACAGTGCAACCACTTCATGCCCCTTCATCGGCGCGGCGCGCAGGAAGCCCTGCCAGTAGTCGCACCCTTCGCTGATGATTGCGGCACGCTGGATTTCGCTCTCGATCCCTTCGGCGTAAATCTCCAGCTCCAGCGCCCGGCACAGAGCCATGATCGCCCGGAGCACCGCCAGCGCCTTGGGATCGCCGGGAATGTCGTCGACCATGATCTTATCGAGTTTCAGCGCGTCCAAGGGCAGTTCGCGCAGGTACCGGAAGTTGCAGAATCCCGCTCCGAAATCGTCGAGTGCCGTTCGGAAGCCGAGGTTGCGCAACGCCCCAAGCGCAGCCGATGCCTGATCGAGATTTCGCAAGAGCACGTCTTCGGTGATCTCGAGCATCAGGCGATTGGGCGCGAGGTCGCATCGTCCGATCAATGCCGCGAAGTCCGAAGCAAATCGCGGGTCGCCGAGCTCCTCCGGCGTTATGTTGAGCGACAGGTTCAGCGGCTCCGGCCAGGAGGCCGCATCTTCGAGCGCACGCGCCACGACGTGTCTCGACAGCGGCGCAACCAGGGCCGCACGCTCGGCAATCGCGAACAGATCGCGGGCGCCGATCTCACCCAGCGTGGGGTGCTTCCAGCGAGCAAGGGCTTCCGCGCCGACAACCGCTCCGCTGCGGCTCGAAAATTGCGGCTGAAACAGCACTTCGATCTCGCGCCGGTCGAGCGCGCGCAGCAAATCCGCGTCGAGTGCAACATTCTTAACCCCCGGAATCATGCCGCGGGCGGGCTTGCGCAATGAGGTTGGGTGCGAATCCATCCGACCTTCCTAACCCTGCACCGACTGCGAATGGCGGATCAATTGCAATCCGACCGAATTTGGAACATCAGGATAAGTCATTATCTGGGCTGCGAACAGGCCGGCGGGGGTTTGAGGATCGAATGACCACTGAAAACGCGTTTGTCCGGCCGGCCCTGCTCGCTTCGGACGCGGACCTCGCGCAGGAAGCATATCGGGAATTGGTCGGGACGTACGATTGGGCCCCCATCGAGGAAGCCGACGTTGCGATTGTGCTCGGCGGCGACGGATTCATGCTCCAGACCCTGCATTCGATGATCGATGCCGGACGAATCATTCCTGCCTATGGAATGAATCGCGGCACGGTCGGATTCATGATGAACCGGTACCGCAAGTCCGGAAATCTGCTCGCGCAGACCAAACGTGCTCGCCCTTTCAAGATCGCTCCCCTGCGCATGGATGCCGTTACCCAGAGCGGTGAACATCACACCTTCCTTGCCATCAACGAAGTCTCGCTGCTGCGTGAAATGCGTCAGACGGCCAAGATCGAAGTGAGCGTGAACGGGCGCGTTCGGATCAAGCAATTGGTGTGCGACGGAGTGCTGCTATCCACGCCGGCCGGTTCGACCGCCTACAACCTGTCGGCCAACGGCCCGATCCTGCCTCTGGATTCCGAATTGCTGGCGCTCACCCCGATCAGCCCGTTCCGCCCGCGGCGCTGGAACGGCGCGATCCTGCCCGATCGCTTGCCGGTCAAGTTCCGTATACTCGAGGCGGCCAAGCGACCTGTTTCCGCCGTGGCGGACCAGCGGGAATTGCGCGATATCGCCGAAGTGACGCTGACGATCGAACGCGACACGGAACTGACCTTGCTGTTCGACCCCGGCCATTCGCTCGACGAGCGGATTGTCTCCGAACAATTCGCGATCTAACCGGGTTGCATTCCGCTGCGCCCGGCCATATAGGGCGCCTTCGCCTTCGGGCTGCTCCCCGATAGCTCAGCGGTAGAGTAGGTGACTGTTAATCACTTGGTCGTTGGTTCGAATCCAACTCGGGGAGCCATATCTCAC
>JASJDE010000087.1 GCA_030065195.1 Erythrobacter sp. | reverse complement strand
GCCCCTATGGCACGATGCACCTTGCGCAGTTGGGCGCGGAGGTGATCAAGATCGAACCTCCGCGCAAGGACGGCAAAGGTGGCGGCGATACCGCACGCGCGGTTGGGCCGCATTTCCTGCGCGAAGGCGAGAGCCTGTATTTCCAGTCTTTCAACCTCAACAAGAAGTCGCTGACGCTCGATTTGCGCACCGAAGAAGGCCAGCAGGTTTTGCGCGAACTGGTTGCCACCAGCCACGCCGTCGCCAACAATATGCGCGGCGATCTGCCTGAGAAGCTCGGCCTGACTTACGACGCTCTCAAGGACATCAACCCGGCGATTATCTGCGCGCATCTTTCGGCCTACGGCCGCGACAACGAACGCGCGAAGTGGCCCGGCTACGATTACTTGATGCAGGCCGAGGCCGGCTATTGCTCGGTTACAGGCGAACCGGGCGGCGAACCGCAACGCATGGGCCTGTCGATGGTTGATTTCATGACGGGCACGATCTTTACGATTGGCCTGCTGGCCGCGCTGGTCGATGCGCAGCGCACCGGCAGGGGGCGGGACGTCGATACCGATTTGTTGTCGGCTGCGGTGCATCAGACGAGCTACCCGGCGCTGTGGTACATGAACGAGGGCGACGAGACGGGGCGTACACCGCGAAGCGCGCACCCGACGGCTACCCCGAGCCAGATGTTCAAGGCGTCCGACGGCTGGATGTTCGTGATGTGCCAATTGCCCAAGTTCTGGGACATTCTGGTCGACCGGATGGGCCGCGAAGACCTGCGCGCCGATCCGCGTTTCGGCAGCAATGCCGACCGGCTCAAGCACCGCGAAGAGTTGACGCAATTGCTCGACGACGAGTTTTCTAAACAGTCCATGGCGTATTGGCAGGAATTGCTCGCCGGGTTCGTGCCGGTCGCGCCGGTCTACGAACTGGGCGATGCGCTCGACAACCCCTGGCTGCAAACCATTGGCATGCGCGATGCGGTCGATCATCCGGACCGCGAAAACGTCCAGATTCTCGCCAGCCCGATCAAACTCGATGGCCAGCGATTGCCCAATCGGGCTGCGCCGTTGCTTGGCGCGGACAGCGACGACATCCTCGGCGAACTTGGCTACGATCAAGATGCCATTGCCAAATTGCGTGCCGGTGGCATCGTTTAAGCCATTATGGGTAAGCTTTCTGGCATCACCGTCGTCGACCTGACGCAATTCCTGCCCGGTCCGATGATGACCGTGATGATGGCCGATCACGGCGCGCGGGTGATCAAGATCGAGCCCAAGGCGGGCGATCCGGCGCGACAGATGCTTCCGATGGAAGCGGGCCATTCGGTGTGGTTCGCCAATCTCAATCGCGGCAAGGAGAGCGTCGTCCTCGACCTTAAGAGCGAGGGTGGAAAGGCGGCGCTCCTCGATCTGTGCCGCGAGGCTGACGTGTTCGTCGAAGGGTTCAGGCCCGGCGTGATGCAACGTCTTGGCTTCGACTACGACCGCGTCAAGGCGATCAAGCCCGACATCATCTATTGCTCGATTTCCGCTTTCGGACAGGAAGGCGCGCTGGCCCGTCACCCCGCCCATGACATGGCGGTGCAGGCGCTCGCGGGGTTCCTATCGGTCAATGACGGACCGGACGGGATGCCCGTCGTTCCCGGCGCTCCAAGCGCGGATATGGCCGCTGGGCTGACCGCTCTATCGGCTGTTCTGATGGCCCTCGTCGGTCGTGATCGGACGGGTGAGGGGGCGTATATCGACTGCGCCATGTTCGACAGCCTGCTGCCATGGTGCGCGCACACTGCCGGGAGCGCCATCGCGGGCGGGGAAAGCCCGGTTTCCTCGCGGCAGCGCTCTTTGGGTGGCGCTGGCTTCTACCAGGTCTATCGAACCGCCGACGGCAAACACATTTCGCTCGGTGGGCGCGAGATCAAGTTCGCGCGCAACCTGCTGACAGCGCTGGATCGCGAGGACCTGATCGACCACGCTGGACGAGAGGCAGGCGAACAGGGGGAATTGATCGCGTTCCTGCGCGAGACTTTTGCAACCAGGTCTCGCGACGAATGGGTTGCGTGGTTTGCGGATAGGGACGTCGCCTTTGCACCGGTTTTGAATTTCCGCGAAGCCTTCGACGAACCGCACATCGCCGAACGCGGCATATTGATCGAAACCGAGGAAGGTGCGCATCATATCGCCTCGCCTATTCGCTTTGCCGGCGAGGCATTCGCACCGGGCAAGGTGCCGGAGCTTGGCGGGAAATGAGCGGGTTAGCTATCGAGGTCGATATGCATCGCGTAGGCGAAGCGATCACCGGGGTGATGGCTGACCGAGATTTCGTAGACATTCCCCTTGGGATCGAGGTAGCAGCGCACGATCCGCAGCACCGGATCGCCTTCATCGATCTCCAGGAACCCGGCGACGCGCGCATCGGCGGTGATCGCCTGAATGTCTTGAGTTACGCGGCCAATCGTGACTCCAGCGAGTTTCTCGATCTGGCTGAACAGGGTGCCTGCCCCAAGATCGAGCTTATCGACCGCATCGCCCAGCGCTTCGTGAAAATAGGCGTCCGTTACGGCGATTGGCTGGGTCTCGGGCGTGTGCCGTCTGACACCCCGAAAACGCCGCCAAACGCCATTCGTATCTTCGCCAATCTGTTCCGCAACGGCTTCGGGCAGCGTGCCCTGATCGCGCTCAGTGTATTCAACTTCGCTGTCGCGGGCATATTGCAACAGCTCGCCAACATTCGACAGAGGCTGGTGCAAGGCGCCTCCGCGCGCGGCAGCGGGCTGGACGATCGTGCCGGAGCCACGTCGGCGCGCGATCAGGCCTTCTGCCTGCAAGCGTTTCAGCGCTTCGCGGACGGTAAACCGGCTGACATCGTATTGGCGGCACAGGGCGGTTTCGGTCGGGAATGGCTGCCCGTCGCCGAACTTCCCCGCAAGGATTGCCTCGCGCAGTTCACCCGCCACCTGCATGTAGCGCGGTGTCTTCCCTTTCGCAGGCGCGGACGCGTCGGCCAATTCTCTCTCCAAATCCCAATTTCGAGGCAGAGGCTCGCCTTATGAGCGAACCGCTGCTCTCGCAACTTTCACAAAGATTAGCGCGGCCTGTTCCAGAACGCGAGAAAATGCGTGCGCGACTGCATTTGCTCGATTGGCTGGCCTGTGTTGCTGGCGCGAGGGAGATGGAAGCGGGGCATCTTGGCGGCGCGATTTCAAGCCTTGGCTGGGAACGGGCGACCTATGTCGGCAACGCGCTGGAGATGGACGACGTGCATCGCACCGCCCTGTTGCATCCCGGCCCGATCGTCTGGCCGGCGGCGATGAGCATGGCGAGCGCCTCGCTCGATCAGCGGCTTGAGGCGGTCGTTCGCGGGTACGAGGCAATGATTGCCGTGGGGGCGGCACTCGACGCCCACCACTACGCGCATTGGCACCCAACCGCGACTGCCGGTGTGTTCGGAGCCTGCGCGGCATTCGGATCGCTGATCGGATTTGCGCCGGTCGAATACGCCAACGCCATGGGCAACGCCGGATCGGTTTCGGGCGGGTTGTGGCATATGCGGCACGACGATGTGTTGACCAAGCAATGGCACATCTATCACGCGGTTCGCACCGGCCGCGATGCGGCGCTGCATGTGCACTACGGCGCGACGGGACCTGTCGGCATACTCGAAGGCCCGCAGGGGCTGTTCGAGGCTGCGACTGCCGAGCCGGGCGATTTGGCAGGCAGCGACGATGGCTGGTTGATCGGCGAAGTAAGTTTCAAACCCTTCGCCGCCTGCCGCCATGCGCATCCGGCCATAGATGCGGCGATGGAATTGCGCGCGGCGGGCAAGCTAGATCCGCCATTCAAGGTCGAGACGTTTGGCGATGCGCTCGCATTTTGCGACCGGCCCGATCCATCTACGGACGTCGATGCGAAATTCTCGCTCCAGCATGCCGTTGCCGTCGTGGCGGATGGGCGCGACGCCAAGCCGGAAGACTTCACTCAGGAAGCTATCGCAGCACTGGCCGGCTTGCGCGCGCAGGTCACTGTGGCCGAAGACCCCGCAATTACCGCGCGCTACCCGGCGCATTTCGGCGCGCGGGTCAATGGTTTCGAACTGGTCGACACACTCGGCGACCCTGAAAGACCGATCGCCGAAAAGGAATTGGTCGCCAAGATGCACTCTTTGGCGAAATGGGGTGGACTGCCCGAAGCGGAAGCGAACAAGGCGGTCTCGCTCGCTTTGAACGAGCATGATGCCGGCGCCATCGATTCAATGGTCGAGGGTTGGCTGGCATGAGCGCAACCTCCGCCATCCTCGATTTCGCTACGGCGGAGCACACGCTGCCGGACCAAGTTCGCGCCGACGCCCTGCGGCTTCTTGGCGATACGCTAGCAGGGGGCGCAGCAGGAGCGCGGTCTGCCGAAGCTCGCAAACTGAAGCAGACTATCGATGCGTTCGGTGCTGGCCCGAACGCCCGCTTGTTGTCCGGCGAACGCGCACCGGCGCCTTCCGCGGCGTTCTTCAACGGCTTCGCGATCCACTGCCTGGAATGGGATGCGGTGCATGAAGGCGCTGTCGTGCACGCATTGTCGGTGGTTACCGCTGCAGTCATGGCGCAGGTTGACGAAGTCGGCGGTGGGGACCCGGAGTCAATCCTTGCCGCTTTGGCCGTCGGCGTCGACATTGCCAGCGGGCTTGGACTTTCGGCGACGGGGCCGATGGCGTTTTTCCGGCCCGCCACTGCGGGCGTAGCCGGGGCGGCCATGGCGGTAGCACGGCTCGCCGGCCTACCTTCGGGAAAGTACGCCGATGCGATGGGTCTTGCCTATTCGTTCGCGAGTGGCACCATGCAGGCGCATGTTGAAGCATCGATCGCGTTGCCCTTGCAAATCGCCAACGCGGCACGCTCGGCGATTACGGCGGTGCAACTGGTCAAAGCCGGGATGGAAGGCCCGCATGAAGTCCTTGAAGGGCCGTTTGGATACTCCAAGCTGATCGAGCCGATCGATCTGTCTCGCTACACTGGCAATCTTGGCTCAGTCTGGCGGATTTCCGAAGTGGCGATTAAGCCCTTCCCTTCGGGCCGCGCGAGTCACGGCGCGCTTGGTGAACTCGATCAATTGTATCGCGATGGTTTGCGGCTTGACGATGTTGCCAAGATCGAGCTGTTCGCGCCGCCGCTCATTCAGCGACTGGTCGGGCGACCTCACAAACCGGATATGAGTGCGGCCTATGCACGGCTGTGCCTCTCGATTCTCGCGCCGTTGATGTTGCGCGACGGGATCATCGATCCGGCCTTGTTCGACGGAGATGCCTTGCATGCATCCGAACTGTCGGCACTCGCGGCAAACGTCACGGTCGAGCTGGATGGCAACCCCGACGGCAACGCGATGGCCCCTCAGCGTCTCGTCATCACCACACATGACGGAGACAGGGCCGAACGGGTCATCTCCGACAATCTCGGCAGCATCGCCAAACCGATGAGCGGTGCGCAAGCGGCGGCCAAATACGAGCTTTGCCGCAAGCTCGCCGGGCCCGACGCGGACCCGCGCATCTTCGACGACCCTCTCTCCTATGTTGCGAATTTTCCATGACCTATCCGACCTATTTCGAAGCGCTCGATCACAAGCAGATGCTGGCGGACTATCCGGTCGGCGATGAGTTCGTCGCGCGTTACTCAAGCATGAGCCGGGATGAACTGTTCGCAGTCCAGGACGTGCAGTTCAGAAAGCTGATGGCGAAGGGCTGGCAGGTGCCATTCTACCAGCGCCTTTGGGGTGCGCAGGGGATCGAACCGGGCGACATCACGGGTCTCGCCGACATCACCAAGCTTCCGGTCTACGACAAGTCGGATCTGATGGCCTCGATCGCCGAGCACCCGCCTTACGGCGACTTTCACGGTATGGGCGACCCTGCGACGCGCGACCCGGTGATCTTTCACACCACCTCTGGCACGACCGGAAAACCACAGGTCCTGATGTTCGGGCCAAAGGGCCGCGAGGTCGGCAACCTGCTGGTAGGGCGTATGTACCGTTGGATGGGGCTGCACAGCGACGATGTCGTCCACTCGGTCTATGGGCACGGCATGATCAATGGCGGGCACTATATCCGCGAGGCGGTGACCAAATTCACCAATTCGATCTTCCTGTCTGCCGGTACCGGCATCGAAACGCGCAGCGTCAACCAGGTGCAGTTGATGGCGGACTTCGGCGTCACTGCGATCGTCGGCTTCGTCGATTATGTCCGAAAGCTTGCCGGCACCGCCGAGGAACTGGGCCTGTTCGACAAGATCGATATCCGCATGATCATCGGTCACCTCGGTACCGAAGACCGGCAGGCGACCGAAGATGCGTGGCACGGCGCGAAAGCCTATGACTGGTACGGAGTCGGCGACACCGGATCGATTGCAGGGGAAGGGCCGGATCGCGATGGGATGTATGTCTGGGAAGACGCTCAGTATCTCGAATTGCTCGGGGTCGACAACGGCAAGCCTGTCGCGCACGGCGAGACCGGGGACATGGTCGTCACTTGCCTTTACAAGGACGATATTGCCCCCTGCATCCGCTTCAACACGCACGACATCACGCATGAGCTGGACGGTCGCGGCGAGATCGCGTTCAAGCGGATCGCGGGTTTCCGCGGTCGCAGCGACAACATGGTCAAACTGCGCGGGATCAACGTCTTTCCGCACGCCATCGGCGCGATCATCGAAAACCGTCCGGACTTGACCGGCGAATACGTCTGCCACCTCACGCGGGACGCGAACAAACGCGATTCCATGCGGGTGACGCTGGAAAGCAATGGTGGAACCGACCAGACGGAACTGGCCGAGAAGCTGAAACAGGGGCTGGGCGTCGAGGTGGAAATCACGCTGTGTGGGCCGGGCGAGACGGCTCCTGTCACTGAAATCGACAAGCGCCAGAAACCCCTGCGCCTGATCGACGAGCGAGGAGTGTAAAGACGCCCGCGATGCTCGATCCCTACAACGCCTTTCTCTATCGCGACGACGACGCCAGGGGCGGGGACGGCCCCTTGGCGGGGCTAAGCGTCGGAGTGAAGGCCAATATTGCGGTCAAGGGCATGCCGTTCCACGCTGGACTGGCGGCATGGAAAGATCGAGTGGCAGATGAGGACGCGGAGGTGGTCAAACGTCTGCGGCAGGCGGGCGCGGCAATCGTCGGCGTTACCAATATGGAAGAGGGCGCGCTCGGGGCGAAGACAGACAACCCGCATTTCGGCCCGACTCACAATCCGCACAAGCATGGCTATTCGCCCGGCGGTTCGTCGGGAGGAAGCGGCGCGGCTGTCGCAGCGGGTCTGTGCGACGTGGCTCTGGGCACCGATACGATGGGCTCAATCCGCATCCCGGCGGCGCATTGCGGCGTCTACGGACTCAAGCCCGCAACCGGCCGTGTGAGTCAGGACGGGTTGATACCGGCCGACCCTTCGCTTGACGCGATTGGCCCCATTGCGCGCGATCTTGACACACTTGAGCGAGTAGCACGGGTCATCAGCGAGTTTGGCGAAGGTCAGGAGCATTACACCGGCGCGATGCTCGTCGAGCATGGCGTAGAACTGCATCCTGAGGTCGAGCAAGCCTTCGATCGAGCGCTCAGAGGGCTCAAATCCGACGTCGTAGAAGTCTCGCTTTCCGTTTCCAATAGCCGCATCCGCTTCGCAGGCTTCATTCAGGTGTCCAAAGCCATGGCGAGGGACCTTACGGGGATCGAGACGTCAGACCATCTCGCCAAGCTGCTCACCTACGGACCCGGTCGCCCCGCTGAGAAGTTGGCGGAGGATCTGCGTCTGTTGGCCGAAGCAAAGGCGCAGGTTCTTGCGATACTCGACGCGCACGGCTTCTTGATCCTGCCGACCGTGCCCAACCCGCCATTCCCGCATTCCGAACCCGAACCGGCGGCACAGGCGGACTTCACTTGCCTTGCCAACATTGCCGGATGTCCAGCGCTCAGTCTTCCGATGGGCTACACCGAGATGGGTCTGCCGCTGGGCGTGCAAATCATCGGCGCTCCCGGCTACGAAAAAGGCCTGTTTGCGCTCGCCCGCTTCCTCGACAACAATCTGCGCGCCTATCGCCCGCCCCAACGCTGAAGGAGTTACCTCATGCGCATCATCGTACCGTTCAATCTCAAGCCCGGCACCGATGTCGCCGAATACGAAGAATGGGCCAAGACCAAAGACGTGCCGACGGCCAGCGCGCTGCCTTCGGTCAAGAGCTTCACCGTGCACAAGGCCACCGGGCTGTTCGGGGATCCCGATACACCGCCGCCCTATGCCTATTTCGAAGTGCTCGACATTACCGACATGGACGCTTTCGTCGCTGATGTGTCGGATCCGGAATTCCAGGCCAAGGCCGCCCCGTTTCAGGACTACGCCGACGGCCCGCAATTCATCCTGACCGAGGATCTTTGAAGTGGGCAAGTTCACCGGCAAGACCATCGTCGTCACCGGATCGGGCAAACACAAGGGGCTGGGTCAGGGCATCCTTCAGGCATTCGCCGATGAGGGGGGCAATTGCATCGTTTCGGACCTTACGATCGACGCCGAAGCGGATGCTGTCGCGGAAGAGCTACGCAGTCGCGGGGCAAAGGTCGCGACTGTGGCCTGCGACGTGTCACAGGCCGATCAGTGTCAAGCGCTCGTCGCTGCAGCTCAGGAGCACTTCGGCGGCGTGGACGTGTTCGTCAACAATGCCGGGATCGGCTTTAAGATGAAGCCGCTGCTCGAGGTCGATACCGCCGACGAATGGGACCAAGTGATCGCCGTGAACCTGTCGGGTGCGTTCTACGGGACGCAAGCGGCTGCGCGTGCGATGGTCGAGAAAGGGCGGGGCGGACGGATCATCAACATTGCTTCGCAGGCGGCCAAGACCGGCTTCCCGCACTTGCCCGCCTACGTGTCATCGAAGCACGGCATGGTGGGATTGACCCGCGCATCGGCGGTCGAGCTTGGCGCACACGGGATCACCGTCAATGCGGTGTGCCCGAACCACGTGACCACCGGGCTGGGCGCGAAGCAGAACGAGTATTTCTCCAAACTGCTCGGCTTCGACACGGTCGAGGATTACCTCGCCAATATGAGCGCCAAGAACCCGATGGGTCGCCCCGGCCTGCCAAGCGACACCGCAGCGGCTTGCCTGTGGCTCGCGAGCGACGAGGCTTTCTACGTTACCGGTGAAGCGTTGAATGTGTCGGGCGGGGAGGAAATGCACTGATGCCGTTGACCGAAGAGAGAATGGACCTGCCCGACAACGCCAAGATGGCGCTGAGCGTCGTCGTCAATGTCGAAGAAGGCAGCGAAATGACCATCGCGCGCGGCGATCGCGGGATGGAGCCGGTCGACGAACTGGGCGTTTTCGTGAAGTCGAAGTTGCGAAATTATTCGAACGAATCCAATTACCTCTATGGGATCAAGGCAGGCGCCCCGCGGATCGTCAAACTGCTCAAGCAATACGATATCATGGCCAGCTGGACTGTGGCGGCACTGAGCCTCGAAAACCACCCGGAAATTGCCGAAGCCATTGTCGAACTGGGCCACGAACCGGTCAGCCACGGCTGGCGCTGGGTGCACCAGTTCAAGATGGACGAAGATCAAGAGCGCGAATTCATCCGCAAGGCGGTGACCAGCATCGAAAAGACCTGCGGCGTTCGCCCCTATGGCTGGCTGTCGCGCTACTTGCTCACCGACAACACGAGACGGCTCCTCTCGGAAGAGGGGTTCACCTATCACATGGACGACTACAGCGGCGACGTGCCGTACTGGGATCGCGAGACCATTCCCGGCAAGCCGATGTGCATCGTGCCCTACCAACTCGACAACAACGACATGAAGATGTGGACCGACCCGGCGCTGACGCCGCATCAATGGCTCGACTATGCCAGGGCGAATTTCGACCAGGTCTATCGCGAGGGGGAGGAGGGCAATCCGAAGATGATGAGCCTTGGCCTGCATCTGCGCATCATCGGCAGACCCGGCCGGATTTGGGCGCTGGAAGAATTCTTCAAGCATGTCCGCGCGCACGACCGTGTGTGGGTGACAACGCGCAAGGCGATTGCCGATCACTTCATGGCGGAGAATCCTGCTTGACCCTGCGATTGGATATCGAAGGCCCGGTCGCGCACCTGCTGATCGACCGAGCAGACAAGCGCAACGCCTTCAACATGGCGATGTGGGAAGCGATGCCTGATCTGATGCGGCAGGCTTGCGAGACCGAGGGCGTGCGGTTGCTCGTGATCCGCGCTGCCGAGAAAGCGGGCGCGTTTTGTGCCGGTGCCGATATCGCTGAGCTGCTCGCCAACAAGGACGATGCCGACTGGCGTGCGCGCAACCAAGCGGCGATCAACCGGGTGCAGTACCAATTGGCGCGCCTCCCGCTGCCGACCATAGCCATAATCGACGGCGATTGTATCGGAGGCGGCTGCGGGATCGCGCTCGCTTGCGATCTCCGGGTGGCCACCAGCGTCCGCGTCCGCTTCGGGATAACGCCAGCGAAGCTTGGCCTTGTCTATCCGCTGCACGATGTGAAGCTGCTGGTCGATCTGGTCGGACCGGGGCAGGCCAAAAGGATGCTCTACACGGGCATGCTGATCGTCGCGGTGGAAGCGCAACAAATCGGCTTGATCGAGGAGATCACCGAAAAGCCTGATGCCCTGATCGAGGAACTTCTCGCCGCCAGCCCACACTCGATCCGGGAGACCAAGCAATTCGTTCGCCGCGTGCTCGACGGACAGACCGAGGACGATGCAGAAACCTTGCGCATCTTCGGCGAGGCATTCACCTGTCCCGATTTCCTCGAGGGCACGACAGCATTCGTAGAGAAGCGAAAGCCGGAGTTCGGCAAATGAGGATCGCCCACGGCACGATCCTGGGAGGTCTGTCGACCGTGCCCGATCTCGAGAGGGCCTTGCGCGGATATCGCGACTGTCTGGGTTTGGAACAGCTCGAACAAGGAGAGATTCCCGTAGATCTGGCGGCGAGCTGGGGGTGCGGCGGCAACGCTGGCTCTCCCTACGCCATCCTCCGCCCCACAAGCGGTGAACCCTGCTGGTTCCGCCTTGTCGAACAGCCCGATCATCAAGAATTCCAGCCAACGCGTTCCTATGGCTGGGCAGCGTTTGAGTGCACCGTAGAAGATGTCTGGCACTGGCCGGAGTTGGTCGAGGACGCCGGTTTCAAAATCGTCGGCCCGCCCAAGAAGCTCGAGAATATCGAGCCGGCCTTCATTCCGATGCAGGTGCTCGGGATCGGGCAAGAGATGGTCTATCTCAACCAAGTCCTGAACGACATGCCGGGCACCGATTTGCCGCGCGCCAGTTCGGCGGTCGATCGTATCTTCATCGTCGTACTCGCCACGCCAGACCGCGAAACCAGCGTCGCTTGGTATCGCGACAGGATCGGGCTGACGCGCGGCACGGATTACACATTGCCTTATTCCATGATCAACAATGCCTTCGGCCTGCCCGCCGATAAGCAGACCACGATCACCATGGTCCAGCATGAACGGATGCCGATTGTCGAAGTCGACGATTATCCAGCTGCGGCTACCGAGCGCCCGCGACATGAAGGCATGCTACCACCCGGTAATGCGTTGGTCAGCCTGGCGGTGGGCGATCTCGATGCCTGCAATGTCGATTGGATCGCCCCGCCGACAAGCCGCAGCGGCGCACTCTACGAAGGTCGCCGCTCCGCCACTGCGACCGGAGCAGGAGGTGAATTGGTCGAACTTGTGGAGGTAGGTCCATGATTATTCGCTGGGCCATCGGGTTGATGGCGCCGCTGCTTCTTGCGCTCTATCCGGCCCGCTCGGAAACGCCACTCTCGCCGCGAGGCGTTGTGGAGCGCGGAATTGCGGCGCATGGCGGCAATATCTTCCTCGATCCGGGAACGCTGCAATTGGTGGGTTCCGCAACCTTCTTCGACCCGGCCACCGGCAAGGTGCGTTCCTATGCAGACGACTACCGCATGTGGCGCGAGTTTGAGCGCGGGCGCACTAAGGCCCACGGAGCGGATGGCAAGGTCCGTATCGTGGCGAAGCGACAAGGAAACGTGTCGTTCGAGGTCGGCTATGATGGCGAGACGACCTGGACTCAAGACGGCATCATGCCCAAGGCGGAAGCGGATGCCTACTGGGCCAATAATTTCGGATTTGGCATAATCCGTTCGGCGCTCGATGAGGGATTTGACCTCACCTCCATGCCACCGCGAACGATCGGCGGCCATGGGGTAGCCATGGTCCGGATCACTGATCCTGCTGGTCAGGAGACCCTTTTCGGGTTCGAAGGCGAAAGCGGCTTCATCCGCTATATGGCGTTCGACAGCCCGCGCGGATTTCATGAGCGGATTTATGGCGATTTCATTCGCCTGCCCGATAGCGGTTGGGTGCAGGCGCGCTCGGTGACGTTGTTGTATGATGGGGTAATCAGCAATACGGTGTTTTGGGATGAGTTGGTCATTGGCGAAACAATCGATCCCACCGTGTTCACGCCGCCGCAACAGGAGCCCTAGTGCCGTTATTCGCCTTCTATTGCCGCGATGGAGAGCATGGCGCGCGGCTGCGCGAGATGCACCTCACCGCGCATCTCGACCACGTCGAGGCGAATATCGAGGACTATGCCGTTGCCGGCCCGCTCAAACGCGGGGCCGAGACTATCGGTTCAATGCTGGTAATCAAGGCCGAAGACGAAGCCGAAGCGCGTTCCAAGTTTGAAGCCGATCCGTACTTTGTCGTGGGCGTGTGGCAGTCGATTTCGGCAAGCGAATTCCGCGGCGTTGCGGGTGACTGGGTGGGTGGAGCAGCCTGGAAATCCTAGCCGGGCCTGTGTCGTCCCGGCTCCCAGACATCGCCTGGCAGCGTCTCTGATGCAAACTCGAACGGCTTGTCCTCCAGTTCGGTCGCGAGCGTATCGTTCCAGCGGTTGAGAAAGCCAAACAGGCCGATCACACCCATGATTTCCATGATCTGGCGCCGGGAGAAGTGCTTCTCCAATTCGCGAAAGTGCTCGTCGGTGGCGGCGTTGGGCTGCGTGCCTGCCGCTAGGGCAAGGTCCAGGGCAGCGCGCTCCGCATCGCTGAACATCGGGTCGGTTCGAAACTCCCAGACCTTTGCGATCTTCGCAGCATCGCCGCCGGCCATTTGCACCGCCCCGTGGGCGGTATGGGCCTGGCAGTAGCGACACCCTGCAGCCCCGCTTGTGATGGTGGCGATCATTCGCTTTAACGCCGGGTCCAGCTCGCCCGGTCGGTAGATTGTCGAGACCAGCTGCTCCATTGCTTCGAGCAGTTCCGGCCAATGGGCCATCGTCAACACATCGTTGGGCGCAAATCCCATGATCCCTTGCGCGTATTCCAGCGCTTCGCGGGTCGCTTCCGGCAGGTCCTCCACCTGCATAGGCGCAATTCTAGTCACGGTAGCAGCACCGTGGAACCGGTGGTCTTGCCGCCTTGCAGGTCGCGATGGGCCTGGGCCGCATCCGTCAGGGCGTAGGTTTGGCCGATAGTGACCGACAGTGCGCCTTTGTCGAACATCTCCCAAACGCGTGCAGCACCGGCGGCACGATCCTGCGGATCCTCATAGTAGTGAAACAGCAT
>JASJDE010000086.1 GCA_030065195.1 Erythrobacter sp. | reverse complement strand
TTCGCGCCGCGCGAGCGGGCCTAACCGCCGAGCTGCAGGAAGCGCTCCTCGCGCGTGCGTATCAAGGTCTCGCTTGGCAAGTCGGCGAGCGCATCCAGTTCCTCGGACAACGCCTTGCCGAGCGCCAATGCGGTTTTGGCCGGATCGCGATGCGCACCGCCGACCGGCTCTTTCACGATCCGATCAATCACCTTGAGCCGCTTCAGATGCTGCGCCGTCACCTTCATGGCCTGGGCCGCTTCGGGCGCCTTTTCGGACGTCCGCCACAGAATCGACGCGCAACCTTCCGGCGAGATCACGGAATAGACCGCGTGTTCGAGCATCAAGACCCGCTCGGCGCTTGCGAGCGCGACCGCGCCTCCCGAACCGCCTTCACCGACGATCACGGCGACCATCGGAACCGGCAGCGCGAGACACGCTTCGGTCGAACGGGCAATCGCTTCGGCCTGCCCGCGTTCTTCGGCTTCGATCCCCGGGAAAGCCCCTGACGTATCCACCAGCGTGACAACCGGCAGGCCGAACCGACCAGCCATTTCCATCAGGCGAATGGCTTTGCGATACCCTTCCGGCTTGCCCATCCCAAAATTGTGCCGGATCCGCGTCTGTGTATCGTGGCCCTTCTCATGCCCGATCAGCATGACGCGACGCCCATTGAGCCGGGCGAACCCGCCCATTATTGCCAAATCGTCGCCGAAATAGCGGTCGCCACCCAAGGGCATGAAGTCCTCGAAAGCATGCTCGACATAATCGCGGAAATGCGGCCGTGCGGGGTGCCGCGCCACTTGCGTCTTCTGCCACGGCGTGAGCGAGGCATAGGTGCTGGCAAGCAATTCCGCGCTCTTGGTTTCAAGCCGGGCGATTTCGCTCGCCACATCGACGCCGTCGCTGGCGTCGACGTTTCGCAGATCTTTGATGCGCTCTTCGAGCTGCGCCACTGGCTTCTCGAATTCGAGATAGGAAGTCATGGCGGTGCGCTAGTCCGATGCGGCTTTGCGGGCAAGAGGATGCTTGGCATTGACCAGATTCACGAGACGGGCCGCATCCACATGGGTGTAGATCTGTGTCGTCGCGATATCGGCGTGGCCAAGCAATGTCTGGAGAACGCGCAGATCCGCCCCGCCCTCGAGCAAATGGGTCGCAAATGCGTGACGCAGCACGTGCGGGCTGATCCCGGATGGGTCGAGGTCCGCGCGAACCGCCAACTCCTTGAGCATCTGGAACAGGCGCACGCGGCTTAAGTGCTTGCCGGCCCTCGAGGGAAACAGGAACCGCGATGGAGGATCACCGGGTCGGACCGCAAGCCATCGGCCCATGGCGTCGCGAGCACGCTCGCTGACCGGCACCATCCGCGCCTGACCGCCCTTGCCCATCACGGTAAGCATCGGCGCATCGCGCGGTACTGCGCTCAGCGGCAACGCAACCAGTTCCGTCGCGCGCAAACCTGAGCCGTAGAGCAATTCGAGCAACGCCAGCTGTCTGACGGCCTCCGGTTTGTCGGTATCGGCTTCCAATTCCGCGCGCTCGAACAGCGCGCCAACCTGTTCGTGACTCAGAACTTTGGGCAATGGCCTACGGGTGCGCGGTTTCGGCAGTGCCCCCGATGGATCGTCGCCGCGCCATCCTTCGTCGATCGCAAAGCCGAAAAACTGACGAAGGGCCGAAGACTTCCGAGCGATCGTCGATGGGGCGAGATCGCCCCACTCCTGCGCAAGCTTGGCCACCTGCGCGCGCGTTGCCTCAGCCAGATCGCCCACCAGCTCTTCGGCCCCGTCAAGATCGCGACGATAGGCGGCCAGCGTGTTCGCCGCGGCTCCGCGCTCGGCGGCGAGCATTTCGAGGAAAGCTTGCGTTGCGGAGGACATCAGCCTCGCGCGATCGCCTCCGCGACGATCATACGCGCTTCCGCTCCTAGTCCCACCCGCCGCAGCGACGAAGCGATATGATAGAGATGCAAGGGCGTCATCTGCGACCAGCTTTGGCCCTGCATGCCCAACCCGACGAGGATAGAGACCAGCGCCGGATTGCCGACATCGGCGGCCCGCGAAATCGCCCTGGTCCAGCGCGACTGCCGACCCAGGTCGAAATCGAGATCGGCGGCAAGGTTCGCGGCGTCGCCCTGGCCCAAGCGACCGAGGCCGGCCAATCCTGCAACCAGGAACGCCGACTTTCGGTATTCTTCGCTTTCATCGTTGCCGACAAAGGCGTCGACACTTTCGGAACTGACGTTTCCGCCATTCTCGCTTCCGGTCGCGATCAGGGCCCATGCAAGGCTGCCGTCCTCGACAATGTCGGCCCAGCTGGCGGCATCGCGATCCAGCCCCGCCGCCAGCATCGAGGCGACCAGGCCATCGGCGTAGCGCGACAGGCCCTGGCTCGGCGTTATCCGGGCCGCTGCGTAGGCCGTGATCACGCTCCCGGCATAATCAGGTTGGTCGCGCTCGCCATCCAACGTGCCCCAGATCGCCCGCATGGCCGCGACGCGGGCGGCAGGATCCGGTGCGACATAGGCGTTCCGCAACCGCCCGGCGCGGCTCGACACTTCTCCCATGACCGAATTGTCGGCGTAAATCTGGCTGTAGAGATCGACCATGGCGCGAGACGAAAGAATACCCTCGCGGGCGGCACGATCGGCGTACATGGCGCGTCGTTCGAGCGGCACCATCGCGCCGAGCGCTGCCGAGCGCTCGTAATATCCCGTAGCACCCTCGATCAGATTCTCGGGGATCGGCTCGCCCACGGCGTTGGCCAGCGCGAACCGCCAGGGATTGAGTTCCTCGACCCCTTCCCATTCTATCTCGACGGCACGCCTGCCTCGACCGGCGGCCCCGGCATAACGCTGCGCCAGCAGGATATCGATGGCGGGGGCGATCTCATCGCTCAACGCGCGATTCAGCTGCGATCCGGCAAGGGCGCCCTCGCCGGCATAGGCGTTGCAGATTGCCTGCATCATCACCCATTGCGCCCCGTCGCGCGAGGATCCTTGCAGTCTGACGGCGGGGCAGGCTCCCACGAAGTCGGCCGACGCAATATAGGCGGTCAGGGCCTCTTTGGTGAGCAAATCGTTCCAGTTTCCGGTGTCGACGTCCTGGGCGATGCTGCGCGCCACGGCATACTCGCCAATATCGTTGAGCACGCCTGTTCGCAGGGCGGCAAACTCGACAGGGTTCATGCCGCGCGGCGCGGTCATCCGGCTCGCCAAGGCCCGGCGCAGCAAGATATGACCCCAGCGCGATACGACCGGACCCTTCGTCCCTGCCAGCGCCGCCCGCACCAGCGAAGCCGGCTGGTTGGCCAATGAACCGACCGGAAATCCGCCTTCGGACGAATCGAGCACGCCTACCTGCATCAGCGAGCGTCGCGCCGCCGGCGGAATGTCGAAACGCGGCTTGAGACCCAGAAGGTCGTCAAGCTCGTCGACCGTCATCGCTTCCAATTCTTCGACCGTCGGCAGGCGCGCAAGATCGTCGCTCGAAACCTGCGGGACCGGCGGCAAGCCCGCCGGATCCGGTGCCGTTCCGGGCAACGTTACCCCGGGCGAGACGCTCGGCCCAGGCGATCCCGGTGTGGGCGGCGGCGCGGATGTGGGCGCAGGTGCCGGAGCGGGCGTAGGCGGCGGCGTGGGATCGTCAAACCCGGGAGGGAGGATCGATTCGGGCGCATCCTGGGCAACGAGCGTACCGCTGGAAAACGCTCCGGCCAGAGCGCCGACCAACCCGACGGTCGCGACCGCCCCCATCCAAATCGAACGCCGCATCAGCTTTGTTCCGCTCCGTCGATGTTCTGGACGATGGGGCGGATCGGCTCTTCTCCCCCATCGATCCACGCCAGGGCCAGCACCGCAAGGATGGCGACGCCGATATAGTAAGGCAGCCGCACCCGCAAACTGTCGAAGCGCGACTTCGAGTGGCTCGCAGGGGTCAAGTCGGTCAATCGACGTGGAAGGCGACGCAGTTCAGACATATTGCGCGTCCCCTACCCCATCTATAGGCCATGCGGCAATGACAGAGCAGGCCACTTTGAACGATGCCGAAATCGCCCGAATAGCGCGGCGGGTGGACCGACCGATCGTGCTGGTCGGGCTGATGGGCGCCGGCAAGTCCACAGTTGGACGTCGGCTCGCCGCTTTCCTTGGCAGGGAATTCGTCGATGCCGACGATGCGATAGTGGAAGCGGCCCAGCGCACCATAGCCGAGATATTCGAGGAATACGGCGAGGCCTATTTCCGCGATGGAGAACGCCGCGTGATCGCTCGCTTGATGGACGAACAAGCGGGAGTGATTGCGACCGGAGGGGGCGCATTCGTCGACCCCGAAACTCGCAAGCTCATCCTTGAAGAGGCGATCGCCGTGTGGATCGATTGCGACATCGACACGCTCGTGGAGAGGACATCCCGGCGCGATACCCGCCCCTTGCTTCGCGATGGCAATCCGAAGGAAATCCTCTCCCGTCTCGCACAGGAACGCGAAGGCCATTATCGACAAGCCCATGTACGCGTGGTCAGCGAGAATGGGCCGCATGCCGACACGGCAAGGGCCATCATCGAAGGGATCGACCAGTGGATGACCTGAAAGGGCACAGAATTGTCATCCCGGTCGCATTGGCCGGTCGCGGATACGATGTGACGATCGAATCCGGCTGCGTGCTCCATGGCTTCGCCATCCAGGCGAGGGAATTCCTTGCGCAGTATCGGCCTAGAACCGGCACCAATCCTCGCAAGGTGCCGTTCGTCGCGGATGAAAACTCGCACCGGCTGTTTGGCGAAGCGATCGAGACCAGCCTCGAATCGCAAAACTGCGCAGCCGAGTGGTTCGTCGTCGAACCCGGCGAAGGTGCAAAGAGCTGGGGCGTGCTCGAACCGCTGACCGATTGGTTGCTCGAACTCGGCGTCACTCGCAGCGACCATGTCTTCGCGCTGGGCGGCGGCGTCGTGGGCGACCTGACCGGGTTTGCCTGCGCGGTGACAAAGCGCGGCTGCGGCTTTGTGCAGATCCCGACGACCTTGCTCGCACAGGTGGACAGTTCGGTCGGCGGCAAGACCGCGATCAACACGCGCGCAGGGAAGAACCTGATCGGCGCCTTCCACCAGCCTTCGGCCGTGCTGATCGACCCGTTAGTACTCGACAGCCTGCCAGACCGGGAAATGCGCGCGGGCTTTGCCGAAGTGCTCAAATACGGCCTGTTGGGCGATGCCGAATTCTTCGCCTGGCTCGAAGCGAATGGATCGAAGGTCCTGGCCCGCGAACCCGAAGCGCTGGCTCATGCGATTGCGACAAGCATTCGCGCCAAGGCGCGGATCGTTGCCGAGGACGAGCGCGAGACCAACGGCGTGCGCGCCCTGCTCAATCTGGGACACACTTTCGGCCATGCGCTCGAAGCGGAAACCGGGTTTTCCGATCGCCTGCTTCACGGCGAAGCGGTGGCGCTCGGTATGGTCCTTGCTGCGCGGTATTCGGCGAGAAGGGGCGAACTGGAAGCCGCACGGGCTGATCAGGCTGCGGCGACTGTCGCTGCGGCGGGACTGCCGTCCGAGATTTCGCAGCTGGGTCTGGCATGCGACGGCAATGCGCTTGCGGATCACATGCGCCACGACAAGAAGATGGAAGGCGGCACCCTGCCGTTCCTTCTGCTCAAGGGCATCGGGAAAGCCTATCTCGCCCACGACGTCGAACTTGCCGATATCGCCGTATTCCTCGACCAGGAATTGCGCCCGGGAACGGTGCCTATCGCATGACCCGCTTCGTCGACCTCTCGATCCCGATCACGAACGACGTGGTGTCCGACCCCGAAGTGATGCGACCGAAAATCGAATACATGACTCATGAGCAGACCTGGGCGCAGATAGCGATGTTCTTTCCCGGGCTGGAGAAAGACGACCTGCCCGATGGCGAAGGATGGGCGGTGGAGAGGGTCGAACTCGCGACCCACAATGGCACGCATATGGATGCGCCGTGGCACTATCATTCGACTACGGATTCGGGCGCAAACCCCGCGCCAAGCATCGATGAGGCGCCGCTCGACCTGTTCTATCGCCCCGGTGTGAAGCTCGATTTTTCGCACTTGCCGCATGGCCATGTGGTCGGCGCGGACGAGGTCGAAGAAGCGTTCGCCGCGATTCAGTACGACTTGCAGCCGCTGGATATCGTGCTGGTGCAGTCGGGCGCGGTCTATGGGACCGACGATTTCATCGATCAGGGAGTGGGCCTGGGGGCCGAAGCCACGCTCTGGCTGACCGAACGCGGTGTGAAGGTCGTTGGAACCGATGCGTGGAGCTGGGACGCTCCGTTTAGCCACACCGCCAAACGTTGGGCCGAGAAACGCGACCCCTCTATCATCTGGGAAGGTCACAAGGCCGGCCGGATAAGGCCCTATTACCAGATCGAGAAGCTCACCAACCTCGATAGCCTGCCGCCGCACGGCTTCATGTTCAGCTGCTTCCCGGTCAAGATAGAGCGCGCCAGCGCCGGGTGGATCCGCGCAGTTGCGATGATATCCGATCAGGCAACGTAGACTTCGGCAAGCAACATACCCGCCAGAATGATCAGGGTCAGCCAGGTGAGAATTACGCCTATTTGCCTCGCGAGCGGCGCTTTTCCGGGCTCGCTTTCCTGATGCAATCCGATGATGTGCGCGACCCGGCCAACTGCGAAGGCCCCAGAGACACCGATGAGTGCTGTCGAATTTGCATCGCCGATTTCCAGCAGTGCGAGCATGATCAAGACAATCGGTGCATGTTCGGCCAGATTGCCGTGACTGCGCGCCGCCGCAATCAGGCCGCGATCACCGGCATCGCCGAATGCGGCCTTCAGTTTCAGTCGCTTGCTCACCGTCTCCACAGCCGTCGCCAGCAGCAAAATGGCAATCACGGCTGCGGTCGTCGCCGTTATTGGCAATTCCATGGTTCTCTCCCCCCCGATACGCCGGAAGCATAGAACCAATTGCCAAGCTGGCAATCCAGTCGCGGAATTCGTCGGAAGTCAGCCCGTCGGGCGCTCGGCCAGTTTGCTCACCTTTGAAGCGAAGTCGGTCACATTGCCTTCGTATTCGGCCATCATCTCGTCATGCTCGGCAAACAGCTTTTCGATTTCCATGCGACGTTCGATGAGCGTCTGGGCGATGCCGGGCGCCAGGCTTTCGCCTTCGCCAATCTGTCCCAGCAACGCTGCGATATCGCTTGCTGTTGCCTCGCGCGGGGTCTTGAAGAACTGACCCTTGCGGTCGAAATAACCGGTACCTTTCTTCGCCATCGTTCTACCCCTTTCAAATCGATCCGTTGCGACATGCCGAATCGACCGGGGAATTTTCGCTATTTCGCCAGCAATTGGCCAGCGCGTTAATGTAAAATCTTACCATTCGGGGCGAAGTTGACGCAAAGATACAATGGCGCGCAACGCATCTGCACCTTTGGGGGACAGATCGTGTTTCCCACATTTACGAAAATGGCGCGGAATTAACCATTCTGCACTCAATTCGATGTCTGAAAACGAGACTATTCGAGTTCGAGAATCACCGCATCGACAGCGAGGCTTTCCCCTTCGGCAGCGTTGATCGTCGCGATTTTGCCTTCTTTCTCCGCCCGCAGGATGTTCTCCATTTTCATCGCTTCGACGGTGGCCAACGGCTGGCCGGGCTGCACATCCTCGCCCTCGGCGACATGCAGTTTCACCAACATGCCGGGCATCGGGCAGATCAGCATCTTCGAGAGATCTGGCGGTACCTTCTCGATCATATGCGCGGCTAGCGGCGCAACATTGGCAGGCAGGACAAGCGCTTCATGCGACGCACCGCGCGTCGTCATGCGCCAGCGCACCCCGACCCGCTCGACCTGGACCCCCATTTCGTTGTCGCCCGTGACCTGGGCGATCGGCATGCCGACTTCCCAATCCCACGTGCCGCGCATGGTCTCGCCATCGACCGTTGCCCCCCCCTCTTCGAGAAGGACATCGAATTCACGCCCGTCGATCCTGACGGTCCAGCGCGATGGTGGGTTGTCCGAGCCGTTGAGCTGGCCGGATATCTTGCGCGCACGCACCTGCTCGGTGAATTCGGCCCCGGCGAACAATGCCGCCATCTGCCGCAGCCAGGCATCGTCGGCCGGTGCGCCTGCGAACCCTTCAGGATACTCTTCGGCGATGAAACCGGTGGTCAGTTCTCCCGAGCGAAATCGATCATGCTGCATAATTGCGCTGAGGAAATCGACGTTGTGGCCAAGTCCCCGAATGCGGAAATTGTCGAGAGCGGCAATCTGAAGATCGGCGGCTTCCTCGCGGGTCGGTGCCCAGGTGATCAGTTTGGCAATCATCGGGTCGTAGAACATCGAGACTTCGCCGCCCTCGAAGACGCCGTCGTCCACGCGGACGCCGTCGACACCGCGCCGGCCATTGGCGCTGCCATCGCTGGTCCATCCTTCGAGCGGCGGCTCATATTCGACAAGACGGCCGGTCGACGGCAGGAAGCCCCTGTACGGGTCTTCGGCATAGACGCGGTTTTCGATCGACCAGCCGTCGATGCCGATATCATCCTGCGTCATCTCCAGCTTTTCGCCGGCCGCGACGCGGATCATCTGTTCGACCAGATCGACTCCGGTGATCGCCTCGGTCACCGGATGCTCGACCTGGAGCCGGGTGTTCATTTCGAGGAAGTAGAAGCTCTCGCCTGTGGGATCGGCACCGCTGACGATAAGCTCGACCGTTCCTGCCGAGTGGTAGTCCACTGCACGCGCAAGGGCGACGCATTGCTCGCCCATTGCCTTGCGCATCGTCTCGGTGACGAAGGGCGAAGGCGCTTCCTCGACGACTTTCTGGTGGCGCCGCTGGATCGAGCACTCGCGCTCGTTGAGGTAGAGGATGTTGCCGTGCTTGTCGCCGAGGATCTGGATCTCGATATGGCGTGGGTTCTCGATGAACTTTTCGATGAAGACGCGGTCGTCGCCGAACGAGTTCAGACCCTCTCGCTTGGTCGCCTCGAAGCCTTCGCGCACGTCCTGCTCGGACCAGGCGAGGCGCATCCCCTTGCCGCCACCCCCGGCGCTGGCTTTCATCATCACCGGGTAGCCGATGTCGCTGGAGATCTCGACGGCGTGCTCGGTGTCGCGGATTTCGCCGACGAAACCGGGCACGACGTTGACGCCGGCTTCCTTGGCCAGCTTCTTGGATTCGATCTTGTCGCCCATGGCCGCGATGGCGCCGGGAGGCGGGCCGATAAAGGCGATGCCTTCGGCCTCGAGCGCTTCGACGAAGCTCGCGCGTTCGGAAAGGAAGCCATATCCGGGATGCACGGCCTCGGCCCCGGTCTCCTTGCACGCGGCGATGATCTTTTCCGGGATCAGGTAGCTCTCGGCTGCCGGAGAAGGGCCGATATGCACCGCCTCGTCGGCCATCCGCACAAAGGGCGCATTCCGGTCCGCATCGGAATAGACCGCAACAGTGGCGATGCCCATCTTCTGCGCAGTCGTGATGACACGGCAGGCGATCTCGCCGCGATTGGCAATCAGGATCTTGGAAAACATCGGTAGTTCAATTCCTCTCGTGGGCTTTCGCATAGCCCAATAGTGCCCGCGCGTAAGCCCCTGTTCCACGCCTATCGCCCTCGCCGGCTAGCAGCGTCCCTGCCGCTCTTGCTAGCCGCTGGACATTGTCAATGTTAAGAGCGCCAAGCGAGGAGACATAAACGCCGATCGTGAACAGGATTGCGCCCGTATCGGGCAAGCGGCGCAACGTCTGCCGCTCGGAGCGAACGAAAAGCGTTGCGCCTGCATTCGCGGCTGTGACATGCGCGAAGTCTTCTTCCGCCTTCGCATGGGTGATCCAGCGACGCTCTCCGGTCGGCGCGATGAACCAATTGCAGCGCCCGTAGATCGGGCCCGGTTTGAGCGTATCCATGAAGCGGTCGACCCCGGTGGCAAGCTGTTCTTCGTAGCCCGCAATCGGGGCGTGCAGCGCGCGCAGGGGCAAGCCGATCTTGTCCTTCGGGTGCCAGTCGGTCGGCCACGCGACCGCGGCGCCAATCAGGCGGTACTGATCGTCGCCCTCGCGCTTGGTCAGCAGACACATGTCTTCGTGGGCCGCCAGCGCAGCTTCGGGCAATCCGCCATCGACGCCGAGCATAGCCGCGAGTTCTCGACCCGGTGCGTCGACGTCCGGGGTTAGCTGGACACCTTCCGGCCACGCAGCAAAACCTTCGGCACGCGCCGCCAACTCCGGACTGGGCTGAAGCCACTCCTCGTCCGAGAGCCGGACAAGGCCCATCTTGAGCTGCCCGCCCCCGCGGGCTTTGGGCAACAGCTCCTCAACGGAGAAGCCGAGGCTCACTCCGCCGGCTCGCTCACCTTGCACGCCCGCATCGGCTCTTCTTCCTGCAACGCGGTCAGCCCCAGCTTCGCAAACAGCGCGCCGTCGCTGTCATCTCCGGCATTGGGCGCGGTGAGCAGTTTGTCGCCGGTGAAGATCGAATTCGCGCCGGCCAGGAAGCACAAGGCCTGCGTCGCTTCCGACATGCTTTCGCGTCCGGCCGACAGTCGCACCATGCTCATCGGCATGGTGATGCGTGCGACCGCGACCGTGCGAACAAACTCGATATCGTCGATCTTCGCCATCGGTGTATCGGCGAGCATATCGCCCAGCACCGTACCCTTTACCGGCACCAACGCGTTGACCGGTACGCTTTCCGGGTGCTGCTCCAAGGTCGCCAGCGTCTGGATGAAGCCGACGCGATCCTCGCGTGTCTCGCCCATCCCGACGATCCCGCCCGAACAGACGTTAATCCCGGCATTGCGGACGTGGTCGAGCGTGTCGAGACGACACTGGAAGTCTCGCGTCGAGATCACCCGATCGTAATATTCCGGACTGCTGTCGATATTGTGGTTGTAGTAATCGAGCCCCGCTTCGGCCAGCATCTCCGCCTGATGCGGCTCCAGCATGCCGAGCGTCATGCAGGTCTCCAGCCCCATTGCGCTAACGCCCTTCACGATCTCGACAATGGCGGGCATGTCGCGGTCCTTGGGATTGCGCCACGCCGCACCCATGCAAAAACGCTGCGAGCCAGCATCCTTTGCCTGCGCAGCGCGTTGCAGCACAGCCTGCACGTCCATCAGCTTGGTTGCTTCGACGCCGCTGTCAGCCTTCACCGATTGCGAGCAATAGCCGCAATCTTCCGGGCACCCGCCAGTCTTGATGCTGAGCAGCGTGCAAAGCTGGATCTGCTCGGGCGGATGATTTTCGCGGTGGGTGCTCGCTGCGCGAAACAGCAGCTCGGTAAAGGGTAGGTCAAACAGCTCCGCGATCTCTTCGCGGGTCCAGTCAGTACGAATGTCGGTCATTATCCTGCTTCTGCGAGTGCCTGGGCCAGATCGGCCTTGATGTCGTCGATATGTTCGATGCCCACTGACACGCGAACGACATCGGGGCCAGCCCCGGCGGCGAGCAATTCCTCACCTTCGAGCTGACTGTGCGTGGTGGAGGCCGGGTGAATGATCAACGAACGCGTGTCGCCGATATTGGCGAGATGGCTGAACAGCTTGACGGACGAGACCAGCTTCACGCCAGCATCGTATCCGCCCTTGAGCCCGAAGGTGAACACCGATCCCGCGCGCCCACCAAGATATCTGTGCGCCAGTTCGTGATACGGGTTGTCGCGCAGTCCGGCATAATTGACCCATTCGACCTGCGGCTGTTCGACCAGCCACTTGGCGAGTTCGCTGGCATTGGAGCAATGCTTCTCCATGCGCAGGTGCAACGTTTCCATGCCCGTCAGCGCAAGGAAGGCATTCATCGGCGCCATAGCCGGGCCGAGATCGCGCAGGCCGAGCACGCGGCAGCCGATGATGAAGGCGATCGGCCCCACCGGCTCCAGCGCATCAACCAGAACTGCGCCGTGATAGGAGCCGTTGGGTTTGGTCAGCGAGGGATATTTGTCGCCCTGCGCCTTCCAGTCGAACTTGCCGCTGTCGACGATCACGCCGCCGATAGCGTTGCCGTGGCCGTTCAGGAACTTGGTGGTCGAATGGACCACGATATCTGCGCCGAAGTGGATCGGGCGGCACAAGGCCGGAGAGGCCATGGTGTTGTCGACGATGAGCGGAACCCCACCCGCATGCGCGATATCGGCGATTGCGGTGATGTCGCTAACGACACCGCCGGGATTGGCGAGGCTCTCGATGAACACGCAGCGCGTCTTGTCGTCCATCGCCGCGCGGACATTCTCGGGATCGTCGGTGTCGACGAAACGCGTTTCCCAATCGAATTTCCGGAACGCCTCGCCCATCTGGTTGAGCGATCCGCCATAGAGCTTCTTGGCCGCGACGATGTTGCAGCCCGGCTCCATTAGCGTGTGGAACGCGATCAACTGCGCCGCGTGACCCGATGCCACTCCGAGTGCCCCGACCCCGCCTTCAAGCGCCGCGATCTTCTTTTCCAGAGCATCGTTGGTGGGGTTCATAATCCGCGAATAGATGTTCCCGAATTCGGCCAGCGAGAACAGGTTCGCGGCGTGCTCGGCGCTGTCGAAGACGTAGGACGACGTCTGGTAGATCGGCGTGATCCGTGCGTTTGTCGCAGGGTCAGGTTCGCAGCCCGCGTGGACGGAGAGGGTTTCCGGTTTGTAGTCGGTCATGTCGTCTTCCTCGCCAAATAAACACCCACTGCCATCAGCGCGATGCCTGCGATGCGGCGCGGTGTGATTTCGCTCTTGATTGCGCCCCACAGGCCGAAATGGTCAATGATGGCCGCAGCCACGATCTGTCCCAGCAACACAAAGAACACCGCGTTACCGATCCCCATTTTCGGGCCGGCCCACGTGATCGAGAGGATGTAGAACAGAACCAGGAACCCGCCGAGATAGAGGTATGGTCGATCGAATGTGAATGCCTGCGCCGACGGCGCGCCACCGAACGCCAGCAGGATTGTGCCCGCGAGAACTCCGCCAACGACAAACAGGATCAACGACGCCGCAACGGGGCTGCCAAGTTGGAGGCCCAGCCCACCATTGAATGTGGCCATTATGGGGATGCCGACTCCGGTCAAGAACATCAGTAGGGCCAGAGCTGCGAAGGATTCCGATGAGAGATTCACTCCGATGCCGCCTCGTTAGCATCCTCGCGGCGTGGTGCCTCGCGAAAGCGCTTGGAAAGTCGCTCTTCCGAGTACTTCAAATGCGGAATCTCCCTTTCGATCCAGGCGAGCAGGCAATTCCTCGATTCGCGGCTTGCGTCGATGATGTCGAAGATCGCGACATCCAGCTCTCCCACATAGTCGATACGGTTCGATAGGCCGCATTCGCGTGCTTTTGGCCTGATCTCTTTCATCTCGGCTACCGACCCCACAGCGACGCTCTCAATACTGTAAAGCGTAAAATTGCCTTCCTCATAGAGAGGTTCGCATATTTCGGGATCGCGAACCGGCGACTCTGGTGCGCAACCGTCGGGATGTTGGGGCTCATCGCTTGCCAGCGCGAGCGCCAACAGCAACTGGGCGATCACTCCGCCGCCTCGTCGATCACGCTCTCCAGCGGCGGCATGTTGTGGCCGAGCAGCGTCAGGATATCCGCTGCGCATTCGACCACGTTGGAACCGGGGCCGTAGATGCCCTGCACGCCTGCCTCGCGCAGGAAGTCGTAATCCTGCGGCGGGATAACGCCGCCGGCGGTCACCTTGATGTCCGGGCGTCCCGCTTCCTTGAGCAAGCGGATCAGTTCGGGGATCAGGGTCTTGTGACCTGCGGCTAGGCTGGACGCACCGACGACATCGACATCGTGTTCGAGCGCCATTGCACAGGCTTCCTCGGGCGTCTGGAACAGCGGGCCGGAGACGACCTCGAATCCCATATCGGCAAAGGCGCTGGCGATCACATTCGCGCCCCGGTCGTGGCCGTCCTGTCCCATCTTGGCGACCATGATGCGAGGGCTTCGGCCGAGGCGTCGTTCGACCGCGTCTACACCGTCGGTGACCTGTGCCCAGCGCTGATCGAATTCGTAGGCGCTCTTGTAGACCCCGCTCACCGGCTTGGGCGTGGCGTCATGGCGTCCGAAGACTTCCTCCATCGCCGACGAGATTTCGCCGAGAGTTGCGTCGTGGCGCGCAGCTTCAACTGCGAGTTCGAGGACATTCCCGCCGCTGGTGCAGCCTTCGGTCAGAGCGTTCAGCGCTCGGCGACAGGCGACCTCGTCGCGTCCTGCGCGAACCTGGGCCAGGCGCGCGATCTGTCCCTGGCGCACCGCCGCATTGTCTACTTCCAGCGTATCGATCTGCTGCTCTTCGGCGAGCTGGTATTTGTTGACCCCGACGATCACGGTCTCGCCCTTGTCGATCCCGGTTTGCTTCTCCGCTGCCGCGCGTTCGATCGCGGCCTTGGGCGCGCCGGTATCGACATAGGCGGTCATCCCGCCTGCTTCATCGACCTCGGCGATCAGCTTCTCGGCTTCCTCGACCAAAGTCGCTGTCAGCGCTTCGATGTAGTGCGAGCCGCCGAGCGGATCGACGACATTGGTGATCCCGCTTTCCTCCTGCAGCACCAGCTGGGTGTTGCGTGCGATGCGGGCGGAGAAGTCGGTGGGGAGCGCAATCGCTTCGTCGAGCGCATTGGTGTGCAGGCTCTGTGTGCCGCCCAAAGTGGCCGCGAGCGCTTCGACCGTGGTGCGGATCACATTGTTGTACGGGTCCTGCTCTTGCAGGCTTACCCCGCTCGTCTGGCAGTGGGTGCGGAGCATCTTGGAGCGATCCTTTTGCGCCCCCAGCCCGTGCATCACGCGGTACCACAAAGTGCGCGCGGCGCGCAGCTTGGCGATCTCCATGAAGAAGTTCATGCCGATGCCGAAAAAGAAGCTGAGCCGACCCGCAAACACATCGATGTCCAGCCCCGCCGCCATCGCGCGGGTCACGTACTCCTTGCCGTCCGCGATGGTGAACGCAAGCTCCTGCACTGCCGTCGCCCCGGCCTCGTGCATATGGTAGCCGGATATAGAAATGCTGTTGAATTTCGGCATGTTGGCCGATGTGTAGGCGATGATGTCCGAAACGATCCGCATGCTCGGCTCAGGTGGATAGATGTAAGTGTTGCGGACCATGAACTCCTTGAGGATGTCGTTCTGGATGGTCCCGGAGAGTTTCTC
>JASJDE010000085.1 GCA_030065195.1 Erythrobacter sp. | reverse complement strand
GCCGCCTGTGCCCCGAACGACCGCTACGCCGCCCTCGTCGATGCCGTCGCCACCGACTGCGCCCTCACCCGTATCGACTTGAGCGACGAAATCGGAGCCACCTGCGTCGATGTCGTCCTCTACGCCGCTTCCATCCTGTTCGTCGTTGCCGCCGTTCCCGTTGCCTCGGCCCGGATTGCTATCGTCGTCGCCGTCGGGATCGTCTCCGTGACCATTGTTGCCGTCGTTATCAACTTGCTCAGGGTCGGCCGCGCCATTTTCATCGTCATCGGCTTCGCCACGATCACCGTCGACATCGTCGTCGATCGATGACTCTGCGTCAATCGGCTCTTGCGAGCTCGGTTCGTCTTGCTGCTCTTCGACCAGTTCTTCGGACGAATCGTCGCTGGAAACCTCTTCCTCGGCGCCATCGTCCAACTCTTCGTCTAATTTGCTATCGCCAAAGAAGGCTTCGGGCTCGACACGGCCCACTACGCCCGCACGACCAGTCGCAGCACTGGCGACGGCATCGTCGTTACCGCCCGAAACGTCGTCATCCATAAAGTTCAGGGCCAGAAGCGTTCCTGCACCTGCAAGGACGGCGTCATCGTTCAGCGCCCGGTTCGAGCGCAACGCGGCAGGCGTCGCGCCTGATGCTCCCATCATATCGCGATCAACACCGCCTGCCTGCGGGGGCATTTGAACGAATTCGGGGGTACCGCGCACAACCGCACCGGAAAGGTCTTCTCCCGCACGACCGCCGGCAATGACCATCAATTCTCCGGCATCGTCGGCGTCTACAAACCCAATCAGGCCCGGCGTGATCAAAGCCGCTTCGAGATCGTCTCCGGTTGCGACCTCAACGGCGCCTTCCGTAACCTGAACGCTCGAGCGATCGGCCCCGACAGAGACGTTGAAAGTCGTGCCCTTAACGACGGCGGCGAGATAGGGAGTCTTGACGCCGAAATGCGGTGTCGACTTCTTCTCAATCTTGAACAGGGCGTTTCCGACATATTGGAAGAACTGGACGACCGGCCCGGATTTCTCAGGCACGGCAACCTTGAGCTGCGCATCCGGAGAAACCATCACGAATTCCTTGCCGCGCACCAATACGGCCCGGCCCTTGCGGCCGGTGCGGATAGTGTCCCCAGGCAGCAGTATGGTGTCTTGCTTGGCCGAAAGCACCTTTCCTGCACGCTCGACAGTCACGCTGCCGCTAACCTCAGACACACGCCAATCCGGCGTAGCCGAAAGCGCGCTGGTGCTGGCGAGCAGAGCACTCAGCGCTAGCGTGGTTTTGGCATGTCCAATCATGGCGTGTTCCAGGGTCCTTCGGTCTTCCGGTATCTTTCCGGTTTTGGCACACCCCGATCAAAGAGAGGTGAAAGCGACTGCTTTCCAGAGGGTTAATTTGACGCCTAACGTAAGGAATTCTTAGGCGCGACTGGTTACCCGCGGGGCACCATGGGGGCCAAGTTTGCATCGGTTTTTGCTCTTCTGACGGGGGTTGCCCTGTCCGCACCGCTGTGCCCGGCGCAAGCCCAGGAAAGGACCAACAGCCCGCGCATTGCATTCACGAACGTCCTGACAATTGAGCGCGATGGACGGTTCGACGGCGGTAACCAGGCTAATTCGGATCAGATCGGCGCTGTCGTCATTCGTGGCAATGAAGCGATTGCCGAGACGGAATACCAGGCTGTCGTCGAGCGGTTCTTCGGCGAGCCCCTGACCGATGAAGTTCTCGATAGACTGACAGACGAGCTTGCAGAGCTCGCTCGGGAAGCGGGCTATCCCTACGCCCGCACCTCGATCGACGAAGAGGCAGCAGCAATTGGCATCATCGAAGTGGCCATCGACGAAGGGCGGATCGATGCAATCGAGATCGAAGGCCCCAAGAACGGCGAAGCGCTGCGCATGCTCGAAAGACTGACGGTAAAACCGGCGCGCCAGCGAGAACTCGAAAGCACTCTGCTGCGCGTGTCGGACATTCCGGGCGTCGTGCTTCGCGGCGCGAAACTGAAGCGCGAAGGCGAACGTACGATCCTGCTCGTCCGACTTGAGGAACGCCCGGCGCAAGCCAGGCTGGCCGCCGACAATTACGGAACAAGCGCTTTTGGACCTGTTCGCATAAGCGCATCCTCGCGATTCTACCGCGTCCTGACTTCCTCGGACGAGCTGCGCACTTCGATACGGATCAATCCTGTAGATCTCGACGAATTGTTGTTTGTTTCCGGATCTTATGAAACCCAACTGACCCGCAGCGGTGTCACCGGCCGAGTGAGCGGTTCGCTCGGTGAAACTGCACCCGGCGGGGCACTGGATGGGGCCGATATCAGCGGCGACACGGCCCGCATTGGCCTGGGACTCAGTGCACCCTTACGTCGATCGCGGAAAGGCAGCGTATGGGCTGACGCCGACATTGCCTACATCTCGATCAAGCAAAACGAACTGGGCGCGCTCCTGCGCGACGATACGGTTGTGACCGCCGCGATCGGCCTGAGAACGCGATTTGCCTTGGCAGGCGGAGGCTTCGTCCGCACCGGGCTATCCGTCGAGCGAGGTCTGGGCATTCTCGGCGCAACACAGCTTGGCGACCTTAACGCATCGCGCAGCGACGGAGACGGCGTATTCACGAAGTTGGGCTTTGACGTGGCATCGCGGATCCCGGTTGCCAAGCGCCTCGATATCTACCTCTCACTTGCAGGTCAGCTAGCGGATCGGCCTCTGCTCGCAAGCGAAGAACTCGCGCTCGGCGGTGCGTATCGCGTGCGAGGTTATGACTTCGCCGAAGTGCTTGGCGATGAAGGTGTGTATGGCCTTGCCGAGCTGCGCTACCGCATAAACACCGACAAGATTCCGCTCGATTTCCTACAGCTCTACAGCTTCATCGACGGTGGATATGTTTCCGATATCGAACTGGATTTCGGCGAGGGTTCACTGTTCTCCGCCGGTCCCGGGGTGCGTGGAAGATGGGGTGCGTTCGATTTCGAGATCGAGAGCGCCTTTCCCCTCGGCGGTAGCGGAGAGCGCGACGATGCCGATGCCCCTCAGATCAACGTGCGAGCTGGTTTCAATTTCTAAGTAAAGGGAATTCTTCAAGCAGTCTGCATTCCGAATAGCTCAAGTCAAAGTGTCGTCTGTCTCTTCTCTACAATTGCGATCGCCTCAATTAGGGTAGATGTAATGCGAGTCGACAGGGGAGAACACATTGAGCTGGGTCCTGGATTTCCGTCGCTATGCTCCATTTGCCACCTTCGGCGGAGGCTTTCACGGTGATGGCAGAGCGGTCCCGAACTATCACGGGACGGCGCGCACCAGGGGTGTAGTAGAATTCGATATCGCCGCAGGAACGGCAACGGGAACCGGGAGCTCCGGCGTATCTTACCACGCAGCGTATCCGAGCTATCGGCGCACCGGCACTACCAGCTGCTCGATAACCAAGCTGGTTGCGACGCGCGGCAGTCTGAAATTCACCGTCCAGACGGCGGGCGCCCTGCCTTTGATACCCGGTGCCCCGGATATCGATACTTTCATCGACTTCAGCGTTACCCAGGTTGGGCGACGGATTGTGTTCGGGGGCCTCGTGAGAGGCGACAATTTTCCGAATGCAGAGGTGTTCATCCACCCGGCAGGTGTCACCACGCCGACGCCAATCGCTGTCTGGCATTTCGCGACGACCGGTGGCCGCAATACAGGCCCGATGACTCGCCTGGCGGGGTCACACTCGCTGCAAGTGCTCGGAACGTTCACCGGCGTGAAGCCGTGAGTTTTGCGCGGGCCGAGACCTAACGGCCGGCAAACCGCTCACGCAAATTCGTACTCGAAACCGGCATCACTTGCCTTCACTTCGATCCGCGAAACCTCCAACCCTTCCATCTGTTTCTCGAGCAGTTGCACCGACATTTCCGGTAGCATCGTGTTGGTAAGGATGTTGTCGATCATCCGACCGCCCGAATCCGCATCGTTGCAACGCGAAACGATCAGGTCGACCACGTCCTGACCGTAGACCATCTCGATCTTGTGGTTGCCGGCAATGCGCTTCACGATCCGGTTCAGCTGAAGAGCAACGATCTTGCCGAGCATCTCTTTGCTAAGCGGGAAGAACGCCTGTTGCACTGTGCGTCCGATCAGTGCTGGCGGGAAAACCTTGAGCAGTTCGGGTCGCAGGGCCTCGGCCATAGCATCCGGCTCGGGCGCGAGTTCGGGATCGGCGGCCATATCCATGATCAAGTCCGTGCCGACGTTACTCGTGAGCAGGATCAGTGTGTTTTTGAAGTCGATGTAGCGACCTTCGGCATCGTTCATGAAGCCCTTGTCGAACACCTGGAAGAACATCTCGTGGACGTCGGGGTGCGCCTTCTCAACCTCATCCAGAAGTACCACGGAATAGGGCCGTCGCCTTACGGCCTCGGTCAATACACCGCCTTGCCCGTAGCCGACATAGCCGGCCGGTGCGCCTTTGAGCGTGGAGACCGTATGCGCTTCCTGGAATTCGCTCATGTTGATCGTAATCATCGACTCTTCGCCGGAGAAGAGAAGCTCGGACAACACAACTGCCGTCTCAGTCTTGCCGACCCCGGACGGACCGCAGAGCATGAATACTCCGACAGGCTTGTTCGGATTGTCGAGCTTAGCGCGGCTGGTCTGGATGCGCTTGGCGATTGCGTCCATCGCGTGATCCTGACCGATGACACGGGCTTTCATTCTCTCGGCAAGATCGAGCGTCGATTTGATTTCGTCCTTGACCATTCGGCCGACGGGGATGCCCGTCCAGTCTGCCACCACCGCAGACACTGCATCGGCGTCCACAACGCCGAAGACCATGGGATCGTCGCCTTGCGCTTTTTCGAGTTCCTCAAGCGAGGAAGCCAGCTGGGCTTCGCAGTCCGCTTCCGAAAGCACTTCCTCGGCTTGCGCTTCCTGGATCGTATCCCCTTCCGGTGCAGGCTCATCCGCCGCAGCCTCGCAACCCTCGGGCTTTGCGGAGGCACCTCGCGCCTTGGTCAGCGCATTCCGGGCTTCGACAACCTTGGCGAGCGCTTCCTTCTCACCGTCCCATTTGGCCTGCGCCTCGTCGAGATCGGCCTTCGCCTCCTCGATTTCGGCCATGATCTTCTCATGCCGGTCGTCCGAGCGATACTGCGCGCCCCGCTCGCGCTCCACCACTTCACGTTCGACTTCGAGCAGCTCCAGCTTGCGCGCGCGATCCTCGACCCGTGCCGGGGTGGCATGCTGGGAAACGGCCACACGGGCCGCTGCCGTGTCGAGCAGGCTGACGGCCTTGTCCGGCAATTGCCGCGCCGGAACATAACGCTGCGACAAGGTAACCGCCGCATCGACCGCTTCGTCGAGCACCACGATCTGGTGATGCTCTTCCATCATCGGCGCGATCGAACGGATCATCAGGATCGCCTTGTCGCGATCGGGCTCGGCAATATCGACGGTCTGGAAACGCCGGGTCAGCGCCGGATCCTTCTCGAAATACTGCCGATATTCGGCATAGGTCGTCGCGCCAAGCGTTCGCAGGTTTCCGCGCGCCAGAGCAGGCTTGAGGAGGTTTGCGGCATCGCCGGTGCCGGCCGCCCCGCCTGCACCAACCAGTGTATGTATTTCATCAATGAACAGGATGATTGGTGTCGCCGAGCCCTCTACCTCGTCGATAACCGAGCGCAGACGCTTTTCGAACTCACCTTTTACGCTTGCGCCCGCCTGCATCATCCCGATGTCGAGCGCACGCAAGGTTACGCCTTGCAGCGAAGGCGGGACGTCGCCTTCGGCAATCCGCTTGGCGAACCCCTCGACCACAGCCGTTTTGCCGACACCGGCTTCACCGACAAGGATAGGGTTGTTCTGTCGGCGGCGCAGCAGGATGTCGACAATTTGCCGGACCTCGGCATCGCGACCAATAATCGTCTCGATCTTGCCGTCGCGGGCTTGCTGCGTGAGGTCGACCGAGAATTGCGCGAGAGCGCCGCCTTCGCCTGTCGGACCCACGCCTGAATCGCCCGCCGGCGCTCCACCTTCGGAAGTAGTCCCTGCAACAGCAGTCGTTTCGGTCGAACCCTTGATAATTCCTTCGAAATCGCTCGCGAGGCGGTTCGCATCGATCTTGCGGAATTCAAGACTGACATTCTGCAGCGCATTGTTGAGCGTCTGCGTCTTCAGCATTCCGTACATCAGATGCCCCGTCCGCACCTTTGCCGCGCCGAATTGCAGAGAGGCATAGAGCCACCCCTTCTCGATCGCCTCCTCGATTTGCGGCGAAAAGTCCGAAATCGCGCTCGCACCGCGCGGAAGGGCATCAAGCGCAGCCACGGTGTCCCGCGCGAGCTGCGTGTCGTCGATCCCAAACGAACTGCGGATTGCTGCCAGATCGTTCTGCGCGTCCTGCAGCAGGATATGTAGCCAGTGGACCAGCTCGACATAGGGATTGCCGCGCATCTTGCAGAAGCCGGTCGCACTTTCGATGGCTTTCAGAGCAGTCGGATTGAGGCGCCCAAACAGCGCGGAACGGCTAATCTCGGTCATCGCATTACCCCTTTAAACACCCCCGCTCGCACGATGTTTCATCGCGGAGCGGCGCAAATGGACATCTTTTCGCAAATCGTCGTTGGCCGCCTTCGTTGGGTCAGTTCCGACCCAAGTCGACCAGCCCAGCTGCGCACGCCCATCGAGCTTGGCCGGCTCCACCTTGGACTGAGGAAGGCACAAAGTGATCCCCCATTCCAGGTGCGAAGGCGACAGCGCGTCGAGCGCTTCGGCTGCGACCTTGAACATTGGTCCGCTGGGCTGGAGCTGCCGGAACTCGCGAATGTCGCTTGCCGTAATCTGCACATCGAAATTGTCCGTCACCAGATAGACACGCGCTCCGAGCACCGCTTCCCCAAGCGCGCTATGCTGTGCGCCCAGCCGCGTCTGATCGCCACGTTCGATATCTTGTCGCACGGGAACGAACTCGCGCAGCGTCACAGGCAGTCCAAGCAAATGTTGCAACCCGCCCTCGATTGCGCCAGCGCTGCGTCGCGACGCGAACAGGGCAGCGTAATGCAGCCGCGCTCCCGCCGGGAAGGCATTGCTCTCGTCCGTCCCTTCCGTGGCTCCTGTGAGCCGGTCGACATAGGTTGCAAATCGATCATGCTCGGGTCGGTCGGCCTGGACGGCAGGCTGCGATACTGCCCACGAGCGGTAGAATAATTGCAAGAAACGACCGGAAAGCAGGTCGAGAAAATCCCCGAACGGTTGCTTCTTCCCGTACTTACGCTCGTAGGATGCAAATTCGGTGAAATGCAGTGGCAGCGGAGACATGGGACCGGTCAACCCAAGCCAATAGCCTCCGGCTTCCGCTCGCCCGTCCTTGATATCGATCTCGCCGACTGTCGGCGCAGGAAAGTGCGTATGGGGAATCTGACGTAGCCGAACGAGGTCCTGGGTCGGCAATTTGCTGCGCCCTACGGGCGGCTTGTCCAAGGCCCGTGCAGCGAGACCTCGCACCAGAGCAAACAGTCCGAAACGCTTGGGTTTCTTCGCCGCCTCCTGAGCAAAGGTCAGATAGGCTCGCGGGTGCCGATCCTCGGCGGCCATGCGGCAATCTCCCCTTGCAACTTGGTGTGAAAGTGAGTTTCGGTGAAGGAGTTCACGGTCACAAATCCGGCCAGGAACCGCTCCACCACAGCGGTAAAGAGGAACATGCGAGACTGGTCGAACGCCGCATCGTCCAGTTCGATATCGATCTTCAATCCGCGTGCCATCGCCATCCGGCCGAGGCCGGGAACGCGTCGAGTCACATGCGTGCCCTTGACCGAGACGATTCCGTCAATCTGCGAGCGCATCACGGGATCGTCCGGACGGCCGTACAAGGCCAGATGGTTGCGGAGGATCTCACCGTCCTTGCCACCCTCGCCCACCAACGTCGCATAGTTCGGCGTCAAATGCCCAATAATCCGCCATGCTGCATCACCGATTCCGAGCGGAGGCAATGGTGGGCTAGGCGAACGCACCACTTTGATGGCGCTCACCGGAACCCCAGGCGCGGTTAGATGACTGGCTCCACCAAACCGCAAATCCATCGGTAATTCGCGGTTGGTTACAAGCGCGCGCAAAGCGAGGTCGTGAATGTCATCGAGACGAGAGGGATCGCCGGGACTGGTCAACGAGATGAATGTATCCGTCCCAATATAGTCTTCTCGTCCGCGCAGGCGTCGCTCCTTCCGGGACAAACGCCGCATGCGGATCCTGTTGGTGTAGAACAGAGCCGAACGGTAGTCATAAAGCAGAGAACCGAAGGCATAGAGTGGCGCAACTTCGCGCGGATCCTGGTTCTCGCGATCGAATGCTTCGACCTTGAGCAGTCGATACACCTCGAAATCGAGCGGGCCGTCACGGTCGGCAACGACTTTGAACTCATGCTCGGTCTCGCTGTAAGGAATACGACTAAGCTGTTTTTCGAAGAGGTTGATCGCAGGCGTCGCAAAGAGCCTGAAGTTCCGCTCGCTAACCGACTGCACCAGCACATCTGATGAGCGCGAAAACAAGATCGTAACTTCCACCGCTTTCTTGGACAGCGCGAAAGCCTTCTTCAGCGTGCGCAGCTTGGCAAACCGAAACCTCTCAGGGCAGGCGAAGTATTCGGTAAGGGTGCGATAGGCTGAAAGCGTGCGACCATCGTCGGGAAGCAGCGCGCAATCCATCCCGAATCCATGCTGCGCGGGCACATCGAGAAGCGCAAATTCGTCGCTCGCGGAATCGAGCGGTCGCGCCACGACCGCAATCGCCTCTCCAACCAGTTGGCGATAGAGTTCGTTGGGAACGCCTTCGCCGCCGTCGATGTAAATTTCCAACTCATCAGCCTCGACCGTGGTCAGGTCGATCCCGTCCTGCGGCTCCAACCTCAATGTCAGAGCGGCTTGGGCACGAACGCCGGCCTGCGCCGCGTATTTCGACGCGGCTGCCCGGCTGCCAATATACTCAGCGGATGTGAGCTTGACCGGCCAGAGCGTTACTTCGTGTCCGGTTTCAAAGAATACCGGAGTGTTGGAACTGCTCGGTGGCTCGGCCGTGAGGCGCGTTTTGCGCGGAACCTTGTGTCCTTTGACAAGGCCCGGATCGCCGGGCGTTGGCTCGAGAGCGGCAATGCAGATCGACGGGGTGGGGGCAAGATAATGCGGCTGGACGGCCTGAAGCAGATGCTGGGTGAATTCGGGAAACTGGTCGTTGATCTTGAGATGCACGCGGCTCGAAAGGAATGCGACGCCCTCAAGCAGCCGTTCGACATAGGGATCTCGATCGGTGGTGTTCAGCCCAAGTCTGGTGGCGACGGTTTCATGCTGTTCCGCGAATTCGAGCGAACGGGCCTTGAGGTATTCGAGCTCGGCCTCATAGAAATCGATCAGCCGAGGATCCATTATTCGCGCACCTCAACGGTCAGGCTTTCCAAGTCCACATCGGTCTTGAGCCGGATTGGCATCAGTTGCGGACCGCCCACGATTTCACCTTCGATCAGGAAACAAACCTTGCCGGGGCTGTCCGCCCTTCCCTGAGGCTCTACTCGGAGTGTCTTGGGATCAAGGCGTGGCTCGAACCGACGTATCGCACGACGGATCGCCCGCGCCTGCTCGCGCTCGGACTGGATACCGTGGGAGCGGCCGGCAAAGTCGCGCACACCGAAATTGACGACCGATTCCTGGACCCGCGGATGATCCGAGAGGTCTTGCGCGGATTCGAACGAAATCGTGTTCAGCAGCCAGACCAAGTCGCGCTTGATCGAAGTGCGCAACGATTTTTCCGTGAACCGTTCGACATTGGCGACCGCGAAATTGCGAAAATCCTCACGCGCCACGGTGGGCATTTCATCCTCTTCCGACAGTCCCCCGAATTCATTCCCCGACACCAATTTGTCGAACAGAGTCGGAGTGAGGCGGATCTTGGCCGGCATGATCAGGCAGTGCGGAACTCGACTTTGCGCAATTGCTGCAACGGCAGTTCGGAACCGTCGGAGAACGCAAACAACCTATGACCGAGGCAATGGCCGTGATTGTCGTCGCCGACCCATGCGGTCGATATCCCACGGACGATCGCAGGATCTTCTGCAGCGTCGCTGCCGGGATAGCGGGCGGGGATGAAACCCGCGATACGCGCGCCCTGCTTCATTCCGAATTCGGCTGGAACCCAAATCGTGTCCCGCAGATCCTGAGGTTCGCTGATTGTGAGGTTCTCGAGTGCGTCGAATGGAATCAATCCGTAACGCCCCGCGATGATGGCTTCGGTGGCCGGCCCAAGCCGAGGATCCGCATCCGCCATCCAATCGAATTCGATACCGCTGTCGGTCGTGCCGCCGCTGGTCGGCGCGGCATCGAAAGCAGCAGCGTAGAGTGCGTCGGCGTCGGCCGCTCCCGTTTGGCGGGCTTGAAGAGCCGCGACGAGCTTGTCCCCCCAATCGACCTTTGCGAGAATCGAAGCGGTTTCTTCGCCCGCAAAGACGCGTGCGCGCTGCTCTTCGGCATCCATGCACTGATTGTAAGCAACAGCGAGCATACGCGCTTCGGGATCCAGCTTGGCTATTGTCTCCAACTGGGCCTTGGCACGTTCATATTCGCCGAGCAGCGCAAAAATCTGGAAGAGGAACATGCGAATCGGGATGTCTCCCGGATTCGCACGCACCTCTTCGATTAGCTGCTTGCGAGCACCGGCGATATCGCCGCCGGCGAGCAATTCATCAGCTTGTGGCATAACTTATGAGACGCGGATGCGCCTTAGCCAGCCTTGTTCTGAAGGACGTCGAAGAAACCTTCGACCTTGCCCTTCGAAGTACCCTTCTCGTCGCGCTGATCGTAGATCTGCTTGATCTTCGCGTAGGTCAGGCTGCCGCTTTCGTCAGCCATTTGCGAAGCCGAGAAGTTGTAGGTGTTGATGACGACGTTATCGAGTTCATACTTGAGGAAATCGATCTTCTTGTCGTCGCCGACGTTCGACTGGAACGAAATCACGCCTTTGGCGATGACCTTGCCGGAAGCACACGCCTTGAACAAGGACACCGACGTCTTGTCGACTTCCTTGGTGAAGGCGATGTCGCCCATGTTGGCTTGGCCTTTCGAAACCGTTTTCGAAGCGTTGTTGTACGACGACGAGTTGAATGCCGAGAAGCTGCAGCTTGTCAGCTTGATTTCCTTCTCGTGACCGTCATCGGTTGCTTCGCCTTCGATTCCGTCAAGCTTGAGGAATACAGAGACTTCCATTTCAATTCTCCATTAATTCAAGTGAATTAGTGAAACCCAGGCAAGGCTCATCCTTGGCCCTGGGGAAGCTGCGACACCATACTGACGCTCACATCCATGCCTTCCAACTGGTGGTGAGGCACAAACAGGAAGCGGCTCTTATAATACCCCGGATTCTCAGGATCCGGTTCCACCTTAACCTCGGCCCGCTTGAGCGGGAGCCGAGCCTTGGTCTCTTCAGACGACGAATCGGGATCCGCCGTCACATATTGGTGAACCCAGTCGCTCAGGTCCGCCTGAAGCTGCGGACCTTCGCGGGTTCCGCCAACCCAGTCACGCACCATGCACTTGAGGTAGTGCGCGAAGCGGCAGCTGGCGAAAAGGTAGGGAAGACGCGCCGCGAGACGCGCATTCGCTGTCGCGTTCGGGTCGTCATACTTTGCCGGTTTGTGCACCGTCTGCGCGCCAATGAAGGTCGCGTCAGTGGTGCCTTTGCGGTGGATCAGCGGCATCAGACCGAGATCCGAAAGCTCGGCTTCACGGCGATCCGAAATAGCGACTTCGGTCGGGCATTTCTGGTCGACACCGCCCTCGTCCGTCGGGAATGTCGCCATCGGCAAGTCGGTGACCGTACCGCCCGATTCCACACCGCGGATCCGCGTGCACCAGCCATACTCACGGAATGCCGAGTTGATACGAACACCCAAAGCATAAGCGGAATTCACCCACAGGTGCTTGTCGTGTTCGCCGTCGGTAACTTCGTCGAATTCGAATTCCTCGATCGGGTTGTCCTTTACCGTGTAGGTTGCCCGGCCAAGGATCCGCGGCATCGTCAGCGCAAGATACTTGCTGTCATCGGAACTACGGAATGAGTTCCATGCCTGATGCTCGGTCGTATCGAAACGGTTTGCCAAATCGCGCGGATCGGACACTTCGGTCCAGTCGTCCATATTGATCAGGCCCGAATCCGCTGCCGCGATCATCGGCGCATGAGCGGCCGCGCCAATACGGGCGAGGCCTTTCATGACGTTCAAATCCTTCGAGGTGTGATCGAACTGAAGGTCGCACACAAAGGCACCGTAGGGCTGACCACCGAGCTGGCCGAACTCGTGCTCGTAAATCTTCTTAAACAGCGGGCTCTGATCCCAGGCCGTGCCGCGATATTGTTTGAACATCGACGACAATTCCGACCGACTCATGTTCATTACGCGGATCTTCAGATCCTGACCCGTCTCGCTGTTGGACACGAGATAATCCAGACCCCGCCAAGCCGATTCCAGCTCCTGAAATTCAGGATTGTGGAGAATGGCGTTCATCTGATCCGACATCTTCTGGTCGATCTCGGCCACCATCCTATCGATGGTCGAGAAAACATCGTCGCCCATCTTGACCGCACCGGACAGCGCCTGCTGAGCAAGCGTTCCGACAGCCTCTTGGATCTTGTCACGATTGTCATCGGAGCGCGGTTTGAAATCGCGCTGGATCAGGTCGGCAAAATCGTCAAACGCGATTGCTTCTTGAGCTTCCTGCCCCTCTTCCAGTTTGCCCGCATCAGTCGCCATGTAATCCTCCGTATTCCACCCAATTCATTGCCCGCCAAAACGCCCGACGGGCCACGAAGTCAGGCGCTTACTCTTCCGTCGTCGATTCTTCGGCGGCTTCTTCCGCCTCGCCTGCCTCGGCCTTGGCTTCGCTCAGCGCCTTGAGCAGATTCTCGTCCTTCAGCACCTTGTCGAGCAGTTCGGTCGCATCCTGCTTGCCATCCATCATGATCAGCAAATCGTTCAATTGCTGCCGCGCTTCGAGCAGCTTGGCGAGTGCAGGAACGTTTTCGGCGATTTTGCCGGGTTCGAAGTCCTCCATTTTCTTGAAGGTCAGATCGACGCCCAGCTTGCCCTCGCCTTCGATCTCGTTGTCGACGAGAAAGGCCGCGCGCGGTGCGATCGCCGCCATGCGCTTGTCGAAATTGTCGACATCGAATTCGGAGAATTCGCGGTCCTTCAAATCCTTCTTGGCAACTTCGCTCTTGCCCGAAAGATCGGAAATAACACCCATGACAAACGGCAGTTCGACCGACTTGCGCGCACCATAGGTTTCCACATCGTACGAAATGTGCACGCGCGGCGAACGATTCCGGCTGATGAATTTTTGCCCTGAATCTGCCATTGAGACTTCCCCTTCTTCAGCTCATCAAAAACCGGACCTATCCGGCCAACTGTTACTCTCGAATCGAATGCGGCCCCGAGAAGGTTCAATTATTTTCTCAAGCATCATTCCATATCATCCCGTTCGAGCAAAACGTTTTTCGCGTCGTCGACGCTGTTCGGGACAATATCTTCGAGTATCTCCATGAAATCCTTGGTTACCCAGCCCCTCAGTCGAGCAACAGCGACCTTCACCGGATGCCCCGGCTCGGCCCTTTCGTAATACTGCTCCACCGCGTTGAGCGCCTTGATCACATCGTCGCGCGATCGCACCGCACCGCCAATTGAGGGACCACCTTCACCGGCGCCTGCCGCTGAAATCGAACCAGCGCCCTCGCCCGCAGCCTCGTCCTCACCCGTTTCCGCGCCGGTCAGACCGGCATAGGCAGACTGGGCCTTGCCGATAAATTCGCGCGAAGTGGAGAAATCGGGGACCTCCGCGTCGCTTTTCTCCTTCAGGACGGCTTCGATCTCGTCAAACGAAGTCTGAAACGAAGTCAGTCGGTCGGAGATTTCTTCCTTCTGCTCGTCGTCCATCTGGTCGAGCATCCGCATGACTTCGGGATAGGCTTCTGCTCCGGCGCCTTCCTCTCCAACGTCGATCAACTCGCCAGCGGTGACCCGCCCCCGGCCGTCATCCATGATCGGCAGCTTGAGGAACGGCAATGGAAATGCGCCGCGCTTGGCTAGGTCCTCACAAATCAGCGCGCGACCCGCGGGTCCGTAATCGCCATCCGGCGTCGGGAACACGCTATCCCAATGCTCTTCGAGCAGGCCAGCAGTGTATTGAAGGCCGTGGGCAACGACCTCCGAATTCTGCAGCGCGAATCCGCAGCGAGCATAGGCGACACCGAGGAAGAGATCCTTGGTTTTGTCGCTGAGCTCTTCGATCAGCTCCAGAAGCTCGGACCAGTCGACCTGGTCGGGTTCCGGTTCGTCGGGATCGCGCTCAGTAACCCGGGCATCGTAAGGAAAGTTCGCGTCGAACGCCGTGCGCAGACGATCGAACTCGAGGCTCTCATCCATGTCCTCGCCGGCCGGAGCGTCGTCCGAAACCGGCAGCAGCAATTGAACTAGCGACTTCACGCCCCACCCCCGGGAATAATTCGATCAGTCAATGACGACCGCTTCGACCCGTTGGTTGACTCGATCGGTAGGTCGCGTGCCTTCGATCGGTTGCGAGCTGCCATAGCCTTCGGACACCAGTTGGTCCTCCGAGACCCCCGCTTCAATTAGTGCCGCACGGACTGACGCTGCACGGTCTTTTGACAGCGGGAGGTTGATCGTCTCGCCGCCCGTGGCGCTGGCATGTCCTTCGATGCGGAGCTTCAAGGGTTTTCCGGCAGCCTTCGACTCTTCAAGCACTTGCACTAGGCTAGCGATCTCAGATTTCGCGTCGGACGTGAGTTTCGAAGAGCTGGTCGCGAATGTTACGAACAGCTTCGCTCGACCGCTCACCTGCGCCTTGATCTCTTCGCTCGCCGTGACTGCGGGCGCGGCTGTTACGCCTCGACCTGCGCTGCG
>JASJDE010000084.1 GCA_030065195.1 Erythrobacter sp. | reverse complement strand
CGAGATGGCGACAATGGTCTTCAAGCCGGGCGCGCGTATCGGGATTGACCAGCGTGAACAGGACCAGGCCGGGATTCTCCGCCACTTCTGGCCTATGGTGCGTTCGCTTCAGCATCTCGACCGGATTGTGCCAGACTTGGCGGAGAATCCCGGCCTGGTCCTGTTCACGCTGGTCAATCCCGATACGCGCGCCCGGCTTGAAGACCATTGTCGCCATCTCGGGCTTCCGGCGGTCCCGGTGCTCGATCAGGTCACGGCGGCGCTCGAAGCCCAGCTTGGCGAGGAAGCGCATGGCCGCCCCGGACGCCAGCATTCGATGGATGCCGACTATTTCAAGCGTGTCGATGCAATCCAGTACACGATCGCGCACGATGACGGTATCGGGCACGAGGATTGGGAAGAGGCGGATATCGTCCTGGCCGGCGTATCGCGCAGCTCCAAGACTCCGACCAGTATCTACCTCGCCAATCGCGGCTACAAAGTCGCCAATATCCCCCTGGTGGTGGAAAGCCCACCTCCCCCAAGCCTGTTCGGATTGCGGAATCCGCTCGTGGTGGGTTTGACGACCGCGCCCGAGCGGCTGGTCCAGATCCGGCGCAACCGACTGCTTTCACTCAACGAAGGCACCGAAACCTCCTATGTCGACAATGAAAGGGTGAGGGCGGAGACCCAGTTCGCCCGTCGGATGTTTGCCGACAATGGTTGGCCTGTGATCGACGTGACCCGACGTTCAATCGAGGAAAGTGCGGCCGCGATCATCCGCCTGGTGCAGGACCGCAAGCGGCGCGACAAGCAAGTCGATGGGGTTGCGAAACCGATATGAGCACCGAACGATTGATTCTTGCCTCGAAGTCCGCTTCGCGTCGCGCAATGCTCGATGCTGCTCGTGTCGACTATGAAGCTATTCCGGCGGATATCGACGAGCGTGCGGTCGAGGCTGGCCTGGAGGCCGCTTCTCCACCTGAGATTGCCGAAGCGCTGAGTGTTGCCAAGGCCGCGGCTCTCACCCCGACCTATCCTGGCCGGCATATACTAGGCAGCGATTCGCTCGTGGTGGTGCAAGGAGAGCGGTTCGATAAGCCGACATCGCGCGAAAATGCGGCGGAACATTTGCGGTTCTTTTCGGGCAAGGTCCTGGAGCTGCATAGCGCGGCGGCCCTGGTACGAGATAACGCCTGCGAATGGAGTCAGTCCGAACTCGCCCAACTTCGGGTTCGCGAGCTGTCCGATGCATTCATCGAACACTATCTCGACCGCGAATGGCCAGCGGTGGGAAACACGGTGGGTGTCTTCCGGATCGAGGCGATGGGCGTGCAATTGTTCGAGCGAATAACAGGCGATCAGTTCACGGTGTTGGGCATGCCCCTCCTTTCGGTGCTCGCTGCATTGCGCGATCTTGACGTCCTGAGATCATGAGAACGCCATTTGCAGAAGTGATCGGCGATCCGATTGCACAATCCAAATCGCCGCTGATCCATGCCTTCTGGATAGAGAAGCTTGGGCTTGATGCGGATTACAAACCCTTCTTGGTCGAGGGGAAGGAAGGATCGGTGGAGTCCTATCTGGCCACGTCCATGATGGACGCCGACTGGGTCGGCTGCAATGTCACCATGCCGCACAAGCAAGCGATCAAGGCAGCGCTTGATAAGCTGGATCCGGTTGCCGAAAGGATTGGGGCGGTGAACACGGTGGTGCGCGAAGGCACCGAGCTCGTCGGCTACAACACCGACGCCTATGGGTTTCTCGAGCCGCTGCATGCGAAGCTGGAAAAGCAGCATCTATTCCGAATGGCTCGGATAATCGGCAGCGGCGGTGCGGCGCGAGCTATCATTGCGTCTCTCGCGCAGCACAATTTCACCCTGGTGGTTGCAGCACGGAATCCGGACAAGGCAAGGACTCTCTTGGATGAGCTTGCCCCGAAAGGCGAACACCATGCCGTACCGCTTGAGCATTTTGCCGGGCCGACAAACTTTGCCTTCGACGATCGCGAAGGATGCCTCGATCTTGTCGTTAACGCCTCGCCCCTGGGAATGCGCGGCCAACCTCAGCTCGCCTTCGACTGGAGCCATGCCCCGCCCGGTAGCATCGCATACGATATCGTGACCGACCCGGTCGAAACCGAATTCCTCGCAAATGCGAAGCGAGCCGGATTTGCGACCATCGGTGGGCTATCGATGCTGATCGGCCAGGCAGCCGCCGCGTTCGAAAAGTTCTTCGGTCGATCGCCACCCCGATCGTTCGATGACCAATTGATGGAGATCCTCGGGGGATGACAAACGCTGCAGGACACGGATCGGGCAAGCCGATGCTGATCGGACTGACCGGATCGATCGGCATGGGCAAATCGACGGTCGCCTCGATGTTCGAAAAGGCAGGAATCCCGGTGTTCGACGCAGATGCGGAAGTCCGCAAGATGCAGGGGCCAGGTGGCGAATTGCTCGCTCCCATCGAAGGAGCCTTTCCCGGATCGACGGGAGCCGATGGCGTGGATCGCGGGAAGCTTGGCGAACTGGTCTTCGGCAACAAGGAAGCGCTCAAACGGCTGGAAGCGATCGTGCACCCCGCCGTCGGGGCGAAGCGCGCGCAATTCTTTGGCGACAACGGCACTGCTCCGATGCTCGTATTCGACATTCCACTCTTGTTCGAGCGCGGAGGAGAGGCAGCATTCGACGCGGTAATCGTCGTCTCCGCTCCCGCCGAGATGCAGCGCGCGCGTGTGCTGGGCCGCCCGGACATGACGAGCGAGAAATTCGAGGATATTCTCCGCCTTCAGGTCCCCGATGCCGAGAAACGCGAGCGTGCCGATTATGTGATCGATACGGGAACGACGCTGGCGGAAACCGAAGCCCAGGTCTCGGCGCTGATCGATAGGCTGGCCGGTACCGACAGGTAGGTCCGATATCGTGTTCGACCCCTCTTGCGCTTCGCGGGGCTTGGGTCGATAGTACAGCCAATGCGGGAAATCGTCTTTGACACGGAAACCACAGGCCTCGACCCCAAGACCGGGGACCGAATGGTCGAAATAGGCTGTGTCGAGATGGTTGGCCGGGTCGAGACCGGCAACACCTTCCATGCCTATTACAATCCGGAACGCGACATGCCTGCCGCGGCGGAAGCGGTGCACGGGTTGTCGATATCGTTTCTCGAAACCAAGCAGTTATTTTCCGAAGGTGTCGACGAATTGCTCGAGTTTCTCGGCGATTCCCCGCTGGTTGCGCACAATGCCGGATTCGACTTCAGCTTTCTCAATGCGGAGCTTGAGCGGATCGGACGCGAACCCATCAGCTTTGATCGCATGGTCGATACCGTGGCGATTGCGCGCAAGAAGCATCCGGGGGCGAAGCTTTCGCTCGACGCCCTGTGCACCCGGTACGGCGTCGACCGGAGCCATCGGGTGAAACACGGCGCGTTGCTCGACGCCGAACTGCTCGCACAGGTCTATGTCGAACTCACGGGTGGACGCCAGATCGGGCTAGAACTGGCGAGTGAGCGAGTTTCCACTTCGATCGTCGAAGGGACGACGGATCGGGCGAGTTCCGGGAGCGACACGAATTCTCGGGTTCGCCGCCAGCCCAGGCCGCACTCGCCGACAGTCGACGAACTCGCCCGGCATCGGGAGTTCATGGCCGGAATCAACGACGCAGTTTGGGCCCGTTGAATGGGCGCCGGGCGAGCGCGTGCAAGTTGAACATTTGTAAGGAGGAGGCCGAGCGACGATGGATATCCGGATTTCGGGACATCAGGTGGAAACGGGCGCTGCATTGCAGGAGCACGCGGTCGACCGGCTGGAAGGGATCGTCGAAAAATATTTCGATCGCGCGCTTACTTCGCATGTCACCTTCGGGAAGGGGGGGTCCGGCAGTTTCACCTGCGACATTGTCACGCACGTCATGCACGGCCTGATCCTGAAGGCACAAGGTACGGCGCATGATGCCCATGTTGCGCTGGACGAAGCTGCGGGCAAGATCGAGAAACAGTTGCGACGTTATAAGCGGCGTCTCAAGGATCATCACGAGCAGGCACAACACGCCCGGGCCGAGGAGGAAGCGGCGTACACCATCCTTGCTGTCGACGATGACGCGGACGAAGTGCCAATCGATGCGCCGCCCGTGATTGCCGAAACCAGTGTCGACATCCCAACCGGGAGCGTAGCCGATGCGGTGATGATGCTCGATCTGCGCGACACCCCGGCGCTGTTTTTCAAAAATGCTGGAACTGGCAGGCATAATATGGTTTATCGCCGCGCCGACGGGTCGATCGGTTGGGTCGAACCGCACTAGAACCTCTCAGGACGCCGCTTTTCGCCACAATCGAGCGGTACTGACGACGGTTCAACTCACGGAGACAGGAGGGATGTCGCCAACCCCCGCGTGCGGCACGACTCCCCCGTGAGCAAAGTCTGAGTGTGATTACGGGATCTATTGTTCACAATGAACGTCAATTTCACATTGTTGCCCGAGGCGGTCACCGTGGCCGACCTCGGATCGAAACGCGAGGTGCTCACCCAGCTCTCGCAAGTCTTTTCCGAGGTCTATGGTCTCGACCGGGACCTCATTCTGGAAGGCCTTGAGCAGCGCGAAGCCTTGGGCAGCACAGGTTTTGGCCGTGGAGTGGCGATTCCCCATTGCCGCAGCGACAAGGTTAAGCGTCCGACAGTCGTGTTGCTCAAGCTCGAGCAACCGGTCGATTTTTCTTCCGCTGACGCGATGCCGGTTTCCGTGGTTTTCGGCTTGGTCTCGCCGGAAAACGCCGGGGCGACGCACCTCCACGCACTGGCGGCGATTTCGCGCCCGACTCGCGACGAAGGGATGCTCCAAATGCTACTCGATGCGCCTGATGGGGACGCACTCTATGCAGTGCTGACCAACCAGTTCCTGCGTGATGCCGCCTGACGATCGCGGCGCAGCGGCGGGTCCGGCAAACTCTGCCGGTGCCGACGAGCACTATCGGGCTCTTGAACGCCTTTATGCGTCTGCTCCCATAAACCGAAAATTCGCCTCGAGAATGGAGATCGTTGGCGAGGGTCGGTCACGGCTGACGTTCACGATCGAAGAAGGGGTGTTCCATGCGGCGGGAGCCGCGCATGGCACGATCTATTTCAAGATGCTGGACGATGCCGCCTTCTATGCTGCCAACACGCTTGCGACTGACCGTTTCTTGCTGACGACCAGTTTCAATTTGCACTTCACCAAGCCGGTTCGTGCTGGCGAGGTGGTCGCCGAGGGGCGGTGGGTGAGCGGGAAACGACGGGTGTTTGTTGCCGAATCCCGGCTCATCGATGCGGAAGGCGATGAGATCGGACGCGGAACGGGCACTTTTATGCGCTCGCGGATCGCGCTTTCGAGCCTCGACGGCTACACGCAAGGCCCTGTCGGCTGAGATGGACGCGCGCTTGCCCGCGCACCTCGAAGTGGGAGCATTGCTCCGTCTTGCCGAATCGCAAGGCGGATCGGGAATGATCCTGGCAAAAGGCGAGCGCGACGCCGGTACGATTCTTCTGGTTACGATGCGACGCGGCCAGGATGCGACGCTTTTCGAGCGGATGCCGCAACTCGACGGGACCCGATCCTTTGTGTGTACGAAGGAGCAAGATTCTGAAAAGCCGCAGGAATTTTCCGAGTATCTCGATCGAAGACATGCTCAAGACCCCGACACATGGATTCTGGAGGTGGATATCGACGATGTGGAACGTTTCGTCGCGGATCTGCCGCAATAGGTTGACTTAGTTTCATTTGTGACTATTTGGCCCGCCAGCTTCCAGGTGCGCAGGCTGGTGGGTGCGACAATAAGGTCGACCTTCTGGCACGCAGACGGGGGGCGGCCGGCAGGCCTTTTCGAACCAGCAAAACAATTTGCGAAAAATCGCATCGGGTTCGCGCCTGCGTCTGAGCACGCTCACCGCACAGAATGTAGTGTTCATGAGTCGCAAGACTTATTCATTGAGTGCAGTCGCCGTCGCGACGATCGCCGGTTTGAGTTTTTCGAGCGCCGATGGCGCCGGTGCGTTCGCGCAAGAGATCGATGGCGAAACCGCGGCGGTCTCAAAGGACGGGGGATCGGAAAGCACTGTTCCTGAGACGATCGAGATCGTCCCTGAGCAGACGGTGTTCGTATCCGAAGAGGTCGTTCAGCCGCTCCCCGAACCGAGCCAAAACGAACCCATGCTCACCAGCGCTGCTTCGCTGCGTGAACTGGTTGGCTCCGTCGATCCCGAGGCAGATCTGAGCGAACAAATGCGCTGCCTTGCCGGAGCGGTCTATTTCGAATCACGTGGGGAACCGTTGGCCGGTCAACTCGCAGTCGCCAGCGTCGTGATCAATCGCGCAGAAGATGGTCGCTTTCCTGCCAGCTACTGCGGCGTCGTGTATCAACGCGCTCAGTTCTCCTTTGTGAAAAATGGCCGCATGCCGCGCATCCGAACCGGTTCGGCGGCCTGGACACGTGCCAAGGCTATCGCGCGCATCGCGCATGATGGCCTGTGGGAATCGGAAGCCGGCGACGCCGTCTACTTCCATGCCAAATATGTCCGGCCGAAATGGAGTTATCGCAAGACGCGAACAGCGCAGATCGATACCCATATCTTCTATCGCTGATGCGAAATCGCCGCGCTTCGGGCGCATGACACTTTGCGTCCCGTCTGGCTTGCAGTCCTCTCGCCGTCACGCCCCTCAATTCGTTTTGCTTCGGGCTCCGTTTCGGAGCCCGTTTGCATCCTGGAATTGAACGACCGGATCGGAGTCAATTAGCCTCGGAGCGATACCCATACGGGCGCGTGATCGCTGGCCTTTTCGCGTCCCCTGTGGTCGCGATCCACGCCGACAGCCTGGAGACGATCAGCCAGTTCAGGTGACAACAGGATGTGATCGATCCGGAAGCCGTGATCGCGCTGCCAAGCGCCCGCCTGATAATCCCAATAAGTCCAAACGCCGCCGCGCGGATTCAGAGTTCGCATCGCATCGGTCCAACCGTCAGCGAGCAGTCGAGCATAAGCTGCGCGAGATTCGGGCTGCATCAGCGCGTCCGACGACATGGCTTTGACCGAAAAGGTATCGTCATCTTCGGGAATGACATTGAAGTCACCAAGCACGGCAGCTGGCACTTCCTCCGCCCAGATCGCCGCCATACGGGCGCGCAACTTGTTCATCCAGGCCAACTTGTAGTCGAATTTCGGGCCGGGATGCGGATTGCCGTTGGGCAGATATATGCACACGATCCGGGTCGGGTCGCCACCTTCCTTTCGGACATCGACTTCGAGATAGCGGGCCTGTTCGCCTTCGCCCTCTTTCGGTCCGTCGATGCCAAGGCCGCGTTGGATCTCGATCGGTGGATCGTATCCCGCCTGCCTATCGGTGAAGATCGCCACACCGTTAAAGGCCTTCTGACCGTGGGTCAGAACGTGATAGCCAAGCGCCTCGAACTCATCCGACGGAAAACCTTCGTCCTGCGATTTGATTTCCTGAAGGCACGCCACTGCAGGCCGCGTTTCAGCAAGCCATTCCTTCAATCGGGGTAGCCTGGCTTTGACGCCGTTGATGTTGAAAGTCGCGATTTTCATCCGGCTCTACTGCCTGACAAAACCTCGCCGGTCTAATCTAAATCCCGAAACTCGATCCGCAGCCGCATCCGGCGGCCGCATTGGGATTTTCGACCCGGAATGCCGCACCGCCCAGGGATTCGACGAAATCGACGACGCTGCCACCCACCAGGTCGAGACTTATTGGGTCAACAACGAGCTGCACGCCGTCCGTCTCACTGACTGAATCGTCGCTGTCCGCAGCCTCGGCAAGATCGAACTTGTATTGGAAACCGGAACAGCCACCGCCTTCGACCGAAAGCCGCAATATGGCGGGCTTGGTTTGCTTCTCGGCAATCCACGCGATGCGCTTAGCTGCTGCCGGGGTCAATGTGAGCGTTTCAGCCATAACGTCAACTTAGGAGGTCCCGGGCACTTCCTCAAGAACCCCGGTGTCAGACGGTCTGAATGTAATTGCGCAAGGCTTCGGCCTCGTGCTCGACTTCGTCGATCTTGTTCTTCACCAGATCGCCGATCGAGATAAAGGCAACAAGTGCGCCATCGTCCACCACTGGAAAATGGCGGAAACGTCTCCGCGTCATGAGCGCGAGTGCATCGTCGATCTTGGTGCTCGGCTCGACCGTAACCGCGGGCGATGTCATGATGGCTTCGACGGGAAGATCGAGGCAGGACCTACCGGTTTCGGCCAGTTTGTAGATCACGTCCCGTTCGGACACGATCCCGGCAATCTTGCCGTCGCGCAATACGGGCAACGCACCGATCCGCTTGCCAGCGAGCATCTCTACCGCTTTGGAGACCGGGGTCGTCACGTCGCAGGAGATTACGTCATCGGCAGAACGGTTGGTGATGATCTTCGCAATAGTCATGTAGGGGATCCTCTCTATCGCGAAAGAAAATGCCATTCTTTGCGCCAAAAAGCGAATCCGCAATCATGCGCATCCTGGCCTTTGCTAAGTCGTTGCAATGCTAAGCTGTGCGGCCCATGGAATGAGTATGGCCAATAAATCCCCCCTCGATGACCCTGAAAACGCCGCCTATGCGTGGGCACGCTATCGCCAGATCATGAGATTGCTTTTGGCGGTGACGATCGGCACTGTGCTGCTCGCCGTCGGACTGCTTTACGCCTTTAACGGCATGATTTCCGTGCACTTCTATATCGCAGTCGCGCTCGGCATATCCTTCACTATGCTGCTTGGCGGCGCACTGATGGGGCTCGCTTTCCTGTCCAACGGCACCGGCCACGACGAGTCGGTCGACAACAAATTGCCCAGCCGGGACGAATTGTGGTCGCGTCCTGAAGACGATTGAAGTGCAGGGCTTCAGGGTGGGCTAAGACGAAATTCTTCGACCGGAACGCCGCCGATCAAGTGTTCTTCGATGATCCGTTCGAGCACGTCGGGTCGGCAAGAATGGTACCAGACGCCATCGGGCCAGACGACCGCGATCGGCCCCGATGCGCAGATTTGCAGGCAATCGGCCTTCGTCCGCTGGATACCGCCTCCTGCTCCGCGCAGGTGATCGGCTGAGCGCCTGGGGCCGACCAGGCCGCGTTCCTTGAGGCGATCCTTTAGGAACTGCCAGGCGATCTCGCCTTCGGCGCGCGAGCAGCACTTCTGCTTTTCGGATAGGGCGCAGAGGAATATCTGCCGCTCTACCCCTACGCCGGGCTTGATTCCGCCATACTTCTTCGCCAGCGCCGTCCTTGCGGCCAGCAGGTCCTGATCGCTCATTGAGCCTTTGTGTCCGTCTTGAGGTGCTTTGCCAGCCAGTCGAATACCGTCTCATGCCATTGTAGCGAATTCCGGGCACCCAGAACCCAGTGGTTTTCATCGGGAAAGACAAGAAGTTGCGACGGGATATTGCGTTCCTGCAAAGCCGTGAAACTTTGAAGACCCTGGGAATACGGAACGCGAAAGTCCTTTTCGCCCGTGATCACCAACATCGGCGTTTGCCACTTGTCGACATGGTTTACCGGGTTCCAGCGCTCGTAGGTATCGCGCGCATCAGTGTAAGAACCGCCGAAATCCCAGCGCGGGAACCACAGCTCTTCGGTCGAGAAATAGAAACTGCGTAGATCAAACAAGCCGTCGTGCTGGACAAGGCAATCGAACCGGTCGGGCCAATTGCCGGCTATCCAGTTGACCATGTAGCCACCGTAGCTTGCGCCCATGGCGCAAGCGCGACTGCCGTCGATTTGCGGGTCGAGTTCCAGCGCGGCCTCGAGTCCCTTCTGCAAATCCACGAGCGGCTTCCCACCCCAATCGCGGTTTATCGCATCGGTGAATGCCTGCCCGTATCCCGTGCTGCCGTGGAAATCGACCGAAATGACAGCATAGCCTTGGCTCGCGAGGACCCGGGGATTCCAACGCGAGGACCAACGGTCCGCGAACGAACCTTGCGGTCCGCCGTGAATATACAGGATGGCCGGGATTGGTCCTTCCTGCTTCTCGAGCCGAGTGATCTGCCCCCAAACCGTACCGCCTTCTGCGCCGACAAAGCTGAATCGGGTTGTGACGGTCGAAGCCAATTCGCCCATCCGGCTGGTGGCTACATCGGTAAGCGGGCGTGCCTGACTGAAGCTGGTCGACAAGTACAGCTCGTTGGGAAGGCCTATCGAGTCGCGCGTGAACAGCAGGCGGTCTCCCGGCAGGGCGACCAGATTGCCGATATGCGCCTCGTTCCCCGCCATCAGATCGAGCTTTGAAGTCTCTCCGGTGCGGGGATCGATCCGGTAGACCGGTGTGTCGAGAACGTCGGCGGCGGTCGCGAGCAGGAACCGGCCATCCGCGCTCCAGGAAATGCTGGCGAACGAGCGATCGATTTCCTCCGTCAGCGCACGAGTATTCCCATTGGCCAGGTCGCGCAACTGCACGACTTGGCGATCGGATTCGTAGCCGGGTCGCGACATGGCGAGATAGGCCAGATACCTTCCGTCGGGTGACGGCGTCGGAGCAGTGTCCACTGCTTCGTTCGATGCGGTCATGTCGAGCGGCGCATTTCCCGACAGATCGGAGTAATAGATGTCGAAGTCGGTCGAGAAGGGTTCCGAACTGCCCGCCTCGCGCGCCACGAAGTAGATTCCTGTGCCGTCCGGAGCCCAGGCGATGTCCTCTCCGCCTCCAAACGGCATGGTCGGTGTGTTGCCACGAATGCCCTGATCTGGATCGACTCCATCGACTGGGACGCCATCGCCGACGGCTTTGCCGTTCTCAAGTCCGAAGACGAAGACCCGGTTGAAAGTACCCGGCGCCGACCAGCGATCCCAGTGGCGAAAGAAGCCATCATCGCCTTCATAGAGTCGACCCGTGCCCGGTCCGGGCAGATGTGCAGCGGTATCGCTTTCGCAATCGAACCGCTCGCAATTTTCCGCAATTTCGGACCAGAGTGCGATCGCATCCCCGCTGGGTGCAACCTTGAAGCCATCGATATCGGTGCCGGAGATGTCGGCGACGAGCATTGGGCCCGTAACGTTGCCAGTGCTTTCGAGCGCGACACGCCACACCCGCGAGCGGGACTCCTGAGTCTCATCCGTGTGGTCAAAGCTCAGGAAGTATAGGAAGTTGTCCGCGCCAAAAGCGAGTGAAAAGGCATCGAGACCGAGGTCGAGCACAACCGGTTGCGCCCTCGGACGGCTGAGGTCCAGCAGGTAATGCACCGGCGAACGTTCAAAGGACTCCGGATCGGTTTCGGTGACCGAATAGACGGCATAGCGTCCGAACGGCGTTGCCGTGGGTGCGCCGAGGCGCGGCATCGCGATCAGGTCTTTGGCACTCATCGGTTTCGCCGATAAGCCGGGAACTTCCAGTGCGGCCCCGGCAGTGTGATCGTCCGCTATCGCCGGCGATGCGAAGAATAGGGGGCACGCGATCGTGGCGCCGAATTTTGCAATTCTCTCCATGGGACAGGAGTTAGACGGCGAAATCGCAACTCGCCAGCAAAACCGGAAATACGCGGCTATGCGAGTTTCCTTCAGCCCTTCTTGCCGGCGATTCGCGAGATCTCCGCTTGAACCAGTTTCTCGACCATCGCCGGGAGGTTCTTTTCGAGCCATTCTGCCAGCATCGGTCGCAGGAGCTCGCGAGTAAGCCCTTCAAGCGAAGTTTCGCCGGAGCGTACGATTTGCGGTTTCGCCCCCGGTTCCGAGAGCATGGCAAGCGCTGCGAGGTTCTCCTGCATTGCGCCGCGAACGTTCTCGGCAACCAAGGGTTCTTCATTTGTGTCGGTGGAGCCTTCTACCGAGGCACCTTCGCCCTCGAACTGCATATCTGCGAGATCGAGCACTTCTTCGATTTCATCGAGTTGAGGCTCTTCCGAAGCCTCCTCATCGGCTGCATTTCCGGCCGCACTTTCGGCATCGGCCTCGCGCCGACGGCGGGCCTCGAGCGCGCCGTCGCGATTGTCGCGGGCGATCACCTTCTTGATCGATTCAAGAATCTCTTCGACCGATGCTTCGTTCTGCTGTGCCATTGCCTGCCTTGATTGCTTTCGCCCCCGATCGGGCCGACGCGATGGTTAATCGCTTGGCTCCAAAGTCGGACCGATTGTTGCGTCGGAGGCAGGAATGTCAACGGTTCTGGTCGAATTTGGAGCAGGTGTGGGATCGGTGTCCCAGTCCCAAACCTTGCCGCGCACTCGCTCATAATTGACTTGCGGGTCGTAAAGCGGGCCGCCGGTATCGAGATTGAGGTCTCGTGCTTCGGCACGTCCCATCGCCGCCAACAGGGTAAATCCGGCGACATAGGCGTTGCGACGCGCGGTCACGAGATCGGCGCGGGCTTGCAGCAATTCCTGTTCCGCATTGAGCACGTCGAGGATGGTGCGGTTCCCGATCGAGTTTTCTGCGCGAACTCCTTCGAGACTGACTTCGGCGGACTCCACGGCGGTCTTCGAGCTTTCGATCACCGCATTGGCCGCCTGCCAGCTGGCATAGGCTGAACGGGTCTGTTGAATGATATCGCGTTCGGTTGCGATCACGTTCTCCAAAGCGGCGGATTCTCGCGCCCCCGCCTGCCGCTTGCGCGCTGCTGGCCCACCGCCTTGGAACAGTGGGATGGTTACGCGCACTCCAATATTGGCGGTGGTCTCGCGCTGGTTGAATTCGGCCGCGATCGGCCCGCCCAGCGTGCCGAAGAAGTCGCTGTAGTCGGCGTTTGCGAAGCCGCTGATGGTCGGCAGGCGAGCCGATCCCGCCGCCTTCGTATCGAAACCGGCTGCTTCGGCACGTTCCTTTGCCGCAATCAAGTCGGGATTGTTCTCGAGAGCAGAGACAACCGCGAGACCGACTGTATCGGGAAGCCCCGGCAACGGCGGAGGCGCTTCGAGATTCTCGGGGGCTTTCCCAACCAACTGGATGTATGTCTCGCGGGCGGAGATCAGGTTCCCGTATGCGCTTTGCAGATTGCCCTGCGCAACCGCGAGACGCGACTGGGATTGGGCGACGTCGGTTCTCGTCAAATCGCCAATCTCGAAGCGGTCGCTGGTTGCCTCGAGGTTGACCTGGAGCACTTCCACCTGGTTCGCTGCCAGGCTGGCCAAGGCTTCCGTTCGCAGGACATCCATATACGCGGCGACAGTCTGGCTGAAGATCGCGCTTTCGGTTCCGCGCAAATCCGCCTGACCTGCGGCTACGCGCTCCTTCGCTGCGCGAATACTGTTCTTGATTCCCCCGCCTTGATAGATCGGGACCTGTAGCTGCGCATTGACGCCCAGATTGCGTTCGGGCGCAGTAAACGAGTTGGCGGACTGACGCACAAACTCGATATGCGTCGCTGTCACCGTGACGTTAGGTTCGGCATTGGCGCGGTTGATCGGCACGTCTTCATCGGTCGCACGCTGGTTTGCACGAGCGGCTTCAAGCGTTGGATTGGTGTTGTAGGCGTTGGCCAAAGCGTCGCGCAGTGAATCGGCATGAGCCGGCGCTCCGACCGCCACGGCCATACTGGCGACGCCGAACGAGAGCGCGTTGAGACGGGCGCGAGCGTTCATCAAAAAGACCAGCTCTTCGGTTTGTCGAACTGGCGAAGCACGGGGATCCCGATATCTTCAACGGGCATCAGCGCCACTTTGCCGGCGACCTTGCGCCCGCTGGCGAGGCGCGTCACCTGCCTTAGGACGAGGCCTGAGACGATCCGTCCGTCTTCCTCTATCATCTGTGCGATTCCATCCGGAAGCGCCTCGACTGCACCGTCGATCACGACCAGGGAGTACGTTGCTTCCGCACCGGATGTCACATTGGCGGCCTTGTCGGCTTCCAAGACGTCAATTTTTGCAACAAGCGGACGCAGGAGTTCGGCCAGATATCCCGAACCGCCCTCGATCACCAGCGCCCGATCGGTCGGCATCGGCTCGGCTTCGAGCAGCAATTTGCCGTAGAACAAGGGGGAAGCCAGATACCCCCCGTCATCGAGTGAGACCGACCGGTCGATGTAAGCGAGAGCGGCCTTGTTTGCGGGCAGAAAGTCCTCGCGCGGCACGGCAAGCATCCGGCCGAGCACGAATTCTTCGTTCACGCCGCTGGTACGCAGCTGGCTGTCTATCATCGCCTTGCGTGCGTCGGCGGTATCATAAGAGGCGGCGATATTGGTCATTTCTACTCCGGATAGCTGTATTATCTCTGCAATACAGTACGTCAACCCTTCCTATACATCGCGGTCTTTACTTCCAAGAGCTTTGACGTGTCCGATCCGCGATGCTTATGGGACCCTGCAATCGACCGGGACAAGGAAAGCTTCGATGAGTGACATACAAAATGACGGCCAGTTTTTCGGAGCGAAGGGGGCCGTCCGGGTCGAAACCGACTCGCTTGGCGAAGTTGCCGTTCCGGTGGATGCGCACTGGGGCGCACAGACCCAGCGTAGCCTCGCCAACTTCGCAATCGGGACTGAGACGATGCCTGCGCCGCTTGTCAAAGCGCTTGGAATCCAGAAGCAATCCTCTGCCAAGGCAAACATGGAACTTGGCGTGCTCGATGCGAAATTGGGCGAAGCGATCATTCAGGCTGCAAGCGAGGTGATCGATGGGACGCTTGCCAGTCAATTCCCCCTCAGCGTTTGGCAGACGGGTTCCGGTACGCAGTCGAACATGAATGCGAATGAAGTGATCGCAAGCCGTGCGAATCAGATCCTGACCGGCGAGCATGGCGGCAAGT
>JASJDE010000083.1 GCA_030065195.1 Erythrobacter sp. | reverse complement strand
GAGCCGGCCACGCCGGCCGAGATGTAGACCCGCTCAGACACCCGCGCCGCGATCGATCCGGCAAAGCCCTGCTCGCCCTGGTAGGTCGAGGCATTGAGGCTGAATGAGATCGTGCTGTCGGGCACCACCATCTGGCCACCAAGCGCCATCGACGCCGCGATCCCGCCGGTCAGGCGCTCGTCGACATCCTGCAGCTGGAACTCCAGCCCGCTCACCCGGCCATCGAGCGCCAGAACGCTGTTTTCGAGCTGCCCGAACTGAGCCTCGCTCACCTGCGACAAGGCATTGAGCGAGGTGCGGACATTCTCGACCGAGGCGGCGGTAGCGACCGAAGTCGTGCCGAGCGTGCCGCTTCCGTCGACCGTCACCACGTCGACTGGGCCGACCTGCGCCGCGGTGCTCGCGGCAATGTCGCCGATCCGCACCGAACTGCCTGCGCCACCTAGAGTGACCTGGTTGGCCGCGGTGGTGGTCGCGCCGGTGCCGATTGCGGTCGAAGCCGTCTGCGCCGCCACTGCATCGCGACCGAGTGCGGTCGAGCGCTCGCCGCTTGCCTGCGATCCCTGACCCACAGCCACCGCGCCGGTGGCCGAGGCCGCGCTCGACGAACCGAATGCGAGTGAAGAGGGGCCGCTGGCATTGGCAAAGGATCCAATCGCGGTAGCGTTGGCCCCGCTCGAGTTCGCGAGCGCGCCCAGCGCGAAGGACAACCCTCCGCTCGCCTGCGCATCCGCACCGATCGCCAGCGAAAAATCGCCCACCGCGCTCGCCCCCGCGCTGTCGCCATCGATTGGCGCATCCCCGCCAATTGCAATCGCACCGGCGCCCGTAGCCGTTGTCAGCGTCCCGAAGGCCAGCGTATTTTCGCCCGTAGCCACCGCACCCGATCCGATGGAGGTCGCCCCGGTGCCGGTGGCCCCTGCGCCAGAGCCGAACGCAATCGCGCTTGCCTGGGTGGCGACGGCGTCGGCACCGAGAGCTATTGCGCCCGATCCGGTCGCTTGCGCGCCGTCGCTGTCGCCATCCGAACTGTCGCCACCGATAGCGATAGCGCCAGCGACAGTCGCATCGCTGTCTCGACCAATCGAAACGCTGTTCGTGCCGCCAGATTGCGCGTTGTTACCAAGCGCAATTGCGCCCGAAGCGGTGGTGTCCGAGAATGCTCCGATGGATACGCTGTTGCTGGCGCCTGCAGTCGCAGCAGAACGGCCAATCGCAATGGCATCGCCCGCAGAGGCATTGGCTTGTCGCCCCAGCGAAATTGCACCGATCGCGGTTGCCTGAGCGTCGGTGCCAACCGCGACCGCAGCAGTGCTCGTTGCATCGCTGTTCTGACCGATTGCAAGCGCTTCGCTGGCACTGGAAATCGCCAATCGACCAAAGGCTGTGCCGAAAGCGGCGGCCTGCGCACCCGCACCGATGGCGGTCGCATCCTCGCCATTTGCCGCCGCATCCCCGCCGACGGCCGTCGAGTTGTTGCCCGACGCTATCGAGCCTTGCGACCCGCCATCGGTTCCGTCCGCCCCGATTGCGACGGAGTTGGTGCCGGTAGCATCGCTGTTCGAACCGATCGCAATCGAACTGGCACCACTGGCAAGCGCCGAACTGCCAAGCGCCATCGCATTGCTGGCCGTGCCGGTGCTCGCCCCGACGCCGCACGCCAGCGAGGTATCGTCGTTGTTCGAAGCTGCCCCGCCATCATTGTCTGTTCCCGCGTCGACGATCCCGTCATCGTCGCGGTCGAGCAGACAGTCGTCGGCTTGCGCGCGTTCGGCCGGCACAAGGAATGTGGTGGCAGTAGCGCCCAATACGAGCGCGGTCGAAAACAGCAGTCTGTTCTTCATGAAATTCCCTTTCATTCATGATGAAAGGGGCGGTCAGAATGCGACCCGACCTCGTGGCAGTTGCCATGGGTTCGGATGCGTCTGACCAATCCCCTTCCCGTTCCAAAGCCCTGATGGCGGAAAGGAGAATAGCGGGAGGCGGGCTGATTGGCTTGCCCAAAGATCGAGAGAAAGGGCGCGCGACGCTTTTGCACATGATCGTGCCATGAGTCCTGCAATGCCAGTCTTTCAACGGGAGCCAAGCCCACCAGATGAGGAAGTGGGCCCGGACGAATAGGGCGCCCGATACGGTGCTCCATATTCACGGTTCACCATACTTGCGCGCATTGTCCGCTTTTGCGTGATCAGCAGAATGGCGGAAAGGAGAGGTGACCGACAAATTGCGTCACCCTCACTTCTGTCAACTCAGCGTCAGCCCGCCATCGACCACCAACGTCTGTCCCGTGACGTAGCTTGCCAAAGGCGACGCGAGGAACAGCGCGGCCCCGGCCATATCTTCGGGCGTACCCATGCGCCGCAGCGGGATCGACTTGAGCGCCCCTTCGCGGCGTTCCGGATGCTCGGTCGTGACGGTGGTGAGCTTGGTTGGGACCAATCCGGGCGCGATGCCGTTGACCCGTATGCCATCGCGCGCCCAGGCTTCGCCCAGCGTTTTGACGAGGCTGGCTGCGCCGGCCTTCGAGGCGGCATAGGCAGGCGTACCGATGGTCGATTTGAACGCCGCGACCGAAGAAACGACGATCATCGATCCAGCGCTTTCGGCAAGCGCCAAATGAAAAGCGCGGGCGCAATCCATCACAGAATTGAGATTGACGTCGACCACCGCGTCCCAGCCTTCGCGCTCGAATTCCTGCCGGCCGTAACGAACCACGCCCTGGCTCAGCACCAGCACATCGACCGCGCCGATCGCGCCCGCCAGCGCATTCGCAGCCTCGCGGTCGGTCACGTCGAGCTTGTGGTAGTTCAGCCCGGTGAAATCGCTGTCTTCGGCTTCGAGATAGTCGCCTGCATCCGGGCGCGTTCCGGTGACGTGGACCGAAGCCCCGCGCGCTCTGAACCCGTGTGCAATCCCATTGCCGATCCCGCTCGACCCGCCGATCACGAGCACGGTCCTACCTGAAAAATCGAGTGGGTCGTTCACGTCGGATCTCCCCTCAGATCTCGCGGCTGATCACTTCCTTCATGATCTCGCTGGTGCCGCCATAGATGCGCTGCACGCGCGCGTCGCGCCACAGGCGGGCGATGGCGTATTCGTTCATGTAGCCCGCGCCGCCATGCAGTTGCAGGCAGGCGTCGACCATCTCCCACTGCATCTCGGTGTGCCACAGCTTCGCCGAAGACGCTTCGCCGGTGGTCAGCTCTCCGCGCAGGTGGCGCGAAATCGCCCAGTCTAGATGCGCCCAGCCGACCTGCAATTTCGCCTGCAAGTCCGCCAGCGTGAACTTGGTGTTCTGGAATTCGAACACGGTGCGCCCGAACGCTTTGCGCTCCTTCACGAAATTCACCGCTTCGTCGAAGGCGCGCTGCGCCCCGCCCTGCGCGGTGACGGCGATGGAGAGGCGCTCCTGCGGCAGCTCTTCCATCAGGTGGACGAACCCGCGCCCTTCACCGCCGAGAATGTTGGTCTTGGGTACTCGGCAATCCTGGAAGAACAGTTCGGACGTGTCGGCTGAATGCTGCCCGATCTTGTCGAGGTTGCGGCCCTTCTCGAAGCCCGGCGTATCGGCGTCGACCAGCACCAACGAGGTGCCTTTCGCGCCTTGGGAGGGATCGGTCTTGGCCACCACGATCACGCAATCGGCGTTCTGGCCGTTGGTGATGTAGGTCTTAGATCCGTTGATCACGAGGTGGTTGCCATCCTCGATCGCGGTCGTCCGTACGCCCTGAAGGTCGCTGCCCGCGCCCGGCTCCGTCATCGCGATAGCGGTGATGATGTCGCCCGAGATCATGCCGGGCAGGTACTTTTCCTTCTGCTCGGGGCTGCCGAGCCGTTCGAAATAGTTGACCGTGATGTCGTTCTGCAACGTGAATCCCGCCGAGGTTCCGAGATAAGACAGCTCTTCGGCGATCACGCAGTTGAAGCCGAAATCGAGCCCCAGCCCGCCATTCTCTTCCTTGACGGTGGGGCACAGCATACCCGCTTCGCCAAGCGCCTTCCATGCCTTCTTGGGGACGATGCCCTCTTCCTCGTGCTGGTCGAGATAGGGCTCCATATGCTCGGCCAGCACTTTGCGGACGGTGTCGCGAAACGCCTCGTGATCTTCGTTATAGGCGGTGCGATGGGCGGTGTTCAGCATCAAGCTCTCTCTTCCGGAAACAGGTTTCGTTCTGGAACCTGTTCAAGCGCGGTGGGACGGCCCGGTCAAGCTCGAATCAGACAGGAATAAGGGCGCGCCATAACGCCTGCACAGATGGCGACTGCGCGATCGGTTGCATGATGAAGAGCGCCGCGTTCGCTCCAACCGCGATCCACGTCGCGGGATGACGCAGCTTGCCGAGACGCCACGCAAACAGCAGGCAAAGGCCGATGATAATCGCCTGACAGATATAGACCGGGATAGTGAGCACGCTGGTGAGATCGACGCTGAACCCGTGGATCGCAAACCACACCCCTTGCAACCCCCGCCCCAGCGCCGGCATCATCAGCAGGAATGCGGTCGAGGCCATCCACCATGCGTGGTCCTCGATCGACTTGCGTTTCACGATGGCCATGACGATTGCAATCACGAAGCCGGTGATCAGGATCATCTCCATCATCATGACCTGGAAGAAGAACCACTCGGTGAAGGGTCCGATCTCGCCGGCGTTATCGCGCGCGAAGTTCGCATAGAAGATATCGCGATTGAGCTGCGCGACCGACAGGAACACCATGGCTCCCGCGAGCAGCAGACCGAACATGCCCCACGTCCGGTGCGCGGCCATGCTGCCCCTCGCAAACAGCCAGGGCTGGGATATGAGGAAGGCAAACCACAGGGTCGCATTCCAGTAGTGGATGTGAACCGCCAGCGTGTTGCGGGTGAAATCGCCCCAATAGTCGACAAAGATTCCCGCCTGGATGACGACCATCGGAATGGTCATCCATTTCCACAGCGTCTTGTATTGCTCCATGATCCTCGCGCCCCTCAACGCTGGATCAGGCTTTAGCAGATTTTGGCTACGCTAGGTCAGCGCCATTTCCTGAACTTCTTCGGACGCAGTCGGAATCTCGCTATCCCTCTAGAGGCACCGTGGCCTCTTCCTTCATCAAACAGATTCCTCCGTGCCATAGAAGCCGTAGATTCGCCTCGCCGCACTGCTTGATCGATGCGCTCCTTGCACCGACGCCGAAGCCAGAGCTCCGTTCCGCAAGCGGGCAGTTGGCAGTACACCTTGCTCCATCCCCGACGACTTGGATTTGTCGACCCATTTGACCTTCTTCTCAGATGCCGCAGTCGGGAAATGTACACTTGGACATGTGCAACCGCCAGTCCCCCTCGAGCTCGCGCCCCTGCACCGAGTTCATGCTGCCGACGAAACTGAAATTCCGGGCTGGAAGCAGTTGTGCTCAAGTGGGTCTACCCCACGAACGCCCGCTCGATCACGAACTGGCCGGGCTTGTTGTTGGCGCCCTCTTCGAAGCCGCGGCGTTCGAGATCCGCGGCGTGGTCCTTGATCATCGCCATCGATCCACACAGCATCACACGGTCGTCTTCAGGGACGAAGCGTTGCGGGCCTTTTGACTGCTCAAACAGGCGACCGTCGTCGATCAGGGTCTGGATGCGGCCCTGGGTGCGAAAACTCTCGCGGGTGACAGTCGGGACATAAATGAAGCGCTCGCGATCTTCGTCTTCGAGCAGCGGATCGCCTTCGAGCTTGCTTTCCAGCAACTCGCGATAGGCGAGGTCTTCGACATGGCGAACCGAGTGGACGACGATCACTTCGTCGAACATCGCATAGACTTCGGGGTCGCGGGCGAGGCTCATGAAAGGCGCAAGGCCGGTCCCGGTCGAGAGCATGAAAAGCCGCTTGCCCGGCAGCAAAGCGTCGGTGACGAGCGTGCCGGTCGGCTTCTTGCCGAGATAGATCGGATCGCCGACCTGGATGTGCTGGAGCCGCGATGTCAGCGGTCCGTCCTGCACCTTGATCGAGAGAAACTCGAGCTCCTCGTCGTAGCTCGGGCTGGCTACCGAATAGGCGCGCAGCAGCGGCTTGCCGTTTTCCTGCGGCAGGCCGATCATCACGAACTCGCCCGAACGGAAGCGGAAACTCGCCGGGCGCGTCATCTTGAGGCTGAACAGCTCGTCGTTCCAGTGATGGACATGCGTGATCGTCTCGACGGTCAACGCGGCGCTTTCCTGGAACTGGTCGCGGTCAAGGATGGGCTGGTTCACGGATAAGCCTCAAGAATTGGACAAGGTGCGCAGGTCTGCGCGATTGGCGGCGCAAATGGACGTTTCGCCGCGCCGCTTCAAGGTAGTTTAGTGATAAGGGTTGAAAGCGCGCCTTGATCCATCGCAAGCGGCGAGCCGGCCCCAACCGTATCAGTTCCACCCCGCCCGATCGAATATCTGCACGGCCTGCGCCTGATTGCGCCCGATCTCCGACGCATTGAGCGTATCGGGTTTGAAGGTTCCCAATTGTTCGACCGCCGAATTGGCCTCAAGACCATCGACCGCCGGATATTCGTTGTTGCCGTCGGCGAAATAGCGCTGCGCGCTTTCCGAAGTAAGGTACTCCAGGAACTTGATCGCGTTTTCGCGATTGGGAGAGGTCTTCACCAGGCCCGCGCCGCTGACATTGATATGCGTGCCGTTGCCGTCCTGATCGGGGAAGATCACGCCGAGCGCATCGAAGATCGCCTTCTGCTCGTCGTCGCCACCGGCAAAGCGGGCGAGATAGTAGGAATTGACCACGGCGATCCGGCATTCTCCCGATGCCACCGCTTCGATCTGCGCGGTGTCATTGCCCTGAGGGTCGCGCGAAAAATTGGCGACCACGCCCGTTGCCCACGCCTCGGCCGCTTCGGCGCCGTTATGGGCGATCATGCTGGAAAGCAGCGAGATGTTGTAAATGTTGGACGAAGAGCGAATGCAGATGTCGCCGCGCCATGCCGGGTCGGCGAGATCGGCGTAATCCTCCAACCCTTCGGGCACGCCGGCCGACTTGTTGTAGATGATCACACGCGCGCGGGTCGACAGGCCGAACCAAAGGCCGTCGGGATGGCGCAGGTAGATCGGCAAGCGTTCGGCCAGCACGTCGGAATCGACCGCTGCGAGTACACCGGCCTCCTCAGCCCTCCACAGCCGTCCGGCGTCCACGGTGATCAAAAGGTCGGCGGGCGAAAACTCGCCTTCGCTGGCGATACGCTCGATCAAGGCATCGGCATCCGCTTCGATGCGGTTGACGGTGATCCCGGTCTCCTTGGTGAAGTCGTCGTAGAGCGCGAGATCGGTGTCGTAGTGACGCGAGGAATACAGGTTTACTTCGCCCGCATCCGCGACTTGGCCGCTATCCGCAGCCTCGTCGCCCGACGCGCAGCCTGCAACGGCGAGCGCCACCAGACCCGCGAGAATTCCGTTTTTCATGAAATGCCTTCCGATTCGTAATTGCGAACGATTTGCAATAATATGATCTGCGATGCAAGCTCAGTGCGCAGCAAAGGCGCGCAGGGTGCCCGGATGCGGCAGCACGCGATAGCGTTTGTCGCCTAGCACCTGATCCGAGCAGATCACGGTAATCGCCTCGCCGCTCGCATCGGCCAGGACGACCCGCGTGGCCGCGCCCAGCGGCTTCAGATCGATCACCGCCAGCCCACCGGGATCTTCCACGAGGTCGCACTCATCCGCATAGGCGAGCACCTGCAGGTGTTCCGCCTCGGGCAGGGCGCCGTGCACGCTCGCCTCCGGCCAGATCCCGAAAGGCGTATCGAGACCGCCCTCGACACGAGCCGCCGACACGATCTGCGCCCCGCGAAACAGCGCCCCGACACCGGCAACCGCAGGCGCATCGTAAAGCTCTTGCGGCGTCCCGAACTGGACGATCCGCCCGCCCTCCATCACCGCGATCCGATCGCCGATATCGATCGCCTCTTCGGGATCGTGGGTGACCATCACCACCGTTGCGCCGCGTTTGCGCAGCACGCGGCGGCAATCGCGACGCAGGCTGCGCCGAAGCACGATGTCGACGCTGGCGAAGGGTTCGTCCATCAACAGCACCTGCGGTCCCGGCGCCATGGCGCGCGCAAGCGCAGCGCGTTGTTGCTGGCCGCCCGAAAGTTCATGCGGATAGCGATCCCCAAGCCCTTCGAGCCCGACCTGTCCGAGCCAGGCTCCCACATCGCTGCCGCGCGGCAAACCAAAGGCGACGTTCTTCGCGATGGTCATGTGCGGGAACAGCGCTCCGTCCTGGAAAACGAGGCCCACCGGGCGCGCTTCGGGTGGCGGGCTGGAGTGGTTGTCCGCCAGCACTTCTCCGTCGATCAGGATGGCCCCATGCTGGACGGGAAGCAGCCCCGCAGCGAGGTTGAGCAAGGTTGACTTCCCGCAACCCGACGCGCCAAGCAGGCAGGTGATCTCACCTCGCGGCGCGGTGAAGCTTATTTCTTCAAGTGCCCGAACCTGACCGTAGGCATGGGCAATATGGCGAAATTCGAGACTCAAATCGGTGTCCGGATCAGTGGCAGGTGTCGCTGGTGGTGAGCCGCCTTAGGCAATTGGACGCCTTCGGGGCAAGCGCATCGCTCGCTTCGCCGCGGCTGGCAAGCCGGTGGGTCCCCGACGGATGGACGGTCGGCGCCATCGTTATCGCCGCACTGGCGATCGTACCGATCCTCGCGATCGTCTTGTCCGCTCCCAGTGGCGGCTTCGAAGCGCTCTCGCACCTCGCGCAGACAGTGCTGGGCCGATACGTCGCCAACACTCTGGCACTGATGGCGCTTGCGGGCGCGCTTGCCACCGTTATCGGGGTCGGATGCGCCTGGCTGGTGAGCGCAGCCGAGTTTCCGGGTCGGCGGATGCTCGGCGTGGCGCTGGTGCTGCCGCTGGCCGTCCCCGCCTATGTCGGCGCCTATATCTATGCCGACCTGCTCGATTTCAGCGGCCCGGTTCAAGGCCTTATTCGCGCCGCGACCGGTTGGGGCGTGAACGACTACTGGTTCCCGCAAGTCCGCTCGCTCCCCGGCGGAGCCTTCGTTCTCGGCATCGTGCTTTATCCCTATGTCTACCTGCTGGCGCGTGCCGCCTTTGCGGCTCAGAGCACCCGCCAGTTTTACGCCGCACGGTCGCTGGGAGCAACGCCTGCACGGGCATTCTGGCAGGTCGCCCTTCCTGCGGCGCGGCCGGCCATTGCCGGAGGCCTGGCACTGGTCCTGATGGAGACCCTGGCCGATTTCGGTGTCGCGCAATATTTCGCCATTCCCACCTTCAGCACCGGAATCTTCCGCAGCTGGCTGGCGATGGGCGACAAGCAGGCCGCGCTCAAACTGGCGGCCATCATGCTGCTGTTCGTAATCGCCCTGATCGCTTTCGAAGCCGCCACGAGGCAAGGTCGGAGCGACAGTCGCGACGGCTTGGCCGAGCGCGAAAGCGGCCCGTTGATCGATCTTACGCCAACCGGCAAGCTGCTGGCGCTGGTCGCTTGCGCCCTGCCCGTCGTGCTGGGCTTCGCGATCCCGGCGATGCACCTTGGCGCACTTTCGATCGACGAAAGCGCCTTGCGGGCGGCGCGAGATCTCTGGACTTATGCACGAAGCAGCCTTTGGCTTGGCCTCGCCACGGCAACGATCTGCGTCATCGCTGGTCTCGTCCTGGCCTTTGCCAAGGCGCGGTCCGACAATCGTGTGGTCAAGGGCGCGATCCGTCTGTCGACCCTGGGCTATGCCCTGCCCGGAGCGTTGCTGGCCGTGGGCCTGCTCGCACCGCTCGGCGTAATCGATATCTCGGTCACGCGCGCCGCCCGCGACGGCCTGGGGTATAGCGGCGGACTGCTGCTTACCGGAACGAGCCTCGTCCTGATCTATGCCCTGTCGGTCAGGTTTCTCACCGTCGCATACAACAGCGTTGACGGCGGAATGACCAAGATCCCGCCTTCGTTCGATGCCGCCGCGCGCTCTCTCGGTGCCGGTCCCGGCAAGGTTCTGGCCCGAATCTACGCGCCGTTGCTGCGACCCAGCCTGCTGGCGGCTGCTGCGCTGGTGTTTATCGACACCGTACGCGAATTGCCCGCGACCCTGATCCTGCGCCCCTTCAATCTCGAAACGCTCGCCACGCGCACCTATCGCCTTGCCAGCGACGAGCGCTTGGTCGAAGCGTCTATCCCGGCCCTGATCCTGCTCGCAGCCGGATTGCTGCCGGTGCTGTTGCTCGCTCGTGCCAGCCGCCGTTGATCGTTCCCGCGCTCGCACAAAGTGTCAGGCTGGATTGTCACTAGTGCTTGTCCAATAGGCTGCAGTCGTCCACAAGGCGCTGGAAATGGCACGCTTTCCTTTCTCCGCGATCGTCGGTCAGGACGAAATGAAGCAGGCGCTGCTGATTGCAGCGGTCGACCCAACCATTGGCGGGGTGATGGTCTTTGGCGACCGGGGCACCGGCAAATCGACCGCCGCACGCGCGCTGGCCAACCTGCTACCGCCGATTTCGGCGATCAAGGACTGCCCCTACGCCTGCACCAAGGACGATCAGGCCCGCTATCCCGATGTCTGCGGCACCGGCCCGATCCGCAAGCGTCCCGTGCCATTCATCGATCTGCCGCTTGGGGCGACGGAAGACCGGGTTGTCGGTTCGCTCGACCTCGAGCGAGCCTTGCGCGCCGGAGAGAAAGCGTTCGAACCGGGTCTGCTTGCCAAAGCGAACCGCGGATTCCTCTACATAGACGAGATAAACCTGCTCGAAGATCACCTGGTCGATCTGCTGCTCGATGTCGCCGCATCGGGCGAAAACGTGGTCGAACGCGAAGGGCTCTCGGTCCGGCACCCGGCGCGGTTCGTGCTGATCGGCAGCGGCAATCCGGAAGAGGGGGAATTGCGCCCGCAACTGCTCGACAGGTTCGGCTTGTCGGTCGAAGTGCGCACGCCCGCAGAGATCGAAACCCGCGTCGAAATCATGCGGCTGGTCGCGGCGAATGAACGCGATCCGGAGGGATTCGCCGACGAATGGGCGACGGAGGACGACAAGATCCTCAAGCAGGTTGCGCGAGGCAAGAACCGGCTGGCCAAGCTCGAACCGGGAGAGGATGTGCTGACAGACGCAGCCCATCTGTGTCTCGCCGTGGGGGCCGACGGATTGCGCGGCGAGCTGACCTTGATGCGGGCGGCGCGAGCGCTGGCGGCGCTCAAAGGCGCGCGTTCGGTCAAGCGTGAGCACCTGATTGCAGTGGCTCCATCCGCCTTGCGGCATCGCCTGCGACGCGACGTGCTCGACGAGACCGGATCGACGGCGCGGATCACCCGCGCGCTCGACGAGCTGTTCGGATGAATCCGGGCGAGCCGCGCGACCCGATCGAAGACGCGCTGCTCGCGGCCAGGCTCCTTACCCTCTCGACCGAAACGTTCGGTGGCTTGATCCTGCGCGGAGCCGGGCCCGCGCGAGAGGCGCTCGTTTACGCCATCGATGCAGCCATCCCCACCCGCAAGCTGCCGGGCCATGTCGATGACGAGCGCCTGCTGGGCGGAATTGACATTGCTGCAAGTCTCGCTGCCGGTCGCCCGGTGGAGCAGACGGGGCTGCTCGCCGAGGCGGCCGGCGGGGTGCTGCTGGTACCGATGGCCGAACGGCTCGGCGATGCCATGACCGGACGGTTGGCGCAGGCGCTGGACGAAAGCGCCTTGGCGCTTGTCCTGCTCGACGACGGAATCGAGCCCGAAGATGCGCCACCGCATGCGCTTGCTGAGCGCTGCGCATTCCCGTGCGACCTCAGCCATTCGCGCATTTGGCAGGACGTCGAACTGCCGCGGCCCGGCAGATCGTCTCTTTGCGAGGTCGCACCGCTCTCCGACGAAGCCTTGGCCGCGCTTGCAGGGACTGCCGCGGCGCTGGGCGTATCGTCGCTTCGCCCGCTTCTGTTCGCTGGCGAAGCGGCGCGTGCCCACGCGGCACTGCATGATCGACGCGAGGCGATCGAAGCTGACCTGTCGGCTGCGGTTCGGCTGGTGCTCGCGCCGCGCGCGACCCAGCTTCCACCGATCGAGGAAGACCCGGGCGATCCGCCTCCCGAGCCGCCTTCGGACGAAAGCGGGGAACCATCGGAGGCGGATGAACGGCAGAGCCAAAAGCCGCTCGAGGACTTGCTCGTGGAAGCAGCCGCAGCGGCAATTCCAGCCGACCTGCTGGCGGAACTGGCAAAGGGCAATGCGCCGCGCCGGGCGAGCGGAAGTGGTTCCGGTCGAAAGAAGAAATCCGGCCTGCGGGGAAAGCCATTGGGCGCTCGTCCCGGCATGCCGCGCGGCGGTGCGAGACTGGCGCTGATCGATACCTTGCGCGCAGCGGTGCCATGGCAGCAAGTACGCCGCCGTGAGCAACCGGACACCGCTTCGGATGCCATCCTGATGCGCAAGGACGATCTGCGCGTGCGCCGATTCGAAGAGAAGGCGGCGCGGGTCACGGTCTTCGCGGTCGATGCCTCGGGATCCGCCGCCGCCGCGCGGCTGGCCGAAGCCAAGGGCGCGGTCGAACTGATGCTGGCGCAGGCCTATGTCACCCGCAGCGAAGTGGCCTTGGTCGCATTTCGCGGGGAAAGCGCCGAACTTCTGCTGCCGCCCACGCGCTCTCTGACGCGGGCACGGCGTGCCCTGGCCGAACTCCCCGGCGGCGGCGGCACTCCCCTTGCGATGGGCCTGAATGCCGCGCGTGAAGTGGCCGAGCAGGTCGCCGGGAGGGGACGCACGCCCAGCCTGGTGATCCTCACCGATGGACGCGCGAACATCGACGCCACGGGCCAGCCGGGTCGCAAACAGGCCGGGGAAGACGCCGAGACCGCCGCCAAGGCCGTCGCCCGGGCCGGAATCGATGCGCTGGTGGTCGATATCTCCGCCCGCGCCACGAAAGAGGGATCCACGCTCGCAAGGGCAATGGAGGCGCGTTACCTCGCCCTGCCCCGCGCCGATGCCAAGACCATCCACGAGGCGATTTCTGCGGTCGAACCGGGCAAGACCCCGGAAAGAGGACGCATATGAGCCGCCCGCTCGACTGGAACCGCGAAGGGCTGATCTGGCCGCATCGCGAAGCCAGCGCATTTGTCGAAGCGGGCGGCGCGCGCTGGCATGTGCAGCGGATGGGTTCGGGCTCACCGTTGCTGTTGCTTCACGGGACGGGCGGATCGGTCCACAGCTGGCGCGGGTTGATGCCGTTGCTTGCCGAGCACTTCGAAGTGATCGCGCCCGACCTTCCGCGCCACGCCTTTACCAAGGGTCATCCGCCATCCGACATGGCGTTGCCAACCATGGCGCGCGCCATTGCCGATTTGAACGAGGCATTGGGGATCGAACCCGACCTTGTCGTCGGCCATTCCGCCGGGGCTGCGCTGGCGCTACAAATGGCGCTCGATCAGGGCTTTTCCGGCCCCATTGTCGGCCTCAATTCCGCGCTCCGCCCCTTCCCCGGTCCCGCGTCCCAGATCTTCCCGGCGGTCGCCAAGCTGCTGTTCGTCAATCCGCTCGTCCCGCGCATTTTTTCCGCCGCAGCGAGTTTTGGCGCGGAAGCCGAGCGATTCATCTATCGCTCGACCAAGTCGAATATCGATGCGACCGGACAGGCTTGCTACACCGAACTGCTCCGCAATCCGCGCCACACCAAAGGCGCGTTGGCGATGATGGCGAACTGGGACCTGCCGACCCTGCGCACCCGCATGCACACGATCGGCAACGAGGTTCTGCTGGTCCATTCGGACGAGGACGCGGCAATCCCGCTCGCATGGGCGAAAGAGGCGCATGGATGGCTGCCCAACGCTCGTCTCGAAGTTCTCGAAGGTCTGGGTCATCTTGCACATGAAGAAGCGCCCGAACTGGCCGCGCAGCTGATCTGCGAGTTTGCCTCCGAGCGTGCTATGGCTTGAGCGATTGTCGAGGAGCGCTGCAATGGAAAACTACGCCGGGCTGATCGAGATGGTGTTCTTCTATGGCATCGCCATCAGTTTCGGCGTGTGGCAATGGTGGAAGATGCGCCGCGAGTTGAAACAGAGCCGCGCCGAACGGGCCGAACGCGAAGCGGCCGAGCGGGCATCAGCAGAAAACGAATAACCCTTTCCGCTTATCCTCCTACGCGCCGCGTCTCCCGAGGCATCCGATACGGCAGCATGAACTGGACGATGCCCGAGGCAAAGCGCCGCATATCGAGGCTTTCCTGCACCGCGCAAACATCCTCACCATAGAGCTGCGACGACAGCTCTGAGCGCGCGTAGAACGGCGTATCTTCCCAGGTCCGCCGCACTTCCGCGACGCCGATCTGCGAGCGCGTGCGCCGCTCGATCCGCCATTTGCTGGGCGGCAGCTGCGCGATGGGCGGCAGCGCCACTTCCTCCGGCACGCCGTGCTTGTCGAACCGGATCGCACTGGCGAACAACGAGCCGTCGCCGCGCTCGCCTTCATAGCAGACCACCGCGCCTTCCTTCATGTGCGCGCGCGACCAGTGCCAGACCCGGAATCCGTCTTCGAGCGGCTCGGAGCCGCGATTGTGATCGAAATAGCCGCTGCCGCTCCACGAAACTCCGGGCTCGTCCATCTGCACTTCGATCCGCGCGCGCGGCGCCATGCAGTGCCAGATGTGGTTCTCGGCCGGGTCGAGCGCGAAGGACGCTGCGTTGAGCGCTTCCGGAATCACCCGAACCTTGCCCCGCACCGGGCGACGGAACGGATTGAACAGGCGTTTGTCGCGTTCCTCGATGTCGATTTCGAGAACGTTG
>JASJDE010000082.1 GCA_030065195.1 Erythrobacter sp. | reverse complement strand
GGCGTGCGCGTGATGGTCGAAGGCGCGGCGCTCGCTCGCCGTCGCTATGAAGGCTTCAAGTTCCTGCTGGTCGGCGACGAACAGCGGATCAAGAGCGCGCTCGACGATCATCCCAACATGCGCGGCGCGTCGGAAATCCTGCATTGCGAGGATGTGATTGCCGGCGACGAACAGCCGAGCAAGGCGATCCGCCGTGCCAAGACGACTTCGATGGGCCTCGCCGTCAATGCGGTAAAGGAAGGTGCAGCCGGCGCGGCCGTCAGCGCTGGCAACACGGGCGCGCTGATGGCGATGAGCAAACTCGCCCTGCGGACAATGCCCGGGATCGACCGTCCGGCGCTCGCAGCCTTGATGCCTACGCTTGAATCGCATGACGTCGTCATGCTCGATCTGGGAGCGAACACCGAAGCGAATTCACGCAACCTCGTCCAGTTCGCGGTGATGGGTGCAGCCTATTCGCGGATCGTCAACGGATTCGAACGACCAACGGTCAGGCTGCTCAACATCGGCACCGAAGAGATCAAGGGCACCGATACGCTACGCGATGCGGCAGCATCTTTGCAGGCCGCATCCGATCGGGAAGAAGGCGGATTGGCGCTCGATTTTGCCGGTTTCGTCGAATCCGACAAGATCAACCGCGGCGAAACCCATGTCGTCGTGACCGACGGCTTTTCGGGTAACATTGCGCTGAAAGCGATCGAGGGGTCGGCGCGCTTCGTGACCGACCTTTTGAGGCAGGCATTCACCAGCTCTCTGCGTTCGAAGATCGGCTTCCTCGTTTCGCGTCCGGCGACCGAGTTACTGCGTCACCATCTCGATCCCAACAATCACAACGGCGCCGTGTTTCTTGGGCTCAATGGCGTGGTCGTGAAAAGCCACGGCAGCGCGACCGCCGCCGGTGTCGCAAATGCGGTCGCCGTCACTGCGAGCCTGCTCAAGAACAAGCTGACAGAGCGTATCGCCAATGACCTTGCCGAACTCGGCGAAGGCGCCCTGCGCGAAAACGGCAATGGCGCGACGCCGCAGATCCAGCCAAGCTGCGAGGCGGCAGAGTGACAGGTTCGCGATTGCTTGGCACCGGTTCGGCTTTGCCCGAGCGGATCGTGACCAATGACGAGCTGGCCGCACAGATCGACACAAGCGATGAATGGATTGTCGAGCGCACCGGAATCCGCCAGCGCCACATTGCGGGCGATGGCGAAACGACTGCAACGCTCGCCACCGATGCGGCACGCAAGGCGCTCGACGATGCGGGGCTGACCCCAGCCGATATCGGATTGATCGTCGTGGCCACGGCGACACCCGACAACACCTTTCCTGCGACTGCGACCAAGGTCCAGAATGCGCTCGGTTGCAATGGCGGGATCGCGTTCGATGTCGCGGCGGTTTGTTCGGGATTTCTGTACGCAATTGCTACCGCCGATTCGCTGTTGAAAACCGGCATGGCTACGCGGGCGCTCGTGATAGGTGCCGAGACTTTCAGCCGAATTCTCGATTGGGAAGATCGCACAACATGCGTGCTGTTTGGCGACGGCGCCGGCGCGGTTGTCCTTGAAGCGCAGGGCGAAGGAACACAGCAAGCCTCGGACGCTCCAGGTATCCTTGCAAGCCGACTCCATGCCGACGGAGCCCAACACGACCTGCTTTATGTCGATGGCGGCCCGTCCAGCACGCAGACGGTCGGACACTTGCGCATGAAGGGCCGCGAAGTGTTCCGCCACGCGGTCGTCAATCTCTCGGATGTTTTGCATGAAGTGATTGAAGATGCTGGAATAAGTGCGGGCGATATCGACTGGATCGTACCGCATCAGGCCAACAAGCGGATCCTCGATGCGACCGCAAAGAAGCTTGGCATCGCCCCGGAAAAAGTGGTTGTTACCGTGGACCGGCACGCCAATACATCGGCGGCTTCGGTGCCGCTGGCGCTCGACGTCGCCCGGCGGGACGGGCGGATCAAACCGGGCGATCTGGTGATGCTGGAAGCTATGGGCGGCGGCTTTACATGGGGAGCCAGCCTGCTGCGCGTGTGACCGGCGCGCGAGCCTCGATGTGCAAAAAATGCAATGAGGCATCGCAACAGTTTGCGAAAACCGGTTGAAATCCGTAGACTATGGGCATTCAGACTGGGTCGCGCGTACAAGGGAGAGATGCGCATGATGCGTTCGGTGGGCACACTCACGAGAGCCGATCTGGCAGAGACGATCAATCGCAAGATGGGCTTCAGCCGGGCGGAATCGCTCGACCTGGTCGAAGCCATTCTGGACAGAATGTGCGATGCGCTTGCCGACGGCGAAAACGTCAAGATTTCAGGTTTCGGCAGCTTCGTCCTGCGCGATAAGAACGAGCGTATCGGGCGCAATCCCAAGACCGGGATCGAAGTGCCGATCACTCCGCGCCGGGTGATGACCTTCCGGGCGAGCCAATTGCTCAAGGAACGGATAGCCAAAGGTGACTGAAGGCGATGGCTGACTTCGAGGACGGCAAGGACGACGGCGCATTGCGCACGATTGGCGAAGTCAGCGAAGCGCTTAGCATCAAGCCGCACGTGCTGCGTTATTGGGAACAGCAGTTCTCGCTCTTGAAGCCGCTCAAGCGTAGCGGTGGGCGCCGCTATTACCGACCCGACGACGTCGCCCTCGTCGAAACGATCGACCGTCTCGTCAATCAGGAAGGCTACACGCTGAAAGGCGCCGAAGCGGTGCTGCGCTCGAGCGGGGCTTCGGGGACCGACCGACGCAAGGAAGACAGGCGGCTGGGCGATCGGCGCGCCAATGTCGATCCCGGCGGTGCAAGCGCTGCGGCGGTGCCCGATCTAAGGCCCAAGGTCGAAGAAGCTATTACGCAATTGAAATCGATCCGCTCGCGGTTGGCGCGAGCAATCGAAGCCTGATCCGCTTCTATTCCGCGGCCATCAGTTCGGCTTCGCCGAGGTCCACGCTAACCAGTCGCGACACACCCTTCTCCGCCATCGTTACCCCGAACAGCCGGTGCATCCGGCTCATCGTCACCGCATTGTGAGTGACGATGAGGTAGCGCGTGCTAGTGGTGCGGACCATCGAATCGAGCAAATCGCAGAAGCGTTCGATATTGGCGTCGTCCAATGGCGCGTCGACTTCATCCAGCACGCAGATCGGTGCCGGATTGGTTAGGAACAGCGCGAAGATGAGTGCGGTCGCCGTCAACGCTTGTTCGCCGCCCGATAGCAGCGAGAGCGATTGCAGCCGTTTGCCGGGCGGCTGTGCGTAGATCTCAAGCCCGGCTTCCAGCGGATCGTCGCTGTCGACCAATGCAAGATGCGCCTGACCTCCTTCAAACAGGCGGGTGAACAGCACGCGGAAATGTCCGTCGACTTCCTCGAACGCGGCGCGCAGCCGTTCGCGGCCTTCGCGGTTGAGATTGCCGATCGATCCGCGCAGCCGGTTTACGGCTTCGGCAAGCTCCGCCTGCTCGCTGGCATTGGCACCGTGTTCTTCCTCAATCCGCGCGAGCTCTTCCGCCGCGACAAGATTGACCGGGCCAATCCGCTCGCGGCTCGCAGTCAAGCGGTCCATCGTCTCGGACTCTTCGGAAGCAGGATTGATATCCGATTCGTCGAACTCGAACCGTTCGAGAAGCAACGGAGGGGGGCACTGAAAGCGTTCGCCGGAAATGCGCGCCATTTCGCCGCGGCGTTCTTCTTCGTTCTCCGCCCGGGTTGCCAGCGTCGCACGGCCTTCGCGGGCCTGTGCCAGTTTCTCGCCTGCGTCCGCGAGCGCACGTTCGGCCGTACGCATTTCCGCTTCGCATCCGCCGACGACTTCCTGTGCGGCTTCGAGTTCTTCGGTCAGCCGAGCGCGCATCGTATCGCCCTGTTCGATCTCGGCCATCAGCGCGGCTGGCTTGGCCGCGATCACCGTGCGCTCTTCCTCGATTTCCTCGAGCCGTCGCGCGGCTTCGGCCATGCGCTGGGTCGCTTCGCCCGAGCGTGCCTGCCAGCTCGCCATGTCGGCCTGTTGCGCCGCGAGCCGTTCGCGCGTGACCGCAAGGCCCTGATCGTGTGCGGCAAGTTCGGCGAGGGCGGCCTGCACTGCAGACTTGGCTGCTTCGTGCTTGGCCTGTGCCGCTTCGAGCGTCGCGCGCCCCGCATCGGGAGCCGGCAAAGCCGCGCGTGCCTCCTGCGCGGTAGCGAGCTCTGATTCGGCCACGACAAGCTGTTCGGTCAGTTCCCCGGAAGATTGCGCAAGCTCTTCAAGTCGCGCTGCCAGCCGTTCCTTCGCGGCTTCCGCTTGGTCCAATCGACGCAAGGCGTGTCGCTCGGCCTCGATCGCTCCGGCAATCTCACGCTCCTGGGCCACCAAAGCGGCTTGTAGCGCCGAAAGTTCTTCGCGCGCCGTGCGTTCCCGGCTTTCCGCGAGCTCTGCCGCGCCGCGCAGGTCCGGTAGCTGGCTCTCGAGTTCGGCCAGCCGATTGGCCGCTTCGAGCCGTGCAGCCTCTGCCGATCCCTCGCCGCGGGCGATGAACCCGTCCCAACGCCGCAAATGTCCGGCGGTTGTGACCAGCCACTGACCCGGCCCAAGCGCGCGGCCATCGTCCTCATCAGCACAGAAAACCAGCGCGAGGCGGGCGCGCAACTCGTCGGGACAATCGGTGATGTGATCGAGCAGGCTGCCTTCGACCGGCTGCGGCGCCGTACTGCCGGTCCAGAACCGGCCATCGCCAAGCTCAGCGGGTGTGCCAAGCGGCGATTTGGCATCGCGACCGAGCACGGCGGCAATCGCGCGTTCGTATCCCTTTGCGACCTTTACTCCGTCCAGCGCCGCAGGCAGGCCCTCGCGCGAAGACGCAGCCTTGGCCCGCGCATCCCTGTCCCGCACGAGAGCGGTGTATTCGCGTTCGATCCCGGCCAGTTCGGCCTTGGCGGTGGCGAAAGCCGCGGCCGCTTCGTCGCGGGCCGATTGCAGGTCGCCCTTGCGCGCCTGATCGGATTCGAGCCTCCCGCGCAGCCGTGCCAATTCGGATGCAGCCGCGTCCGCCGCATCGCGGGCTGCGATAACCGCTTGCTCGGCATCTTCGCCGCCTTCGAGCTCGCGGCGGGTTTGCGCCAGCCGTTCCTGATCGCGCGTCAGCCTGACGAGGCGCGTTTCGGCCTGTTCGATCGCGGCCTCGGCAACGCGCCATTCCGCTTCGACCCCGGCATGATCGGCAGTCGCCTTGGCCAATGCCAGCTCGGCGGCACGGCTCGCACGTTCGCTGTCTTCGCTGCGGGCGGCGAGCGCGGGGCGTCCTGCGTCCGCATCGACCATCGCCTTGCGGCTCGCTTCCAACTCACCTTCGAGCTTGGCCAAGGCTGCCGCCGCATCGGTGGTCAGCCGATCGGCGTCCTGGCGGTCCTCTTCAAGGCGCGTGCGTTGCCGTTCGAGATCCGCAAGACGCGTCTCTGCCGCCTCCAGCTTTTCGGAGAGCGCTGCCATTCGGTGGCCATGTGCGCTCGCATCGTCGCGCCGGTCGGTGAGTTCGTCGCGCGCTTCGGCGAGTTTCGCAGCCAGCGCCGCCTGCTCCTTTTGCGCTGCGTCGACCGCCTGTTTGGCTTCGGCGACGCGCGCATCGGCGCTCTCTGCCGCCGCCCGCGCTTGCTTCGCCGCCGCTGCTGCATCGCGCCAGCGGGCGAACAGCAAACGAGCTTCGGCGACCTGGATCTGTTCGGTGAGCTTGGTGTAGCGTTCGGCCTGCTTCGCCTGGCGCCTGAGCGAGGCCATTTGCGAGTCCAGGCCCGCCATCAGGTCTTCGAGCCGGGCGAGATTCGCTTCGGTGGAACGCAGCTTGCTTTCTGCATCCTTGCGACGGACATGCAGGCCCGCAATTCCGGCCGCCTCTTCGAGCATTTGACGGCGTTCGGCAGGCTTAGCGGCGATTACTTGTGCAATCTTGCCTTGGCTTACGAGCGCCGGGGAATGTGCACCCGTTGCCGCATCGGCAAAGGTCAGCGCCACGTCCTTTGCGCGCACATCGCGACCATTCACGCGGTACGCGCTTCCCGCTCCACGCTCGATCCGGCGGGTGACGACCAGTTCCTCACCGTCACCGTCTTCCGCGTGCAGCACCACTTCGGCAAAACCACGTTCGGGCCGGTTCGCCGTACCGGCGAAGATCACATCTTCCATCCCCCCCGAGCGCATGCTCTTGGGAGAATTCTCGCCCATCACCCAGCGGATCGCTTCGAGCAGGTTTGATTTGCCGCAGCCATTGGGGCCTACGACCCCGGTCAGCCCGGGTTCGATGCGCAACTCGGCAGGCTCGACAAAGCTCTTGAAACCGCTGAGCTTTAGTCGGCTGATCTGCATGGGCGTTCGTAGTCCTCCGCGCCGCTTTTAACGAGCGCCTGCGCGCTGCAAGGCCGGCTCAATCTCGTTCCAGGTGATCCCGTCGATCCGAGCCCCGTTGAGGAAGAACGTGGGCGTGCCCGTGACATTCAATTCGTCGGCCTGGGTCGCGGAATTGTCACTGATCGTTTCCATCTTTGCGGAATCGGCGAGGCACGAGCGTGCCTGATCGGCCGAAAGCCCGCGAGCGGAGAAGAAATCGATTAGTCCGGCCGCCTCCGAGATCGCGATGAAGCGCTGCTCGACCGGCAGTTCGGCAGACGCTTCGTATTGCGCTGAATTGGTCTGGACGTTGCCGAAGAAGTCGTTGAGCGAAGCCCATGCCTGATCGGACAGCGGCTGCATGTTCTCTTTCGGCCCGCAGCGCACCAGCGCAGCGATACTGAGATCGATCGGGTCGCGCACCAGATTTCGCTGCTCGAAGCTGACGACACCGGTCGAGATGTAATTCTCTTTCAGCGGCTGCTTGGCCGTGGTCGCGAAACTGGCGCAGGCAGGACAGGTATGCGAGGCATACTCGACCAGCTTGAGCGGCGCATCGGGATTGCCGATCAGGTAACCGTCTTCGGCAGTCACGGTGACTGTATCGGTCCACGACGTGCCTTCCGGTGCTTCGATCGCGGCAATCGGCTCGCCTGCAGGCGGGCCGTCTCCGGAGCCTGAATCCGAACACGCCGCCAGCGTCAATGCGAGCGGGGCTGCCATCGCGAAAGCAGCGAAACGGCAAGTCGGGGAGTTGCTGGAGATATTCATCCTCGGCGTGATCCTTCGGTCTTTGGAGCGCGGTTATAAGGGGAGGGGGGAGTGTGACAAAACCCGCCCGAGCAAGTTTGTGCACAAATGTGTCAATAACGTTTCAAAGTGATTCCTAATTCGCTGCATTTCCGCCGGAATTCCCGGTTCTGAAGCGCTCCGAAAGCACGGCATAAAGGGCGTCCCAGCTGTGCACACGTTCAAGCAGCGCGCCATCGAGTGCGAAGCTCGGCGTGCCGGGCACCTGAAACTCGGCATGGTCGGCCCGTGCGTTGTCGATCAGGGCCTGGGCCGCCTTGTCGTCCATCAAGCAGGCATTGACTTCGGCGATCGATTGTCCCCGGTTTACGAGTACGTCGTCGAGGTCGAGAGCCTGCGCCGCATTGAGCCGGGCATTGCGATCGCCGCGGCCCCAAATGGCTTGCTGGCTGGCCGGCGCATTGCGCGCTTTGTCCAGCCAGGTCGCTTGGGTGGTCATGTATGCCCGGTGGCGTTCCTTGAATTTCGCAGGATTTCCGCAGGCCGCCAGCAGCGAGACCGTGAGGTCCAGCGCATTGCGGATCACGGGGCGGACTTCGAGCGTCATCTTGCCTGGCATCAGCAGGACGAGGTCGAGTGCGGGTTCGCCTTCAATCGCGAAGTTCGCGCAATGGCCGCAGGTGTAGCTCACGAATTCGATTAACTGCACGTCGGCACGCGGATTGCCGATCAGGTGACCGCGTTCGGTCGGCTCGACGACCGATTGCCAATTGCCCTTGCGGGTCGTGTCGACGAACGCGCTGTCGGGATTGCTCAAGTCCTGCTCGCGCTCCTGCGCTGCCACAGGGGAGAAGAGCATCAGGCCGGCGGCGAACGCAGCGGTCTTTGCGAGTTTTGAAATCACGTCTGGTTGTCGTCCTTGTTGGAATCGGAGTCATCGAAACTGCGCGCGAGCGATTCGAGCACCGTGCGCAGTTCCGGATCGCCGATATCGCGCAGGCTGTCGCCCAGTTCCATCGGGATGGGCTTGAGCGACGGCGGTGCTTTCGCGGGGCTATCAGCATGGGTCGGCTTAACCTCGCCTTGCCGAATCTTGACCCGCGCAACAGCCTTGTATCCGAAGAAACGGTTCACGCGCTCCATGATCTCTGGCGTGACCTGCTGGATCAGCGGTGCGTGAGCGGGCTTCACGACCAATTGGAGGATGCCTTCCGATTTCTCTCCCGGTGGAAAGCGGATCGCTTCGGGCGCGCAAACTCTGGCATGGTGCGGGCCGACGATTTCCGGCCAGCGAGTGACGACCGAACTCTGGACGAAGCCGAAGCGGCGAAAGGCGGTGCGCCCGATTTCGGGCATGAGCTCGCCGATCGGCTTGGCTCCGCCGCCGCGCGGACGAGTGTATCGCCGCGCCTTTGCGTTCCTGTTCGAACCTTTGGTCTTGTCGCTTCCCATCGTGAGCGCTGCCATGCCATAGGCGCTGCGTGACTGCCAACATCTCGCAAAATTTACTCGACTGGTACGACAAGCACGCCCGCGACCTGCCGTGGCGCAATCCGCCGGGTGCGTCACTGCCGAACGATCCGGCCTGGCCCTATCGCGTGTGGCTGTCCGAAGTAATGCTCCAGCAGACAACGGTTGCGGCTGTGAAGCCCTATTTCGTGAAGTTCACGGAAACCTGGCCGGACATCGCGGCCCTCGCAGCGGCAAGCGACGAGGAGATCATGGCCGCGTGGGCGGGGCTGGGATACTACTCGCGCGCTCGCAACCTTGCGAAATGCGCGCGCGACGTGGCTTCGCGAGGTGGTTTTCCGAGGACCGAAGAGGAATTGCGCGAGCTGCCGGGGCTGGGTGCCTACACTGCCGCCGCCATCGCCGCCATTGCCTTTGGCGAACGCGCAGTGGTGGTCGATGCCAATGTCGAACGGGTGGTCGCAAGGCTGTTCGGGATCGAGGATCCGTTGCCCGTAGCGCGCAAGGCAATTCGCGAGCGCACGGATGCGATCACGCCCGCAAGGCGCGCCGGCGACTTCGCGCAGGCGATGATGGATCTCGGTTCCACTATCTGCTCAGGAAAGGCACCGCGTTGTCTCTTGTGCCCGCTCTCGCTTGCCTGCGAAGGGCGCAAGGCGGGCGAGCCGGAGCGATTGCCGGTCAAACCGCCCAAGAAGGCGAAACTCGAACGCACCGGTACCGCTTACTGGATCGAGCGCGACGATCACGTCTGGCTCGTGACGCGCGAAGGCACCGGCATGCTCGGAGGGATGCGCGCCTTGCCCGACGATGGCTGGACCGCGCGCAAAGATGGCTCCGGAGAGCCCCCGCTATCGGGGGAATGGGAAAATGTCGGCGCCGTGCGGCACACATTCACGCATGCTCACCTGACGCTGTCGGTCGAACGCAATGCTAACGAAGCAGCGCCCTCGGGTTCCGGAGAGTGGTGGCCGATCGAGTGCCTGGAAGACGCCGGATTGCCAACGCTGTTTGCAAAGGCAGCGCGCCTGGCGCTCGCGAAGGATTAGATCACGCCGCCGCCCAGCATGAGCCGAACGCCTGCGATCAACAGCACGATAAGGCAGAAATTCCGCCCCGAATTGCTCGAAGAAAGCGCGCCGGCGATTATTCCGACCGCGATCAGAGGCAGGGCGATCCAGTTGGCCCAGCCGAGCAGAGGAATTTGCGCCGGAATGACGATCACCAGCGAGATAAGTCCTATTAGGAAAGCAAAGATATTGAGCATGTGTGTTATATGGGTATAACACCAATCCGTTTCAAGTCCATTCCTTGTTCACGTTCGTCGCTCTAGCGACCTCTCGATTGACGGCCTTGCCGAACTCCCCCACAGACCTGTCAAAAGAATTCTGGAGAAACCCCTGATGGCCTTCCGCACGTTCGACCAACCTTCGCTTTCGCGCCGCTCGCTGTTTCGCGGGAGCGGTTACCTGGCCGCGGGTGCGGCGCTCGCGACTCTGCCCTTCGGGCGCGAGCTGTTGGCACACGATGTCTCCGAAAACTGGCCTAATGTAGCAGCAATGGCGCGGAAGTATGTGAGCGAGCGCAAGGTCGCGAACATGTTTCTGACTTTCGGCTGGCGCCAGGAAGATCACGCCCACACCGTCGGCGGCGGAAATCTGTCGCTTGCGGGCAGCACCCCAGTCGACGAAAACTCGCTCTATCGCATCTATTCGATGACCAAGCCGATCACCGGCATGGCGATCATGATGCTGATCGATGACGGCAAACTGACCCTCGACCAGCCGTTGCGCGACATCCTGCCGAAGTTCAAGGACACGCAAGTCCTGGTCGATCCGGAAGGCTCGCTCGACGACACCGTCGCCGCCGAACGCGACATCACTATCCGGCAATTGCTGACGCACACGGCCGGACTCGGTTACCTGATTTCCAGCAAGGGGCCGCAACTCGAAGCCTACCGTGAAGCCGGCATCGTTGGCGGGCGGATCAGCCGCATGCCGATCCCCGGCATCCCACCTGTCACTCCGGCACCAAACCTCGAGGTATGGGCCGACCGGCTGGCCGAAATCCCGCTCATGGTGCAGCCCGGCACCAAGTGGATCTATTCCGCCAGTATCGATTTGCTGGGCCGAATCGTCGAAGTCGCTTCGGGTATGGAATTCGAAGCCTTCCTGAAGTCGCGCATGTTCGAACCGCTCGGCATGGACAGCACGTGGATGACAGTTCCCGAAAGCGAAAAGGCGCGCCTGACCGACAATTACGGCATCGTCGCGGGCACGGCATTCCCGATCGATCCGGGCGCGAACTCGATCTATCTCGACGCTCCGTTCGTGCCTTCGGGCGGCGGCGGCCTGGTCTCGACTCCCAAGGATTACGACCGGTTCCTGCGCATGCTGCTCGGCATGGGCTCGCTCGACGGAACACGCGTCATGAGCGAAGAGGCGGTGCGGGTCGGTACTTCAAACCTTGTTCCGGAGACCGTCGACCTGGCGGGATCGTGGATGGAGGGGCAGGGCCACGGTGCCGGCGGACGTTCGCTCAACGGCACGTTCGGATGGGGCGGCGCCGCAGGCACGCTCGGAGCAGTCGACTTCAGGCTCGGCCTGCGCACCGCCTTGTGGACCCAGTATATGCCGACCGAGGCCTATCCGGTCCGCGATGAGTATCTCGCTGCGCTCGAGAAAGACCTCGCGCCGATGCGCGCCAAGAAGGCGGCTTGATGAGCCATCCGGCGCATCCGGAGCTGCCGCGCACGGGACCGATCGCCTTTGCCGGTTCGCCGATAGATCGGGCCGACCAGATCCGGGTCGATCCTGACAAGCTTGCCGGGTACATGAACTGGCGGGCTAAGGTCCTGCTCCTCGACGGGTTGCTGCCGCAGATGGATGATCAGGGTGGCCTGCTGTGGGGCACGCTCGCCGATGTCGATCCCGCAGCTGAGCTGGTCTTCCTCGGCCTGCTCGACGAGAAGGCGTGCTTTGCCGCAGTGCCGGGCGAAGGCGCGACGGGTCCCGCATATGCGATGCCGCGAGCATGGCAGGCGATCCAGCAGCTCACACCCTCCGATCTCGCGATCTATGGCGGGGCGCGCAGCCTGGTCGATTGGCATGCCCGCCACAAGTTCTGCGCCAAATGCGGTTCGCCGACCAAACCCGCCAAGGGTGGCTGGCAGCGCAATTGCGAGAATTGCGGAGCACAGCACTTTCCGCGCACCGATCCGGTAACGATCATGTTGGTGGAGAACGAAGGCCGGCTGCTCCTCGGGCGCCAGCCGCGTTTTCCTCCGCGTGCCTTTTCGGCGCTCGCAGGCTTTGTCGAGCCGGGCGAAACGATCGAAGAAGCGGTGGCGCGCGAAGTCTGGGAAGAAGCGGGCCTGCGCGTGCGCGACGTGGAATACATCGCCACCCAGCCGTGGCCGTTTCCGAGCCAGCTGATGATCGGATGCTATTCGCAGACCGACGAGACCGAAATCACGCTCGACGTCGAGGAACTTGAGGAGGCGCGCTGGTTCACTCGCGACGAAGTGCAAGTGGCGATGGACAACATTCCGACTGAGCGCGGCGCGGATGGGCCGGGAGCCTTCAACGCTCCGCCTCCTGCCGCGATCGCGCACAGTCTGCTACGCTGGTGGCTGGAGAAGGACAAATGAACGCATCCGACCATGTGACAATCGACATCTATTCCGACGTCATGTGCCCGTGGTGCGCGATCGGCTATGGCCAGCTAACCAAAGCCCTGGACGAACTCGAAGGCGAAATCTCAGCCGAAGTGCGCTGGCGTCCTTTCGAACTCAATCCCGACATGCCTGCGGAAGGCGAGGAACAGGAAGCACACCTCCAACGCAAATATGGCCGCTCGGCCGAGGAAGGCGCAGCGGTGCGAGGCCAGATGAAAGCGATTGCCGAGAGCGCGGGTGTGTCATTGTCCTATGAGGGCGCCAAAGACGAAAACGGCGAAGCGCCGACCGCGATGATGTGGAACACTCGCGATGCGCACAAGCTGCTCGGCTGGGCGCTCGAACAGGCGGGACCTCAAGTGCAGACCGAGCTGAAACTCGCCATGTTCAAAGCGCATTTCAACCACCGCAAGCGGATGGGGGACCGCGAGGTCCTGCTCGACCTTGCGGTCGATGTCGGACTCCATCGCCAAGCGGCCAAGGCGGCACTCGAAGACGCCGACCTCGAAGCGCGCGTCGTGGCGGAAGAACGCCAGGCTTGGGACCTCAACATCAGCGGCGTTCCTGCGATGATCGTGAATGGCAAGTTCATGATCCCCGGTGCGCAACCGCCCGAAACCTATGTCAACGCGCTGCGCCGCGTAGTGATGAAGAGTCGGGAGGCTGCATCCGCATAAGCTTGGGGGGCGTATTCACACCATCATGAAAAGCATCATCGTCTTTCTCGTCGTCACCGCCATCGCATTCGCGTTCGGCATCTTCGCAGGTTGGGACAGTGTTAGGATCGGAAGCTACTCAGCGTTCTTCCTCTGCACGGTGATTGCTTTGGTCGTGAATTGGCTGGCGTTTCTGCCCGCTGCTGCGGCCAAGTCCGACAAGTTCTACGATACGACCGGCGCGATCACCTATCTGACCGTGACCGCGTTTGCGTGCTGGGCAGCCTTCAGCACGTTCGGTTCTCTCGACACGCGCGGCGTTGTCATTGCAGGCATGGTTGCGATCTGGTGCATCCGGCTCGGATCGTTTCTGTTCCGGCGCATCCACGCAATGGGCGGCACCGATTCCCGGTTCGAGAGAATCAAGGTGAACCCGGCACGCTTTCTCGTCGCATGGACGTTGCAAGGCCTGTGGGTGATCTTCACTGCCTCGGCAGCCTTGGTCGCTATCACGGCGACCGAGCGGGCGCCAATCGGCCCGTTCTTCTGGTTCGGCGCAGCGGTCTGGGTGATCGGCTTTGCATGGGAAATCATCGCCGACAACCAGAAGAGCGCGTTCAAGTCCGACCCCGCCAACAAGGGCAAGTTTATCGATGTCGGCCTTTGGAAATGGTCGCGCCACCCCAACTATTTCGGCGAAATCACGCTGTGGACCGGTATTTTGATCATGGCCATTCCGGTGCTTTCGGGGTGGTCGTGGCTGGTGGTCATTTCGCCGATCTTCGTGACGTTGCTGCTGACCAAGGTCAGTGGGATCAATCTGCAGAACAAGCAGGCGAAGGAACGCTGGGGCGATGATCCGGCCTACCAGGAATATCGCAAGAAGACTCCCGCGCTGATTCCGATGCCGCCACGCGGTTGACAGCTTTAAGGACATAGCCATGACCGAATTCGTTCCGCGCAGCGCAGTGATCACCGGAGGCGCGAGCGGGATCGGTCTGGCCTTGGCCAAGCGGCTAGCGGGGCAGGGCGTGCAGGTGATGGTGGCAGACCTTCCGGGCGACAAGCTTGAGAGCTCCGGCGCAATTGACGGTCTGACTGCGCAGCCATGCGACGTCTCGGATCTAGCCCAGGTCGAAGCGCTGGCCGATGCCGCGTTCGAGGCGTTTGAAACGGTCGATCTGGTCTTCAACAATGCCGGGCAGGGCGGCGTGCGCGGGCCGCTATGGGAAGTCGACCCCGACAGGGCGCGGGTGCATTTCGACGTCAATTTCTGGGGTGTATGGAACGGATGCCGCGCCTTCGCGCCGCGGCTCATCGCGCAGGAAACGCCGAGCGCGATCTACAACACCGGCAGCGAAAACAGCTTTTTCTGCGCCGTGCCCCAGACCGCCGCCTATATCGCCGCCAAGCACGCCGTTTTGGGAATGACCGAAAGCCTGCGCGGCGACCTGCCGCCGCATGTCCATGCGGGGCTAATCATTCCCGGCTGGGTCTTCACCCCGCTCGGCCCCGAACAGTTCATGAAATTCGGCATGGAAGTCGACCGCTACATCGATATCATCCTGCCGCAGATCCTTGCCCGCAAACGCTTCGTGGTGAGCCACGGCTACAACGAAGTCCGCATCGCCGAGCGCATGGACGAGCTCGCAGCAAGCTATGCCGAACACGCGCTTCCTGCCGATCAGGACGCTGTCCACGACGTGCAACTCGTATTCGAACAGATGCGCGCGCGCTCAGTCGATTGAAATGCGGCGCGAAGTCGCCGGGGA
>JASJDE010000081.1 GCA_030065195.1 Erythrobacter sp. | reverse complement strand
ATAGGCATCCATCGACCCAAATCTATCCCTGAGCGATTGCCGAGCTGCTTCGAGAAAGGCCGCATCGGCGCCCATCAGCACGCGAATGGTAGCGTCGTCCCTTGCGCCGTATTTCCCGCCCATCAGCGCGCGCCCATGCGCGATCCGCTCCTCGTTTCGCGGAGACTGATTGGTAAGAAGATAGTCCGCCATCGCATCATCGGGATGAACCCCAAGGAGGTGATGCAGCAGGTCCACCGCAATTCCCGTTCGGTCCTTGCCCGCCGCGCAGTGAACCAGGCTAGAACCCCTGCCGCTCGCGAGGGCCGCGAAGTAACGCCGCAGCGCCGAATTCAATCCTGTCCGGTCGGGAAGAGCAGCGTAGAGTTCAACCATCGCCCGATGCGCGCCCTGCGCGTCCACGCTGCCTTCGGCCGCTTCGAGATGAGGCGCCAGTCCGGCGGTTTCCCCTTCAACGTACAAGACTTCGGCAGGAAACTTCGCCGGGCGGCGGCATGTGTGCCGCGCGCGCTCGCTGTCTCCGCGCAAGTCGATCACATAGGCAAGCTGCAGACCCTCCACGGTCCGCAAGTCGCCGTCCGTCGCGTCTGCGTGATGGCCGGAACGGAACAGAAGTCCGGTCTTCACGCGCCCACCATCGCTGGTCGCGTAGCCGCCGTAGTCGCGCAGGTTATGGATGCCCTCGGTCGCTATGAAAGGGCCGGTTTCAGTATCTCGAATCATCGTCGCGGACAGTGGCAGCGGCATGTTGGCCCTGCAACCGCTGTCAGCCCTCGGCGAGGTCCCGACAGAAGATCGCAGTCCAGGCGCGCACATTGTCGTCGCGTACAGTGTCGATCATCGCCTCGTAGCGACTCCTGCGCTCGGAAAGCGGCATGTCGAGCGCCTGTGCAATTGCTCGCGCGAGAAGGTCGGGGCTATGGGGATTGACCAGCAAGGCGCCGCTTCCGTCGGCACCCAATTGCTGGGCCGCCCCGGCAAATTCCGAAAGGATCAAGACCCCAGGATCTTCGGGATCCTGAGCGGCAACATATTCCTTGGCGACAAGGTTCATCCCGTCACGCAAGGGGGTTACCAACCCGATTTTTGCCGCGCGAAAGAAACCGAACAGCTCGGCATGGCTGTAGCCCCTGTTCACGTAGCGGATCGGGACGATATCCACTTCGCTGCGAGCGCCATTGATCTGCCCGGTCTTTTGTTCGAGCACACTGCGGATGTGCTGGTAGCTCTCCACATCCTCGCGGCTGGGCGGCGCGATCTGGATGAAGACGAGGTCGCGCGTGCGCTCGGGATGCGCATCGTAGAATCGGCCGATACCGTCGATCCGTTCTGGCAAGCCCTTGGAGTAATCCAGCCGGTCCACGCCGATCATGCCGGTGCGATTGCGGGTGGAGGCCAAAAAACGCGCCTCCGCAGCTTTTGCCTCGTCCGTCCGTCCCAGCGACTGGAAATGATCCCAGTCGATCCCGATCGGATAGGCGCGGGCGATCACGGTGCGTCCTTCATGCTCGATCCGTCCGGATTCCGGATCGATGCTCGCGCCGAGCTCGTTCTCGCAATAATGCACGAAACTCGACAACCATTCCTCGGTCTGGAAACCTATCAGGTCATAGTCGAGCATAGTCCGCACCAACCGCTCATGAAACGGCAGCGAAGTGAGCAACCGCGTCGGAGGCCACGGAATGTGCAGGAAGAAGCCGATGCGGTTTTTTGCCCCGCGGTTGCGGAGCCGTTCGCCCAAAGGGATCAGGTGATAGTCGTGGACCCAAACGACGTCGTCTTCCTCGATCAGGGGCATGACGCTGTCGGCGAATCGATCGTTGACGCGTTCGTAGCCCCGACCGGTCTCATTTTCATACTCGGTCAGATCGATCCGGTAATGAAACAGCGGCCAAAGCGTCGAATTGGCATAGCCGTTATAATACTCGTCCACGTCGCGGGTGGAGAGATCGATAGTGGCCGTCGTGACGCCTTCGGTGCGCTGCAGGTTCATGTTGCCGGTGCGATCGTCGCTTTCCTGACCCGACCAACCAAACCAAAGTCCGCCCCGATCCTTGAGCGCTGCATTGAGCGCGCCAGCGAGGCCGCCCTGCGCACCCGCAACGCCGCGCGCCTTCGGCACGGCGACGCGGTTGGAAATGACCACAAGCCTGCTCATCGCACATCGCTCCACGGTTTGGAGAGAAGCCCAGCGCAATTGATAACACCAACCAGTGAATAGGTCTGCGGAAAGTTGCCCCATAGCTCGCCGGTTTCATAGTCGAGGTCTTCGCTGAGAAGTCCGGATTGCGTCGTGTGGCTAAGCATGGTGCAGAAAAGCACGCGCGCCTCTTCGTCGCGTCCGGCGAGGTGCAAGGCCTCGATGAGCCAGAAGGTGCACACGTTAAACGCGGTTTCGGGTGCTCCGAAATCGTCTTCGGCAGCGTAGCGCAGCATGTGGTCTCCGCGCCGGAGGTGTTCCTCGACCGCGGCAAAGGTCTGTTTGAATCGATCGTTCTCAGGCGACAGGAATCGTAGCTCGACCATCTGCAGCAGGCTTGCATCGAGATAGTCGCTTTCAAAGCTGGCCCCGTAATGGCCACCCATATCGGAACCGTTCTCCTTCCAGGCCTCTGCCTCGATCTTCTCGCGGATTGCATCAGCCCGTTCGCGCCAGACTGCCGCCCGATCGTCCTTGCCGATATGCGCTGCGACATTGGCAAGGCGGTCGCACGCTGCCCAGCACATCACGGCTGAATAGGTGTGGACCTCCTGACGCGTACGGAATTCCCACAATCCGGCATCGGGCTGATCGTGCATGGCCCAGGCCATCTTCCCAACCTGCTCTAGATTTTCAAAATCGTGCTCCGTCGCGGGCCGCAGCAGGCGCTGGTCGAAAAAACCCTGCACGCTCGGCAACACGATCTGGCCGTAACAATCGTATTGCACCTGCTTGTAGGCCGCATTTCCGCGCCTGACTGGCCCCATGCCGCGATAGCCTGCAAGGTAGCTGGCGGTCGTCTCGTCGAGCTCGCTCTGCCCCATCACCGAATAGAGCGGCTGGATCTGTCCGCCTTTTGCACCGTCGACAATATTGCGCAGATAGGCGAGATACTTTTCCATCACGTCCAGCGCGCCGAGCCGGTTGAGCGCCTGGATCGTGTAATAGGAATCCCTGATCCAACAATATCGATAGTCCCAATTCCGCTCCGAATGCGCTGCTTCCGGGATCGACGTGGTGAGCGCCGCGACGATCGCTCCCGTTTCCTCGTGCTGGCAGAGTTTCAGCGTGATCGCGCAGCGGATTACCTCGTCCTGCCATTCGAGCGGGATCGCAAGCATGCGCACCCAGTTCTGCCAGTATTTGCGCGTGCCCTGCTCCATCGAGCGAACCTGTTCGCGCAGGTTTCCAACGAACGGCTCGTCGGGGCCGAGGAAGAAATGCGTGTCTTCCTCGATCCGGAACGTGCGACCTTCCATGATGTAGCCCACCGGGGCGTCGGTCGAGAGGCGCAAGGCCTGAGGTCCGACAAGGTAACGAATGTGGTTGGTGCCATGGGTCGTCTCGGCGAGCGACGCACCGTAATTCTTGGTAGGTGCCAGCACGACCTTGATCCGCGGGTTGCCGCTGATCGGACGGACGATGCGCACAAAGGCGACCGGACGGTACATCCGACCGGACCGTTCGAACCGGGGGCAGAAATCGAGAATCTGCACCGCACTGCCGTCCGCTGCTTCGAGTGTGGTGACGAGGTTGGGCGTGTTACGGATATACTCCTGGCTCGCTCCAACCTGGCCCTCGAGCTCGAAGCGCCAGATACCCGCTTCGCGCTGCTCGCCATTCAGCAAAGCCGAAAACACCGGATCGCCGTCAACTCGGGGGACGCAGCCCCAAACCAACGCGCCCGACCGATCGATCAGTCCGGAAACCTGGCAATTGCCGATCGGCCAGAGCTCGAGATTGGGTGTGTTCTGTTCGCTCATAAGTCGAGCCATTCGTGGACGGAGGAAACGTCTGGCAACCGAAAACGCGCTTTGGTCGGTTCGCGGTCGCCAACCACGATTCCGGCTCCCCCCAAATCGGCGCTGGCGACGAATCCCGCTTCATCGGTGAGGTCGTCCCCGACAAAGAACGGTCGAGCACCGGCAAAGGCGGCGGTCTGCATCAAGGTGAATACGGCCGAACCCTTGTTGGCTTCCTTGGCGACCAGTTCGACCACGCATTTGCCGCGCTGCGCCGACCAGCCATGCGACAGTGCCAGCATTTCGGCAAAGCGGTTGGCATCGGCACCGCGAGTGAGATTTGATCGGTAGTGGAGCGCGCCGCCATGGGGCTTGGCTTCGTAGTCGATGTCGTGCTCGGCCGCGAATTCGCGCAATTCCCGCTCGATCACCGGCGGAAGGCCCTCAGGCGGGTCGCCAAGCGGTTCGCCGGTTGCAGCGCGAATATCGAGACCATGCGACCCTGCTGCAGCAATGGGGATCGACCCGATATGCGTTTCGATATCCGCAATCGAGCGCCCGCTCACCAGAGCGCACCTACCAGCGAGCCGCTCGCCCAACCCGGACAGCCGTTCCGCCAGGTCCGCGCGCGGCGCGATCGCGTCCGGCCCCGATGCGAGCTCGACCAGAGTGCCGTCGAAGTCGAGAAACAGCGCGACAGGCCCGCCATCCAGCAAGGAAGAGAATGTCGGTGGAGGGCGCAGACCGATGCCGGAGTCCATAATTGCGATGCATAATGGCTGGACTCAAAGCGTCAACAAACCTCGCGTTGCCCGAATACTTATGCGGTGAAGCGGCCAGCATCTTCCGGCGCTATTGCACCTGGTATCGCACTCGCAAGGTAACGCTCGATCCCGCCGCAAAGGCTCCGCCCGGCCTGACTCGGAAATCGGTAACCGCAGCGTCGCACTGGTCTCCGTCTGCGGTCGGTACGTAGGCGAAGCTGACGCCGTCATCGTTCGAAAACTCGAGATCGTCGGTCGTAACGGCAAGGTCCGCGGCAGGGCTGCCCGCACCGCCATAATCATATGTTAGCCCGGAATTGCCCCCGGCATCGGCGAAGATGACTGGGCCGCCATTCCGATCGAGCAAGCAGAATTTCGCATCGGCGGGCCCGTCATCCCAGATCACCACGCTGTCCGCATCGGCGGCGTCCGGACCGGTGTTGCTGACGGTGATCAAGTATTCGACTGTCGCTCCGGGTATCGCCTTGGCATTTGTGTTGCCATTGACCGGGTCGGCGATAACGGAGCTGACTTTGGTCACGCTGAGCTGCGCGAACGGGTTGCAAACGGTGATGTCGTGGACGCCAATTCCTTGCTGCCCGGGGTCCGTCGGAGCAGTTGAATGGTTGCCATAGCGCACGATCACCGTGTCGACCGCCTGATTGAAAGTCACGACGACGTTCCCGAGCGCCTGATCGTTATTCGATCCTCCATCGCCGAAGGCTTCGTTGCCGACCACGAAATTGACGTTGCCGTTGGTGAGCGTGGGCAAAACGGTAGAGCCGCCGCTGGTGCCGACGACTTCGACGCGGTCGGCAAACTGACCGGAATTGAAGTCCACGTCGAAGATCGTGAACTGCAAGCCGGTAAAGGAGCGCGGAAGCGTGACCGTCAATTCGACTTCGCCTGCCTGGTTCGGCTGGTTGGCCAATACGGTCAGGCTGTTTTCGGCCGGCGTGAGCCCCCCGGTGAAAGCGTTGAAGACCGTCGGCGATTGGCCTCCAAACGTCGCATTGTTGATATAGGCGCCGTCATTTGTCAGTTGGAAGCGAACATTGCCGAAGGTTGAGAACGCATAGGTGTTATCCGTCGACCCGGCGGTCCAGCCCGAAATCGCATCCCAGTCGAACACCGATTGCCCGGCTGGACAGGCCAGAATTGGAGGCACGCCGGGCGCGCGCCCCGATTGCACGGTGATGCTCGACGTTGCGTAGTCGTCTTCCGTGGTAACGCCATTATTCACGGTGGAATCCGGGTCATTGGCACTGCTGGCGATGATTTCGGCGACATTCGTGAGCGTCGTTCCGGTCGCGGCCGTGACAGTCCCGGTCAAAGTGATGCTCGCGCTTGCACCGGGTGCTAGCGTGCCGACATTCCATTGGCCGTTGCCGGAATTGAACGTGCCGTCGCCGCTCGCGGAGCTGAAGTTGAAACCCGCCGGGAATGTGTCTTCGACGATGATCCCATTGGCGGTTTCGGTCGAATCGGAAGAGTTCACGACTGTGAGGCGCCACGTCGCCGTCCCGCCGGTGACCGGCGGCGATCCGATCAACGACTTTGTCAGCGACAGATCGGCACCCTGCCCATCGAATGCCAAGTCAGAAATGCCGGCGAACTGGCCGGTCGGATCACCCGTGCCGGTGTAGCTGAAATAGACAATCCGGATGCGCCGCACCTGCTGCGCGTTGAAATCGAATGCAATATCGCCGTCCGTCGCCGAAGTAGCCGAACCGGCAATTCCGCGCCAACCGTTGACCACCGCATCGTTCGTGCGGGTCACCGAAGGTCCGGTGGACCAGAAAGCGGTGTTGGACGCCGCATTGGAGAAGCCGCCGGTCAGATCGTCGTCGTAGTAAACCTCGATCGCATCGGTGAAACTGCCGAGGTCGATATCGCTAAGGGCGAATTCGAGATTGCCGACCGCGCGGCTCAGCGTGATGTCGATTGTCACCCGATCGTCGGGATCGAACGCGGAGTTGTTGAAGCTTGTGAGCAAAGGCGATTGCCCGGCGCCGATCTGCCCGCTGAAGTAGCTGACGAAATCGCCGCCGAATGCGGGCTGGAAAGTACCGCCGTCAGTTTGCGTCGACCATGTTACGGTCGCCGTGGTCCCGTCCGAGCCCGTGACTGTGGTGCCGCTTGGAAACGGCGTCAGACTGGCAACACCTGCATCCGCCCAGTCGATATCCGCATTCTGCGCAGCGGCGATCCGAGGCGCCAGCAGCAGGGCCATGGCCAGCAGCACAACCGCGGCGCTCAGCATGCGCTTCAAAGGTTGGACGACGCCGATCATCGGCCCAGCCCCAGGAAACCGAATGTGTCGGTGTCGAATTTCAATCGCACCGCGGCGAACACGCCCTCTTGCGTGTTCCGCGCCTCGGCGAAGTCGCCGTCGCGGAAGCCTTCGACATTGTACCCGACGGTGAACAGCATCCCATCGACCGGCACAAATCCTATCGTGGGCCCGTATGAGAAGCTTGTCACATTGTCATTGAGGTTGGTGCGGAGGGTCCCGCTCGCGCCGATCTCGAACTTCTCGCCGATCCCAACGCGCGCATCGAGACCGGCCAACAGCGTCGTTCCCGAGAACTCGGTGCCCTCGAACTCGTCGAAGTTATGGCGCGCTCCCAGGAACAGCGAATATTCGTCGCGGCGGGTCTGATGCTTGACGCCGAACTGGTCTTCGTCCCAGTCGCGCGGGCTCCAATTGGTCGACCAGCTGGCAACGAGGCGGCGCGAGGACGCGTCGCCATCGACGACAAGCGCAGTGCGCCCCGCTCCACCGGCTTCGCCCGATACGGCATCGGTGATGCGATCGCTGCGATATTCGAGTTTGCCGAGCATCGCGAATTCCGAGTTGTCCGGGCGGTGCGCGAATGCGAGACTGGCGTCGAATATCTCGGTGGTCGCGCCGTTCGGCGTCTCTGCCTTCGTCCAAGTCGCGCCCGAACCGACGATGCTGCCTTCGCCCAGCTGCCGGATTGCGCCGAATGTCACGCCCTGGCGATCGGCTTCCTCTCCGTCGCGATATTCGCCTCGCGCGGTGACACTCCAGCGATCCTTGCGCCACGCGGCGCCCAACGTGACGGCGGTGAAGTCCTCGAACAGGTTGCTCCCGGTGATCTGGCCGCCGCTCGCGACCGGCTGCTGCGGATTGACGACATTGCCGAAGTCCGGCGCGCCGTTGAGCGTGCGGCTGCCATCAACAGTGGCATCGACCGAAAGCGTCGAGCTAACCTGGACGGTTTGCGACAGACCGAAGGCGGCAAACGAGCGATTGCCGAATTCTCCGATGGTTTCCTGACCCAGGGTAGTGATGATTTGCCCGCCTCGCCACGGCGTGACTTCAATCCCGCCACGCAGACTGCGTGCATCGATTTCCTCACCGTCGGTGATTTCGTAGGTTCCGACCAGGCGCACGTCGTCGGTGACCGCATAGCGGACACCGAGACGGTGCCGCGCGGGCAAGTCGATGCTCTCGGCCTGATCGAGCGCAATTGCCGTTGCCGCGCTGAGTTCAAGCTTGTTGTCGAACAGGCGCTGCGTCACACCCGCTTCGGCTACGGTCGAGGTGTTTGTCGAACCGTCCGCGAGACGGTCGTTGAAGTGCGAAATGCCGATGCGCAGGTCAGTGCGCTGGCGGGTCAGCTGGACTTGCGCCTGCGCCGCGCGGCGGCGAGTGGTGTCGGAAAGGCTGTCGTCCTGCCACACACTGCCGATCACGCTGAGCGTGTCGGAAAGGAGCACGCGGCCGTCCAAGCCGAACTTACGGCGGCCCAATTCGGCTCCGTTCTGTTGGCCGACGCCAAAATCGGCGTCCAGCTGGCGTGCATAGGCGAGCACATCGAGCTTGCCGGACTGATGCTGGGCTTCAGCGATCCAGCCTGTCGCCGTCTGCCCATCGCTGCGGCTTGCACCGAATTCGGCCCGCAATTCGGTCGATTTGCCGATTTGCGCACGAAGATCGATTGCGCCGATATCGGTACGGGCACCCTCGCCCTTGTCGGAGATGGCGCTTGCCCCGATGCGAATCCCGCCGTCGCCGCTGGTCCAGTCGGCGCGGACGCCGGCATTCAGCTCGGCTTGCCCCAGCCCATCAGTTTCATATTCAATTACAATAAATTGTGGATTTAAGTTGTCATCACGACTGAGGACGGGTCGGGCGAATGTGATCGTCCCGGAGAGCAAGTCGATGTTGTAGTCGATGAAACGCGTCAATTCTTTCTCAGAAACAATAAGTTCTGATCGAAACCTGTCGCGAATTTGAATCACAACGCGTTCGCTGTTGGCGAGGATCTGACGGCTGCCGAGTCGATACGGGCCGGTGATGCCCTGGCCCTGGATCTCTTCGCGGCGCAGGCGCGTCGAGATCTCGGCGGCAAAGCCCTGCGTTTTGACCTGACCGAAGCGTGCTTCGGCCTTTATACCCGTCGCCGTCCTGTTGTAGCGGGCAAGGCGGGTTTGGTCGAAGGCAGTCTCAAAGTCTCCATAGAGCGCATAGAAGGTCGCCGTTTCGATGCGGACATAGAGTTTTTCGCGACTGGCGGCGTCGAAACGGCGCAGCGAGCCATCGCCGAACACGGTGTAGTAGGCTTGCGGATCTAGCGTACCCAAGACGCGCTGGTCTTCGCGCTGCTTGGCGCTGTCATATGCGAGCGTCAGCAGGTATTTCCCGAGCACCCTACCCTTCGCGTAAAGCGCGACCCTCGCATCTTCACCCAGATCGCTGTCGAACCGTCCCGCTCGCTCCATATTGTCCGCGACCGAGCGCGCACCGATCGTCCCTTCGGCAAGTCCGATAATAGTCCACTCGATTTCGCCGGGCTCTATCCAGGCCTCCAGTTCCTGCCGGCGGGCGATTTCGCCGTCGTCGAACGTGAAATCGAGCCGCAAAGAACCGCTCACCATTGTCGGAGCGAGTTGGATCAGGGCAATTCCTTCCTCGCCCTCGACCACCCACCGCGCAGAACTGGCCCCCAAACCGGTCAGTTGGTTCAGCTGCTGGCGATCGAGCTGCTCGGCACTTTCGTAGGGCGCGTTGAGGCGGAATTCCCCGGCTATGCCCTCCCGAAGCGGGCGATCGTTGCGGTCGAGCACGCGGATCGCGACAACCGGTCGGGTGCGACCGTCGGCAACGAGGTTCGACAGTTCCGGCACCAGTTCAACCTTGGTCGGCGTGCTGGTGAAGAACACTTCGCGGGTGAAAGTCTTGCTCACCTCGCCGAACGAGTTGAAGATCCGGGCTTCGAGTATTGTGCGCTCGTCGATCAGCGGAACCCCGCGCCAGGTGCTGACCGCGAAACGCCCCCTTTGCGGTTGCAGCGTGCCGTCGAATGCCAGCGGGTCGACCTCTTCCCCATCGACAAGCAGCACGACCTTCTGGCCGCGGCGGTGACGAATGGCGACCTTGATCGCCGGCGCGCGGGGATTGGCATTGACTGTGGGAGCGAGAAAGCCATCCTCGCCATCGCCCAGCGCAAGCCAATCGTCGGTCGAAGCCGCAAGGGGTCCTGCGCTCCCCTTGCCTTTGAGTCCCGATGCAGTCGCCGCCGAAGCCGTTGTTTCCGGCACTCCGACCTCGATCAGGATATCGGCGGATTGGCCGACGGGGCTTTCCACGGAGGCACCTTGAGCGATCGCGTTGATCGCCCGCGCCCCGGCTCCTTCGGGCCGGGTCTCGGCGAAGAGAGCCGCCTTGGCCAGTTCGGAAGCCGGCACGGTCGCGTGGAAATCGACCACGACGAGGCTGCCGCCCTGTCCGATTGCGAAACGCGAATTGCTACTGCCCGCATTGCGGGTCGAACGAATACAGTCAACGAATTCAGCGCCTTCCGGCAGGGTCATACGAGAAGCTTGAACCACGTGAGTGCCCGGCACGACACCTTCAAAGTGGTAGCGTCCATTGGCATCGGTGATCGCATAGCTGCCATCCTCGAGCATCACGCGTACACCGGGAATGCCGCGCCGCTCCTCCTCTTCGAGCCAGCAGGGACCGGAGGTGATGCGACCGATTATCGTCATGCGATCGGCGATTGACTCGCGTTCGATATCGACCACGGCGGTGGCGCGAGCGGTCCTTCCAAGCGAGTCCGTCACGATCGCATCGTTGGCCGCCCGGCCAGGCGAGGCATCGGGGCGGACGGAAACGGCATAGGTCACGCGTGCCGAGGCTCCGCCAGCGAGATCGCCCAAGGCAAGTTTCAGCGAGCTGCCATCGGACGCGAATGTCACCGCATCGGGCGCCTCCGCGCCATTGATACGTACGGTGTCCGGACGGATGCGCAGATCACGCGCGGGGACGTCGCCAAGGACGACATTGCGCTTAACACGGCTTGGATCAGCGTTGGATACTGTGATTGCGTAGAAAACCACATCACCCGGGACGACACGCTGACGCGAGGCCGTCTTGCTCAGGTTGAGCTCAAGACTGGGTCGATCGAGCGGGATGTCGATCTGAACCGGGGTCGGGTCATCGAGCACGAACGCACCACCGAACGAGCCGTCTTCGATGACGAAGGAACGTCCGTCCGGCCGCGTAAGACGCGCCAATTCGGCGCGCGATACGACCGAGGGTGCGGAGTACGGGTCGGGAGGCTGGATTTCGAGGCGATAACGGCCGAGGAACGTCAACGGGAACCAGAATTCGCCCGGACCCATCTCAGTCACCCGCCCGGCGGCATCGGTTATCGGCTGCCCTGAAATTATCGTGGAAGGCCAGGTGGTTACTCCATCCTCGGCAAACACCGTTGCGGGGAGCCCGGTCACGTCATCGACCAAACTGACGACTGCACCGTCGACCGGTGCACCCGTTTCGCTGTCGAACACCACGCCAAATGGATCGGCCAGCACTTCGACATTGGTCTGGACGATGATTTCGGTCTGGCCCGGAAGCGACGCGGCGATTTCGATGGCCGTGCCGTCGGCAACGCTTAGACGGCAATCGCCATGCACGGCAGCGGGCGGAAGCCTGACCGTATCGATCTGACCGACGAAAACGCCGGTATTGGGCCCCGTTTCGAAGATGGTCTCCGTTTCCCGATCACCCGTCGAAGTCGTAATGACCACGTCGAGCGAATCCACTGCGTTGGGATCGGTGTTGGCCTCAAGAGCCGTCACTTCGAACAACAAGGTCTGCCCGGCACGCAGGACCGAGCTTTGCTCGACCATGGCACTGAGCGCGTTCGTATTGGCAGTTCCTTGTGCTCCCACGGGGGATGTGGCCGATTGGGCCGCTTGCCCGTTCGCGCTGCAAAACGGTGCGCGAAAATTGAGTTCGAACCCGCCCTGTGGAGCAGGTCGCAAAGCGCGGATTTCCGGCGGAGGCAGCGTCACGTCGATCGAAACCGGGTTCGATTGACCGCTCGCCTCGCGCCCCCCAAACTGCCATGTTGCTTCAGCGATATTCGTAATAGTTTTAATGACTTCCGGTTCTTCCTCGGATGTCGATTCTTGCGCCCGCACCCCCTCTTCGAGCACGCCAAAAGGCAGCAGCACCAGTGAAAGTGCTGCTGCCCAGCGCCTCAAAGAGGGGGCTACACGCAAAGCCTAGTTCCGGACGATCTTAGTTGATCGTCACGCGGAAATAGAGCGAGCGGGTCGTGCTGGCCGGAAGATTGGTCAGCGGGCCGCTGACCTGGTCTTCTCCGCCCGCACCGGCGCCGGCTGCGAACGCGCCGCCGGCCGAACCGTCGAGCGCACAAGTCGCAACGTCGTCGGTCGGATCGGCGTTGCCCTGATCGTCGATCGTAGCCGTGCCATCGACAAAGATGCCGAAGACCGAGTCATACGTGACATCGAACGGAAGATCGTCGACCACGTTGACATTGGTCGCGGTCGCAGCGCCCGCGGCGTTAGTCACGGCGATGCAGTACTGCACCGTCGCACCCGGAATCGCCTTGGGATCGGTCGTACCGTTGACCGGATCGCTGATCACGACGCTCGACTTCACGACCGAAATCTGAGCCGCACCGACGAGATAGTCGCCCGTGTCGGAATCGTCGCCTGCGTTGGCCGCATCGGTGGCGCCTGCGCCGTCGAACAGCACGTTGTCGACACCGGCAGTGTTTGCACCGGCCGTAGCGGTCAGTTCTGCACCAAGACCGGCTGCGCCAGCTTCGTGCGCGTCGGCTGTCAGCGTAACGTCGAACGTGTCGCCATTGACGGCGGCGAGATCGATGTCGGCAATTACAACCACAGCAACCGTTTCATCTTCCAGGACTTCGTCGAGGAAAGTGATCGGTCCCGCTCCGATTTCGGCCGCGCTCAGGGTACGGTCGCCGTCGGCATCGAGATAGATCTCGATATTGTCGATATTGGCCGCCGTACCGCCTGTGAGAGCGGTCGACAGGTCGAAGTCGACCGTGTCGTTCGACAGGTTGGTGACGTCGAAGGCGATCTCCGCCTGCGTTTCGCCCGGCGAAACACTGGTGGTACCTCCGATGAATTCGACATCGACATTCACACGGCGGTCAACCGTGAACGTGTCGCTGTCTGTCACGTCGGTTTGCGTTACGCCGCCAACTTCGTAGCTGACGGTGACGTTGTTGGTGATGGAATCGCCGGCATTGGTGCCAACGGCCATCGCCGGTGTGCTGGATACGGCAATAAGCGCCGTAGCGCTTACTGCACCCAGCAACTGGGTGGTACGTCTCATTGTAGTGGTCCTCTGCGTGTGCCCCACGTCAAATCAAACCGCCCGCAGGACTTGGCGGCTATCCTTCGCTCCTCAGCGAATGATTGCTGGATATTCGAGCCGCCCGCTCTCACCGGGTGCGATGGACGGCAGCGTCCAGCGCACATGGGTAACGTCGGCGTGCGTCGCGGTGCGCGTCGCACCGGTCTCATCCGTAACTTTAAGTTGTGCGAGCGTGCCCCAGCTCTGCGCTCCGTCGACCGAAACGACGAGGTCCGGATCGGCATCGGGCGCAAGGCGGACGGCGCTTGGCAAGGGATTGGTGACGACGAAGTCGGTCACCTCTTCCGTACCGTTGTTGGAGTAGTCGGTTCCGAAGATCAGGCGATCGCCGGGTACGATCTTGGTCGGTTCGACCAGCTCGGTCCGCTCGGTACCCGTTTCGTCGGTGACCGTCTTCACCGCCATTACATCGCCCGCCAGGGTTACCGGGTTTTGCGCGGCAGATTCCTGCGCCGTCGCCGGCCCAGTGAGAAGCAGGAAGGCCGCAAAGTGCGCAGCAATTTTTCCAAATTTATTCATTGGTATATTCCTCAACTCTCAGAATTATTCTAATCTATCGCTACGTTGAAAACGATTGCATGGCTGGTGCCGGCTGCGACCGTGCCCAGATCGACGCTGATCCCGCCCGCGTCCGATGCTTCGCCGGAATCGTCGCCGCTCACGTCCGTCAATGACGTGCCGTCGAGCGTCAGCGTGCCGGCTGCGTAGGTGGTGCCATCGGGAATGGCGTCGGTGACGATCAGGTCGTCGACCGATCCGCTGCCCGCAACATTGGCAGTGATGGTGAAGGTGACGACCGAGCCCGGGACCGCACTGGTTCCACCGAACGGATCGACAATGCTGGCGGCCTTGGTCAGGTCGACGGTCGTGATCCCGGCGATCAATGAGCCCATTGCGCTCGCTGTGGCGCCGGTGGTGCCGACGATCGCATCGCCTCCATCCACGCCCTGCCCCGCGAAAACGGTACCGGGCGCGCCCGTCCCCGTTGCCGCTTCGACCGTCAGTTCGACGTCGCTTTCCTGTGTGTCGGTTACGCCAGCGGGAACGGTGACGATCAGGAATACGGTCAGCGCTTCGTCAGGTTGGAGTTCGGCGGTCGTTTCCGGAGCGGTCAGGATTTCATCTACACCGGGATCGTAGGTGCCATTGCCGTTGGTATCGAC
>JASJDE010000004.1 GCA_030065195.1 Erythrobacter sp. | reverse complement strand
GAGCGAAGGACTCGCCTATGAACTGGTACCCCACGGCATCGATGTGACCGTGATCGAGCCGGGCGGATATCCGACGATGATCTGGTCGAATTCCAACAAGAACAGTCTCGAGCTCCTTGAGCGAGCAGAGGAAAAGCACACTGCGGGCTATCCGCAATTGGTGTCTCTTCTTGGAAAGAGAACCGGAGGAGGCTCGACGGATCCGATGGACGTTCCGCGCGCCATGGCAGAGGTGATCGCAATGCCTGCCGGTTCGCGTCCGCTGCGTCGCCCCGTGCATCCTGGCAGCAAACCGCAGGTTCCGATCAACGAAATGACTGCCAAGGTGCAGACGGAGTGGCTTGGCAACACGCCATTCGGCCCTTGGATCAAGGCGGTTCACAACGCCTGACGCCGAACACCCGACTGGTCAAAACCGGCTCGGCCCGCTAAGCGGCGCGCTTTCCAGTTCTGAAAGAGAATACCCATGGGTTTCCGTTGCGGGATCGTCGGTCTGCCGAATGTCGGCAAATCCACCCTTTTCAACGCGCTGACAGAGACGCAGGCTGCGCAGGCCGCGAATTACCCCTTCTGTACGATCGAGCCCAATGTCGGGCAGGTCGCCGTCCCGGACGAGCGGCTCGACAGGATCGCGGCGATTGCGGAGAGCGCAAAGGTGATCGCGACCCAGCTCGGGTTCGTTGACATTGCCGGACTCGTAAAGGGCGCAAGCGCGGGCGAAGGCCTGGGCAACCAGTTCCTTGGCAACATCCGGGAAGTCGATGCGATCGTTCACGTGCTGCGCTGTTTCGAGGATGACGACATCCAGCACGTCGCCAACGCAGTCGATCCAATCGCCGATGCCGAAGTGGTCGAGACCGAATTGATGCTCGCCGATCTCGAAAGCCTGGAGAAGCGCGTATCGAATGCAGAAAAGCGCGCAACGGCAGGAGACAAGGAGGCGAAGACCCTCGCCAGCGTGCTCGGCCAGTCGCTTGAACTGCTGAAGGACGGCAAGCCGGCCCGCCTTACGGAGCCAAAGGACGACGAAGAAGCGCGATTGTTCGCGCAAGCGCAGCTGCTGACCGCCAAGCCTGTGTTGTATGTCTGCAATGTCGCCGAAGACGACGCCGCAGACGGAAACGAACTCTCAGCCAAGGTCTTCGCCAAAGCCGAAGTCGAAGGCGCCGAGGCCGTAGTCGTTTCCGCTGCGATCGAATCCGAACTTATCGCAATGCCGCAGGAAGACCGCGCTGAGTATCTCGAAGCACTGGGTCTCGAAGAAAGCGGCTTGGCGCGCGTAATCCGCGCCGGATACAAGTTGCTCGGCCTCAAGACGTTCTTCACCGCCGGCCCCAAGGAATCGCGCGCCTGGACCTTCCCCGACGGTGCGAAAGCCCCGCAGGCGGCGGGCGAAATTCACACGGATTTCGAAAAGGGATTCATTCGCGCGGAAACGATCGCCTATGACGATTACATTGCCTTGGGCGGCGAAAGCGGCGCGCGGGAAGCGGGCAAGCTGCGCCAGGAAGGTAAGGATTACCTCGTCCAGGACGGCGACGTGATGCTGTTCAAGTTTAACGTCTAGGCCCTTCCCTAAGGGCAACAGCCGCAAATCCCATCTTCCGCTACGTCACCATCCTCTCACACTTGTGAGTGGCACTCCGGCACGCGACATGGCATTCCAGTTTCAAATTGAAACGGAGATGTTATGCTGTACTTTGAGGACTATGCAGTCGGCCAACGCGCAGCGTTCGGCAGCTACCACGTTACCCGCGAGGAGATCATCGAGTTCGCCTCGAAATACGATCCCCAACCTTTCCACCTCAGCGATGAAGGCGCAGCGGGAACACATTTCGGCAAACTTTCGGCGAGCGGATGGCACACCGGAGCGATGTGTATGGCGATGCTCGTGGAGAACATGAACAACGTCAAACATGCGAGCCTCGGATCGCCGGGCCTCGATGAATTGCTCTGGAAGAAACCCGTCCACGCTGGCGACACCCTGCGGGTCGAAACCGAGATCGTCGAAAAGCGGAGGAGCAAGTCGCGGCCGGAGCTTGGTCTCACCAAGAATCGCATACAGGTCTTCAACCAGAACGACGAGCTGGTAATGCAGTCGATTAATGTCGGACTTGTGCTTGTGCGAGAACCCAACGCACCAATAGAGGATTGACGAAAGCGCTAGGTAAATAGGGCCAGCGCAAAAGCGGCGTTCGCCACCATTAGAACGAAATCGATCACGAAAATTCTCAGCATTACGCCTTTGAAAACGTTCCAAAGGCCCTTCCCGCGACGATTCTCCAGCGCCATTGGGATATTGCCGGCGAACTGCGATCCGTGCGCTAGCGCGTTGAACACCAGCAGGGTCGCCCATTGGCCGCCAGACTCGAACCCGCCTATATTGAACAGCAGCATCACGTTGAGGGCTGACAAGGCGAAATTGAAGCCGCCCATGAAGCGTCCGCTTTCAACCAAGGCTTCGTAGGCGGAGTTCGAGCGGTGTTCCCGGTTCGGGACCAAGACTTTGCCGAACACATTGCGACGCACATAGAACGCGTAGAAGCCCATGGCATACCAGATTGCATTGAGCAGCAGCAGGATCTGGAGTGCGGTCACGATGTCCTAGTGGCGCCCGAACAGTTTCTCGACGTGTTCCATGCTCAGTTTCACCCAGGTCGGGCGTCCGTGATTGCACTGTCCTGAGCGCGGCGTCGCTTCCATCTCGCGTAGCAACGCGTTCATTTCAGCGACGCTGAGAACCCGCCCTGCCCTCACAGATCCATGACAGGCCATAGTCGCCAAGACGTATTCCAAACGTTCGGCCAGCAGCAGTGACCCCGACTCTTCCTGCTGGCCATGCTTGGCGATGTCGTCTGCGAGATCGGCCAGCAGCTTGCCCGTATCGGCTTTTGCGATCGCGGCGGGCACTGCACGAACCAACATCGCGGACGGACCGAATCGTTCGATCGCGAGCCCGTAGCGTGCAAGCCCCTCTGCGGCTTCTTCGAGCCGGTCGCAATCGGCCTCATCCATCTCGACCACGTCGGGAACCAAGAGAGCCTGCGACCGGGCAACGGCCTCCCCTGCCCCAGACGCTTTCAGCCGTTCCAGCACGAGCCGTTCGTGTGCTGCGTGTTGGTCGACCAGTACCAAGCCATCCTTGCTCTCGGCAACGATGTAAGTGTTGGCGACTTGCCCGCGCGCGATGCCGAGAGGATAGTCCTCGCTATCCTCGGGCATCGGTTCAGCCCATTCCGCCCGACCCGTTGGCAATGCCTGATCCTGCGGTTTCCAATCGGCACGCGGCGAACCCACCGTCGATTGGGAAGAAGTCCAATCTCGTCCTTCGAAAATTGAGCGGAGCGCCGGTTTCGGCTCCGCCGCGACCGGTTCAGCCTGCCACCTTTCCATGGCCGTACGATCCGGCCCCTGCGCGCTGCGCCTGTCGCCTGTCGCCAGAGCCTGTCTCAGTCCGGATACAATGAACCCACGGACGCCACTCGCATCGCGGAAGCGAACTTCGGTCTTGGCCGGGTGTACGTTCACATCGACATCCTGCGGCGGCAATTCCAGGAACAGCGCCAGCACTGCATGCCGATCGCGGGCCAGCATGTCGGAATAGGCGCCGCGCACCGCGCCAACCAGCAAGCGATCTTTCACGGGACGGCCATTCACAAACAGATATTGATGATCCGCAACTCCGCGATTGAAGGTTGGAAGGCCAGCAAGACCGGACAGGCGCATCGTTCCGTGCGGCGTTTCGCGCGCGAGATCAATCTCGACGGCGTTGTCCTTCAGCTCGCGTGCGACGATTTGCGAAACGCGCGTTGGCAATTCCTCGTCCATCTGAGTCGAAAGCGCGGTGCGCGATTTGCCTTCCGCACCATTGGTCAGCGTGAAGGCAATCTCCGGCCTCGCCATGGCCAGGCGACGGACGATGTCGAGACAGGCAATGTATTCGCTGCGCGGCGTGCGCAGGAATTTGCGTCGCGCAGGCACTTTCGCAAACAGCTGCTCTACGCGGACCCGTGTCCCCGGAGGCAATGCTGCAGGGCCGTCTTCGACTATTTCGCCATGATCGACCACACGTTTCCAACCCTCGCTCGAATCGCGCACCCGGCTTTCGATGGTCAGGCGCGCCACGCTTGCAATCGAGGGTAGCGCTTCGCCGCGGAAGCCCAGCGTCGAAACCAGCTCGATCGCGTCGTCCGGCAGCTTGGAAGTGGCGTGTCGTTCCAGCGCCAGCGCTATCTCTTCCGCAATCATGCCGCAGCCGTCATCGGTGACCTCGAGGCGTGTCAGGCCACCATCTGTCAGCGCCACATCGATTCGCCGAGCACCCGCATCAATGGCGTTTTCAACGAGCTCCTTAAGCGCGGCGGCGGGCCTTTCGACCACTTCGCCGGCGGCAATTCGGTCGACCAGATCGGAAGGAAGGCGGCGAATTTTGGTCATTAATCGTACGCTAGCCCTCGCACGCCGCAAATTCGAGCCTTGCCGTGCATAATTACCATCCTCGTCAACAAAATTTTTGGCGTTTTCCGTAGGGATTCGCTAGGCGCGAATGCACACCTCAATTTCGGGTCGCTCAGCTTGCAGGGGGTCTGCGAGAACGGGCCCGGCATCCACGGAACAACGAAAAAATGAGCTTCCTTGCCAATCTGTTCAAATTCGGTTCGCAAAACATGGCGATCGACCTCGGAACGGCCAACACGCTGGTCTACGTCCAGGACCAAGGCATCATCCTGAATGAGCCTTCGGTCGTGGCGATCGAAACGATCAACGGGATCAAACGCGTCAAGGCCGTAGGCGACGACGCGAAGATGATGATGGGCAAGACGCCGGACACGATCGAAGCGATCCGTCCTCTGCGCGACGGCGTGATCGCCGACATCGAAATCGCCGAGGAGATGATCAAGCACTTCATCCGCAAAGTGCACGGCAAACGCAACCTGTTCCGTTATCCCGAAATCGTGATCTGCGTTCCGTCGGGTTCAACATCGGTCGAGAAGCGCGCAATTCGCGACGCTGCTTCCAACGCGGGCGCTTCCGAAGTGCACCTGATCCTCGAACCGATGGCGGCTGCAATCGGCGCTGACATGCCCGTCACGGAACCGGTCGGTTCGATGGTCGTCGATATCGGTGGGGGCACGACCGAAGTTGCCGTCCTTTCGCTGCGAGGCCTTGCCTATACAACCAGCGTGCGCACTGGCGGCGACAAGATGGACGAAGCAATCGTGTCCTACGTCCGCAGGCATCACAACCTGCTGATCGGGGATTCCACCGCGGAGCGGATCAAGAAGGACTATGGTATTGCCATGACACCCGAGGACGGCGTCGGCGAAGTCATCACACTGAAGGGCCGCGACCTCGTGAATGGCGTGCCCAAGGAAATCACCATCAACCAGGCCCATGTTGCCGAAGCGTTGAACGAACCGATCGGCGCAATCGTCGAAGGCGTTCGCATCGCCTTGGAAAACACCGCCCCCGAACTTGCCGCGGATATCGTCGACCAAGGCATCGTTCTTACGGGTGGCGGTGCGCTGATCCGCCGTCTGGATGAGCATCTGCGCGAAGAAACCGGCCTGCCGGTCTCGATCGCGGAAGACCCGCTCACCTGCGTCGCAATCGGTACCGGCCGCGCGATGGAAGACCCGATCTATCGCGGCGTTTTGATGACCGCCTGATGCGCAGCTAGCGGAGATTAGAGAAGGAAATATCCGGCCATGGCGCCGCCATCATCGCGTCATTCGAGCTATTCCAAGAAGGCCCAATATTCGGTCTTCACCGGATATTTGCTCGCCGGACTCGGCGCTCTTCTAGGCGCTGGGCTGCTTGCACTTTCGCTATGGCAGCCATCTTCCTTTGCCCCGTTGCGCGGCGCCGCCAACGACGTGGTGGCACCGGCAGGGGAAGGCACCGCGATGGTGCGGAACGAGACAGGCAATCTGTTCGATGCCATTTCCGGTTATCTCAGTGCTGGCAGCCAGAATGCCGCATTGCGCGAAGAAGTCGAACTCGCGCGGATCCGTCTCGAGGAAGCAAAGTCGGTCGAGCAGGAAAATGAACGGCTGAAAGCGCTGCTCAATCTTGCCGAGGGGGAAGCCGAACCCGTAGCGGTTGCCCGGCTAGTGGGTTCGAGTTCGTCGAGCAGCCGTCGATTTGCCGCGATCGGCGTGGGCCGAGTGGATGGAATCGAAGTGGGCATGCCCGTCCATTCTGCACGCGGGGTCGTTGGGCGAATCCTCGAAGTCGCGCGCGGATCGTCGCGAGTCCTATTGCTGACCGACAGCGAAAGCGTGCTTCCCGTGCGCCGCGCCAAGGACGAAGTCGTTGCCTTTGCCGAAGGCCGTGGCGACGGCCTGTTGCGGATCCGTCTGATCAACCTTGGCACCAATCCGTTGGAGGAAGGCGATCTGTTCGTTACCAGCGGCGCTGGCGGATACTACCGGCCGGGTATGGCAGTTGCGATCGTTAGCGAGGTGACGTCCGATGGTGCAGTCGCCAGGCTCATTGCCGAACCGTCCGCAACCGACTTCGTCTCGGTCGAACCGATCTTCGAGCCCGAAGCCGTCGAAGCGGCTGCGACACCGATAGAAGAGCCCCTGGCGGAGTGATGGAACGGCTCAATCCCACAGCGCGCGCCGATCGCTACGGCAGCCGGATCAACCGCGTCCAATCGCCCTGGCGCGCCCTTACCGTCCCCTACGTTACGATCATGCTGGGCTCGCTCCTGCCCGTCCTCTTTCTTGCCGACGTGATGCCGGTCGTCCCGCCGATTGCATTCCTCTTTTTGATCGGATGGAGGATCATGCGGCCCGGCCTGCTGCCCTTGTGGGTCGGTGTGCCGCTCGGAGCGTTCGACGATCTCTTCAGCGGCCAGCCGTTCGGCAGCGCCGTCATGCTATGGTCGATCACCATGATCGTGCTGGAATTGATCGAGACCCGATTTCCATGGCGAGGATTCTGGCAGGACTGGTTCACCGCCAGTCTAGCGATCGTGGCGTATGTCGTCGTGGCCATGGTGGTATCCGGCGCGTCCATGACCCCTCACCTGCTGCTCGCCGCAGTGCCGCAGATCGCTTTGTCGATCCTGCTATACCCGGTCTTCGCCCGTATGGTGGCCCGCCTGGACATGTTCCGTTTGGCGCGTTCGCGGAGGATCGCGTGAGCAAGGGGTTCGGCCGCAAGAACGGCACGAAGCGAAACGGTCCGATCATCAGTGCTTCGACACTCAAGAACACATTCGACCGGCGCAGCGTCATAATCGGCACCGTGCAGGGTGGGGTCGGTGTCCTGCTCGCCGCACGAATGGGCTATCTCGCGATTGCGGAGAACGAGAAGTATCGGCTGGAATCCGAAAGCAACCGGGTCAATCTGTCGCTGATCCCTCCACGCAGGGGCTGGATACTGGATCGCAACGACGCGCCTCTCGCTTCAAACCGGGCGGATTTCCGGGTCGACGTTATCCCCGGCCGGCTGAACGATGCCGATGCAACCGTGGACCAGATAGGCGCACTGCTGAATCTCAATCCAGCGCGCATCGCCGACCTTAAGACCACGATAGCAGCGAGCAGCGGATACCAGCCGGTCGAGGTTGCCAGCGGTCTCAACTACGAGGAATTCGCCGCGCTCAGCGTCCGGCTTCCCGACATGCAGGGAGTGGTCCCGCAGCGCGGGTTTTCGCGCTTCTATCCCACCGGCTGCTCGGTTGGGCACCTAATCGGCTATGTCGGACCGGCCAATGCCGAGGAATATGACGAGGAAGAGCGCAACCCCTTGCTCGTCACACCCGGCTACAAGATCGGGAAGGACGGGCTCGAAAAGCAGTTCGAGCAGGAACTGCGCGGCGTGCCCGGAGCGCGCCGCGTCGAAGTGACTGCGTCGGGACGAATCGTGCGCGACCTTGAAACTCGCGAAGACATCCAGGGCGATCCTGTCCGGCTTACGATCGACGGACCGCTGCAGGACTATGCCGCTCGCCGCATCGGCCTCGAAAGCGGCTCGGTCGTCGTTATGGACTGCGAATCCGGCGATATCCTGTGCATGGCGTCGATGCCGAGCTTCGATCCGAACAGCTTTTCCGACGGGATCGGCAGTGTCGAATACGCCATGTTGCGCGAAGACCAGCGCGTGCCGCTGCGCAACAAGGTTCTGAAAGGTCTCTATCCGCCAGGCTCGACCGTGAAGCCGATGCATTGCATGGCATTCCTGAAGGCGGGAATCAGCCCCGATGAGACGATCGCCTGTGCAGGCGGGCGCAGGATCGGCAACCGCTTCTTCAATTGCTGGAGCAACCACGGCACGGTCGACATGGCCAAGGCCATCTATCAGAGCTGCGACAGCTATTTCTACCACTTCGCGCAGCAAATCGGCTTCGACGCGGTTGCCGATATGGCCAGGACCACCGGCATGGGCGAGGAATTCCCTCTTCCAGTGATCAGCCAGTTTTACGGCACCGTTCCCACACCCGACTGGAAGCTCAACAAGTTCGGGCGCGATTGGGAGCCGTTCGACACCGTCAATGCCTCGATCGGGCAGGGATACTACCTCGCCAGCCCCTTACAGCTTGCGGTGACATCGGCGCGACTTGCGACCGGCAAGCACGTAATGCCAAGGCTGACGATGAACACGCCTCCCAAGGGATTCGACCAGGTCGACTTCCCCGACGATCACGTTGCCTATGTTCGTCAGGCTATGAGCGATGTCGTCAATGGCCCCGGCACCGCCGGCCGCGGTCGCCTGCCCTTCCCCGACATCCAGATGGCCGGAAAGACCGGGACGGCGCAGGTGGTTTCGCTCAGCGTATCGGACGGGCGCTCCGGCCCGTGGAAGTACCGCGATCACGGGCTCTTCACTTTCTTCGCACCGGTGGACAAGCCGCGTTATGCCGGTGCAGTCGTGATCGAGCACGGCGGCGGTTCGGGCGCGGCCTATCCGATTGCACGCGACGTGATGACGTTCATGTTCGATCCCGCAAAGGGCCTCGAAGCTCTGCGCGCGCTTGAGCAGCAATGGGGCGGTACCGCTCAGGAACGGCTCGAAGCGCGCTATGCCGCCTATGCCGCCGAGAGGGGCGAAACGGTGATCGCCCCGCCGCGGCGCGACGAGGACATTTTCGACCGCGTCGAAGCGGAAGCGCGACTTGCCGCCGAACAGTCGCAGGAAATCGCCGACGAGTTCGTAGCGCCGCGTGCAGACCCGACATCAGCGGGCTCTCCCCCACCCGATGCGGGTATCCCTGCCGCTGATACAGGAGCGAACGAATGAGCAGCGTCGTCCCCGCTCCCATCGCTCGGCAACCCTGGGGTATGCTTATCCCGCTACTCCTGCTCGTCGCATTCGGGGCAGCGGTTCTCTATTCGGCGGCCGGCGGATCGATGCAACCATTCGCAACGTCGCACCTCATCCGGTTCTCCGTCTTTCTCGTAATGGCCGCAATCATCGCATCGCTGCCACGCGAATTCGTGCGGTTGATGACATACCCCGCCTATATCGTCGTCCTCCTCATGCTGGTGGCGGTAGAGGCGATGGGCGCCCTGCGAGGGGGCAGCCAGCGCTGGCTCGATCTGGGTTTCATGGTGCTTCAACCGTCGGAGCTGATGAAGCCGGTGATCGTGGTAACTCTGGCGCAATTCTATTCGACTTTGCCCGTCGGACTGATCACCAGTTGGCGGGCCTTGCTTGTACCCGCCGCCCTGATCGCCTTGCCGGTCGCATTCGTTCTTTTGCAACCGGATCTCGGCACCTCGCTGGCGATCGCCTTCGGGGGAGCGGTTGTGATGCTGCTGGCCGGCCTGCCGATGCGCTGGTTTGTCATTGGCGGCGTTGGAGCGGTCGTGGCTGCGCCCCTCGCCTTCTTTTTCGGTCTGAAAGAGTACCAGCAACAGCGCGTCCTGACGATGTTCGACCCGGAGGCAGACGCACTGGGCGCCGGCTATCACATCACCCAATCCAAGATCGCGATCGGATCGGGCGGGCTATTCGGCAAAGGCTTCAACAACGGTTCGCAAAGCCATCTCAATTACCTGCCCGAGCCGCACACCGATTTCGTGTTCGCGACGATGGCGGAGGAATGGGGCCTGGCCGGGGGATTGTTCGTGATCGCCGTGTTCAGCATCATCCTCCGCTGGGGCTTGAAAGTCGCCCGCGAATCCCGCGATCGCTTTGCCAGCCTGCTCGCCGCCGGGATGGTGGCGACGATATTCTTCTACATTGCCGTAAACCTTCTGATGGTGATGGGCATGGCGCCTGTCGTCGGCATACCCCTCCCCTTCATGAGCCACGGAGGCTCTTCGATGCTCACCAACATGATCTGCATCGGAGCGCTGATGATGGTCAATCGTTGGAACCGCAACGCCCCGCGCGGAGGATTGGCGAGCTGACGCTAGACTTTGACGAGTCCCAGTTTCAGGGCCTTTACGGTGGCTCCGACCCGATCGGATGCGTCTAGCTTGGCGTATATCCGCTTGGTGTAGGTCTTGACGGTATCGGGCGACAAATCGAGGATGGTAGCAATCGCGCTGAGCGATTTCCCGCGCGACACCCACGTTATGACTTCCTGCTCACGCTCAGACAATTCCGGACGATCCCGGCTGGATTCGAGCAGCACGCACACGCGCTGATGCGCGGCTTGCGGAACGGTGCGCACAATTCCCAAGGATACGGGATCGATCTCGCTCACCGGTCGATCGTAGTCGAACGACGCATAGGCGTTTCGTCCCCGCGGTCCGAAAAGCGGGATGCCGAAGCCGTGGATCAATCCGTGTTCGCGCATGGCTTCGAAATAGCGCAGGTTATCCGGCGAGTTCGGGCCAGCCTGCATTGCGTCTTGCCATGTCAGCATTGCACCGTGACTCATGATCCTTTCCGGAATGGGATCGCATGACCGAAAATCGGAATCTTCATACAGGGCCAGCCATTCCGGATCGAATCCTTCGGCAATCACCGCGGTCCGGGGAGAATTCGCCGCATCGAACAGAGGCGTGAAGTGGTAGCTGTATCGCATCACCTTCTGCTCGATACACACATCGGCAGCGTATCGGAGGACGTCTCCGATATCGTTCAGAGCCTCGATACGGCCGAAGTGACGCTGCATAATGTTAAATAGAGTAACACAGGTCCCCCAACTGGGCGACTTTCCGTAAACGTCACCTCATGCGAAAAGATGTGCGGTTGCTCACAAAAGCGCCCGCGTTCGGGTCGTATCCTGCAAGACCCACACCGCAGGAATAGTTGGACGCGCAAGTCCTGACGACGATTGGCACCCAAGCGCTGGTCCGTCGTCAGGCACCGATATTCCTATTGGAGGCTTCGATGGTTCGCTTTTCAGCGATCAGGCACTGGCTGCTCAAGGTAATGAACGCCCGTCCGGCGGGCGAAACCGACATGGACCAGTCCGCCTTGGTGCGGGCTGCCATGCTGGCCGAGGCGATTTCGGGTCGCGAGAGCGAAGGCCTCGACACGACTCTGCGCCAATTGCATGCGATCGCCCCCCTAACCCAGCCTGCTGCCCTGAAGGCGGTAGCCGAGCTGGAAAGCCTCGGCCTGGTTCAGATCAAGGAAAACCTTCACGACAAACTCGATTCCCAGGTGACCTCGACCGACAAGTTGCGACGCAATTTGGAGCGCGGCTTTCGCTGCAATGCAGCATAGGCTCTTTCAATCCGGAGAATGCGCGCTATATGCAGCGCCTCGCCTGATTCGGGCCGTCTTGGACGGCGCCCCTTGATCGGACGATCCGATGCCTCAATCGGAGTGGACGCATAGCTCAGTTGGTAGAGCAGCTGACTCTTAATCAGCGGGTCCTAGGTTCGAACCCTAGTGCGTCCACCACGCATTTCCCTGTTGCAATCGATCAGATCACCGCTGTCACGGGACAACCGCGCTTGCCAAGGGTTCTGACCCAACACGATTAGTATCCCGGTCGATTCTCAGCCTTGTAGTACCTGGTCGTGAAGTCCTTTGTCGGCTTAGGAACGTTCGTCTTCATTACCGATCGCCATGCTTCGTTCCTCCATCGCTCGGCCGTGGTGCCGAGAAAGTTGATGATGGGAAGCTGGCCTGTAATCCTGAGCGCTGCCGGACCGGTGCCGAACAACAGTTTTGTAGAATAGAAATGCCCCTCGTTCACAAACACCAGGACGTTTCCATAATCCACTTCGGAAACCCCCCTCTCCTGCTGCAGGGCCTTCCGCAAATCCTGGGTGATATGCACCTGCGCCATGCACGCGGCGCAACCTTCGTAGGAAAAGGAATCGTACCTCAACATCGATAGGAAGCCGGCTTCGCGCGCATCCTTGTATCCCGCGCACACCTCATAGGCGTCCTTCCAGCGACCATGCGGCGTCTTGAACGACCTCAGGAAATCCCGCGCAAACAGGCTGTTCAATCGCATCAGATCGTTGGGTTTCTTGAACAGGTTAATGTGTCTGTGGATCTGTCGGGTGATGTATGCGTGCGAGTTGGTGAAGAACCACCTGTAGTCTTTGTTGGTCTTCAGAACCCCTCCTTGCGAACTCATTTCTTCATAGATCTTGAGAGTTTCCTTGTGCAGGCGCTGATCGTAATTTGCCATTCTCCGCTCCCGATGAGACTTTTCCGATGTTTGCGTTGGCCGGGGTTTGACCTGCCTTCGATCGACTCAGCGAGAATTTCCTGAAACCCGGATCATCCGATCCTGAACCAAGACCAGAGATTTTTGATGTCCGAACAGCAGAGGGGGCATCGCAAAGCAAATGGCTTGAAATCACATTATGATGTGATACATTGATTGCATGAGCACATCTATAATCACACGTGTTCGCGATATCGTCACATCGGGCGAGATGACCAAGGCAGGTCTCGCCCGCGCTGCCGGCCTTCACGCCAATACTCTTCGCGACGCGACCGAATCCGATTGGAATCCCACGGCGGAGACGCTCGCCAAGCTCGAAACTTTTCTCGGCGCGAACGACGACCGCCCCGTCCTTGTGGGGATCGAGGAGATCATCGACGAAGCACGCAATGGGCGGATGTACATCCTCGTCGACGATGAGGATCGCGAGAACGAAGGCGATCTGATCGTACCCGCTCAGATGGCCACGCCTGCCGCTATCAATTTCATGGCCACGCACGGGCGCGGACTGATCTGCCTCGCGCTCGACAGGAAACGGGTCGACGAACTGGCTCTCGAGCCGATGAGCCGCAACAACAAGGAGAGCATGCAAACGGCTTTCACGATTTCGATCGAAGCGAAGGAAGGCGTGACGACCGGCATTTCAGCCGCCGACCGCGCCCGCACCGTCTCGGTTGCTATCGATAGCACCAAGGGCGCCGACGACATCGTTACGCCGGGCCATGTCTTCCCCCTGACAGCGCGCGACGGTGGCACCTTGGTTCGCGCGGGTCACACCGAGGCGGCGGTGGACATTTCCCGCCTGGCAGGCCTCAATCCCAGCGGCGTGATCTGCGAGATCATGAACGAAGACGGATCGATGGCGCGGCTCGACGACCTGATTGCTTTTGCCCGTAAACACGACCTCAAGATCGGAACGATCCGCGATCTAATCGCCTATCGCATGCGCAACGATCACCTGGTCGAGCGGATGGATGAGCGAGCGTTCGAAAGCGACTATGGCGGCCAGTGGCGGCTGATCACCTATCGCAATACGATTTCCAGCAACGAAGCGTACGTCCTGCAGAAGGGTCACGTGGTGGACGGCGAACCAACCCTCGCCCGCGTCCATCCGATTTCAGTGTTCGACGATGTCCTGGGTCAGCCGGGGCCGCGCAAACGGACGTTGCAGCGTGCGATGGGCGCCATAGGTGAACACGGTTCGGGCGTCATCGTTATCCTCACCGGCCGCGTCGGATCGAGCGGCGAATGGACGCAGGATGAAGAGATCCGCAATATCGGTATCGGATCGCAAATCCTGGCAGACCTGGGCGTGCACGACATGATCCTTCTCTCGAACTCGCGGCCCGATCTCGTCGCGATCGAGGGCTTCGGTCTTACCATCACCGATCACAAACCCATCCCGGAGTAGCCCAAACATGGCCCGAATCCTGATTGTCGAAGCTCGGTTCTACGCTCACCTCAACGATATGCTCATAGCCGGTGCGAAAGCGGCGGTTGAAGCGGCGGGCCATACGGCCGAGGTACTCACCGTCCCAGGCGCGCTCGAAGTTCCTGGTGCTATCGCCTTGGCTGCCGAAAGCGGCGACTACGATTGCTTTGTTGCAATCGGCGTCGTCATTCGCGGAGAGACCTATCATTTCGAAATCGTTGCTGGCGAAAGCGCCCGGGCGATCATGGCCCTAACGATGGACGGGATCGCCATCGGCAACGGCATTATCACCACCGAAAACGAAGAGCAGGCTCTGGTTCGAGCGGATCCCGCGCAGAAGGACAAAGGCGGAGAGGCGGCAAAGGCGGCGCTGGCATTGCTCGACCTGGCCATTCGTTTCGACCGGTAGCGATCCCAATTCGAGACACTGTTTGCCTCCTTCGCCTTGAAACTACGTATTTTCCCTCTGTAGATTTGCATAAGGTGTTAGGCTGATAAGTCTGGACAACCCGTCGGGGCGGGTACCCGCCGCATTAAAAGGGCGGGAAAAAAGAATGAGTTGGGGAAAACAGATTGACTGAGGGAACGGCCCGAGGAGCAGGCGACGTGAATGTGGCCGCTATCCTCGCTGTACTGGAGCATCAATTGGCGCAGCTTGACAGATTGGGGGCGGGTATCGCAGCGGCCCATCTCGACGCCGCAATCCAGCAATTGCGGCTCGATCAAGCCACCGAACGGACCACAAGACACGCTCCACATCCGTAATCCCACGTAAAGCCAAGCCAAAACCTTAGCGCTAATACGGATGGCGCGGGGCGAACCTTGGGCAATTGGTGTTGCATGAAGCACCGGTCGCACCGCTCAACGGGAGGTCGCGACTCTGGTGTGCAAAATGCCATTCGAGCACAAATTGAGAACTCGTGCCCCGGTGAGGGGCGAGATGATCGAAGCGGTTCTCCGATCATGAATATGGATGAAACGGGATCTCCCGATATTCCTCGAAAGAGCTCCTCAAACGCACCCAGCTCGCAGCCGCACCCTGATCTGGGCGCAATGCAGGATTTGAAACCTTTCGCGGATCAATTGATGGCGATCGCCAGGCAGCTTCGCGAAGGTGAGTTCCAATTGGACCAGACGCCGCCGGATCCCGGTGCCAACCCTATTGCCGATAAATCCTCGATGCGGTCGCTGCCAGCCGAAGGGTTGAGCTCCCGCAGCAGATATGCCCAACTGGCGCGCGAGACCTACGCCAGAAGGCGTCAGCGCGGCGCCATATTCGGCAATTCAGAGCTATTCGGCGAACCTGCCTGGGATATCCTTCTCGATCTCTACATCGCGCTCGTCGAAGAGAAGGCCGTGTCCGTATCGAGTGCCTGCATCGGGTCGGCCTCACCGCCAACGACCGGCTTGCGATGGCTCGGTGTCCTCGCCGAAAACGAACTCGTGGTTCGCGAACAGGACCCGAACGATCAACGCCGCGTTCTGGTCAGGCTCACCGAATTCGGGGTTGCGGCGATGGATCGCTACTTTGCCAGCGTCGATGGCTCTCATTGAGCCGAGCGCTGTCAGCGCCTGAGCCCCTCTCTTTCGCCCCCTGACAGGAGAGTGTGCTCAGGCGCACCCTTCGATGCGCGCGGCACCGGCACAATCAGCCGAAGCAACTGCGCCCGGCATAGGATGCGCTGTCACCCAGCTCTTCTTCGATGCGGATAAGCTGGTTGTATTTGGCGAGTCGATCCGACCGTGCGAGCGAGCCCGTTTTGATTTGTCCGCAATTGGTCGCGACGGCAAGGTCGGCGATGGTCGCATCTTCGGTTTCGCCCGAACGGTGGCTCATGACCGAGGTGTATCCAGCGCGATGGGCCATATCGACCGCTGCGAGCGTCTCTGTCAGGGATCCGATCTGATTGACCTTGACCAGCAGCGAATTGGCAAGACCTTGCTCGATTCCATCCGACAGGCGCGCGGGGTTGGTCACGAAAAGATCGTCACCAACCAGCTGCACCTCGTCGCCGATCGCGTCGGTAACGGCCTTCCAGCCTTCGAAATCGTCTTCGCCCATCCCGTCTTCGATCGACCGGATCGGATACTCGTCGCTCAGCTTCGCGAGGTAGTCGGCCATGCCTTGGCCATCGAGGCTCAGCCCCTCCCCTGAGATTTCGTACTTGCCGTCCTTGAAGAACTCCGTTGCGGCGCAGTCCAGTGCCAGCACTATATCGTCGCCCGGTTTGAACCCGGCCTGCTCGATCGACGCCATGATGAAATCCAGCGCAGCGCGAGTGCTGGCCAGATCGGGTGCAAATCCTCCTTCGTCTCCAACGGCCGTTGCCAGGCCTTTCTCCGACAATCCCTTCTTCAGCGTATGAAAGACTTCGGAACCCCAACGAACCGCTTCGGCAAGACTTTCCGCACCGACCGGCATGATCATGAATTCCTGGATGTCGATCGGGTTGTCAGCATGCTCGCCGCCATTGATGATGTTCATCATCGGTACTGGCAAGACATGTGCCGCGACTCCGCCGAGGTAGGAGTAGAGCGGCAGACCGCGCGCATTCGCCGCCGCCTTGGCAACGGCGAGGCTGGTGCCGAGAATTGCATTCGCGCCGAGCCGTCCCTTGTTCGGCGTGTCGTCGAGGGCGATCATCCCCAGATCGATATCGCGTTGGTCTTCGGCGTCGAACGCCCCGACGAGTAAATCGCGGATCTCGGTGTTGACCGCTTCGACCGCTCTCAGCACGCCCTTGCCCTTGTAACGGCCTGCGTCACCATCGCGCAGCTCTACCGCTTCGTGCGCACCGGTCGATGCCCCCGAAGGCACCGCAGCGCGGCCGAAACTGCCGTCATCCAGCAGTACATCGACTTCCACGGTAGGGTTGCCACGGCTGTCGAGAATTTCGCGTCCGTGCAGATCGATGATCGCGGTCATGTTTGGCTCCGTCGGCAATGTGTTGTATATTGCTAAGACACCCCCATATCGCATAAGATAGGGAAGAGTTTTCGCGCTCTATGCGCAGCATGTTTACGGCGCAAGCATGCGTGCGCGCCGCTAACGGCGTGAATACGATTTCTGACTGGAAAACCACGCATTCGGAGGACAGAAGCGAGAATCATGGCAGAAACCAAAAGCACGAAGAGCACCAAGACCCCAGCCAGTCCGGCCAAGGGCGGCACGACCAAGTCGACCGCCGCAAAGAAGGCCGCTCCGAAAAAGACTGCGGCGACTTCCAAGCCTGCGGAAGAGGCAAGCGGTGCCAGCGAAGCCAAGAGCCGTTTCAACACTGCTCTCGAAGAAGCCAAGTCCGGCGCAGCCGCACTGCGCGCCGAAGCCGGGAGTCGCAGCGACGATCTCATGGCGGAAGCCAAGGTCTACGGCGAGAAGGCCAAGACTCGCGCCGGCGAGCTCGCAACCGACAGCAAGAGCGCTGTGAGCGACGGTATCGCTTCACTTGGCAAGGTCGTCGGCGATACTGCGGAGCAGATCGATGAACGCTTCGGTGAGCAATATGGCGACTATGCGCGCAAAGCGTCGCGCAGCCTTGCCGAAACCTCGGCATCGCTCGAAGCCAAGAGCGTCGAAGAGCTCGGCGAAGATGCCCGCGAATTCGTTCGCAAGAGCCCAGGCGTGGCGGTGGGAATTGCCGCAGTGGCCGGCTTCCTGCTCGCGCGCATGCTTCGCGGACCGCGCAGCTAGGCGCGCAACGGGGACTATCGGATGTTGGAGGGGACAGGGCCTGAAGGGTCGCAGGACGAAGCTGCGGACCCTCTTGCCCCCATTCCCACGGAAAAACAGGATGCAACCGCCGAAAGCCAGGCCGAATTCGACGAATCCCTGGTCGAAGAGCTCGCGGCGCTGATCGATGACGGCAAGACCTACGCGGAAGCCGAGCTTGCGTTCCAGAAGGGACGCGCTGCACTTGCCGGTCGAAGCGTCGGGATTGCGCTGGCGCTCGTCGTCGTCGCGATCATCCTGCTGCACATCGCTTTCCTCGCCTTGGCTGTGGGTCTTGTGATGGCCCTCGCGCCGCTGGTGACGATTTGGGGTGCCATTGCCATCGTCGTGGGCGGGCTGCTGCTTTTGGTCGGCCTGCTGGGGTACAGTGCCTATTCGCACGGGAAACTCCTGGGAGCGTTGTTCGCGAAAGCGTCCGATGACGAGGCGGCATGACCAAGCTTCCGCAACAATTCGTCGAAGATCGCGCCTTGCGCGACGCCGCTCGCGATGTGTTGATGGCCGACATCGAACACGCTCGAAACAGCATTTCCGGAAAGGGAATTGCGGCCCGGATTGGCAGTCGGGTCGGGGATGGCGCCAAGGATGTGTTCGAGGTCGCCAAGGGGCACGCCGACGACAATCGCGGGATCCTTGCCGCCCTGGTCGGTGCGATCGTCCTGTTCTTCGCGCGCGAACCCATCCTTGAGATCTTTGGGATCACTCCCGAAGACGCCAGTGGTGCTACGGCAGAGACCGATGACGATATCCCTGCAGACTCACGTGAATCTGCGGAGTTGGAAAGCGACGTAGCCCAGCCCGCATTCGGAGACGACAATGACGGATAATGCCCCCACACCTGCCGGCAAGCGCGATGAATTGCGTGCCAAGATCGAAGCAAGCGAACGGCGCATTGCGGAGCGGAGTGTTGCCGACCAAGCCAAGGAAACAGCTGGGGCGGCAACGACCTATGTCAAAGAGAACCCCTTCACCGTCCTGGGCGGAGCAATTGCTCTTGGTCTTGTCGTCGGGATGCTCACCAGGCCTGGCCGAAGAGCGGCAAGGAACGCCGCCACCGGTGCAGCAGGAGCCGTTAGCGGAGCGGCCACCGGTGCAGCCCGGAGCGTCGGCAATGCCGCCAAGGCGCGCGGATCGGCATTCGGGACGTTGCTGGCCGATGCGCTGGTGGCCTACGGGATCAAGCTGATCGACGATGCGCTCGACAGCGCACGGACGGGGCGCGAGAAGCTTGAAGACTTGAGCGACGACGCTGCAGCGAAATCGCGCGAGATGCGGCGCGACGCCGACTATCTCGCCGGGACCGCCGCAGACAAAACGAAGACAATGGCCCGGCGAACCCGACGCAAGGCAGAACGAGCAGTTCGTGACCTGAAGGATCGCGTCAGCAATTGACTTTCCGGACTTGCTCCGCGCCGGCGTTGCGGTAAAGGCGCGGCATCAATTCTCCCCAGGGGTTCAAGGCAATGGAAGAAACAACACCGTCGCAGCGACTTCATCTCGTCATGGGCGGCCGCGTCACAGATCCGCGTGGACATGAATTTCAGGACCCCGAAAGCGTACACGTGGTCGGCGTCTACAGTTCCTACGATGCTGCGGTGGATGCATGGCGGGCACAGGCTCAGCGCACAGTCGATGATGCCGAGATGAAGTATGTCGTGGTCCATATCCACAAGCTGCTGACACCGGACGAGTAGTCTTCGCGATGGCCTATGCCATCCGCCTCTTTCGTACAGAAGATGCTCCCGTTCTCGCTGAACTGACGCTCGCGGCGATCAAGGCAATCGGGCCAAAGTCCTATACGCCCGAACAAGCGGAAGCGTGGGCTGCCCGGCATCCCGGACCTCAACGATTCCGTGAACGGGATGAGGCCGGGGCGACGATATTCGTCGCTGCCGATGCGCGGGACCTTGCCGTAGCCTACTCGCTGCTGGAACCGGACGGGCATCTCGACATGCTCTATTGCCACCCGGACCACACGCGGAAGGGCTTGGCGGACGAGTTGCTCCACACCGCGGAACGTCACGCCCGGTCTTTGGGCATCCACCGCCTCTACACCGAAGCGAGCGAACTTGCCCGGCCCGCTTTCGAACGGGCGGAATACCGAATGCAGCACCGCCGCGACTTCGAAATCGACGGCGTAGCCATTTACAATTACGCGATGGAAAAGCGCCTGATCTAAGGTGCTTTTCGCACTATCCTCAGATGAATTCGATCTTGTCGACGAGGTAGAACTTGTCGCCCGACGGGACGGTTACTTCGATCTCGTCTTCGACTTGCTTGCCAATAAGCGCGCGGGCCAATGGCGAAGAATAAGAAATCCGGCCCTTACTGGCATCCGCTTCGGTCTGGCCGACAATCTGGTACCTGATCGGCTTGTCGTCCTCATCGAGCAGCGTCACGGTTGCACCGAAAATGATCCGATCCCCTGACAAGGTTGCCGGGTCGATAATCTGGGCACGGCTGACCTTGTCCTCGATTTCGGCGATCTGCGCCTCGACCTGTCCCTGGCGCTCCTTCGCCGCATGATACTCGGCATTTTCCGAGAGATCGCCATGCGCGCGAGCTTCTTCGATCGCATCGACAATCTTCGGGCGTTCCTCACGCAGCGCCTTGAGGTCTGTAGTAAGACGCTCATACCCCTCCGCCAGCATCGGAACTTTTTCCATCGTCGCCATCCGTTTCTTTCCTTCTTCGTCCCACCCGAATCCTGCGTCATTCCGAGTGCGACCGCTCCGATGGAGGCGGCCCGATTGCACCAAAATGTCGGGAGGACTGCGCTAATTCGTCAGCTATAATAGTCTTGCAACGAGCGGACTTCAAGTTGATCCGGTTTTACAGCGGCAATCGCTGCCGCCGCGGCGTTGGAAGCAGTGGCCGTCGTGTAATACGGAACTTTCTTCTCCAGTGCCGTGGCACGGATCGATTTGCTGTCGAGTAGCGACTGCCAGCCCTCGGTGGTGTTGAAGATCAGCGCCACTTCCCCATCGATGATCCTGTCGACGATATGCGGCTGGCCTTCGGCAACCTTGTTGATGTGTTCGACTGCCAGCCCCTGCTCGGCCAGGAATGTCTGCGTTCCACCGGTGGCGATCACGCGAAAGCCCTGTTCGATCAGTCGCTTGACCGCTGGGACGATCACCGGTTTATCGGTATTCTTGACCGAGACGAAGACCGTTCCTTCGTAGGGCAACATCATCCCGGCGCCCATTTGCGACTTGAGGAAAGCGGCATCGAAGGTCGTGTCGATCCCCATGACTTCGCCGGTCGACTTCATTTCTGGGGTCAGCACGGGGTCTGCCCCCGGGAATCGACCGAACGGGAACACGGCCTCCTTGATCGCGATGTACGGAAGATCGCGCTTGAATGGCTCGAAGTCGGCGAGCATCTCGCCGGCCATCACACGCGATGCGATCTTGGCGACCGGCTGCCCGATGGCCTTGGCCACGAACGGCACCGTGCGGCTGGCGCGCGGGTTAACCTCGATCAGGTACACCTCGCCATCCTTGACCGCGAATTGCACATTCATGAGCCCGCGCACCCCGAGCGCCCTTGCAAGAGCATCGGCCTGGCGCTCCATCTCGGCAACGGTATCGGCAGGCAACGAGTAGGGCGGCAGCGTGCAGGCGCTGTCGCCCGAGTGCACACCGGCCTCCTCAATATGTTGCATAACGCCGGCGATGCGGACTTCCTTCCCGTCGCAAAGAGCATCGACGTCGCATTCGATCGCGTCGCGCAGATACTGATCGACAAGCACCGGGCTGTCGCCGGAGACGTTCACCGCGGTCTTGATGTAGTCGTCGAGCTGCGCTTCGGAATCGACGATTTCCATCGCCCTTCCGCCGAGCACGTAAGACGGGCGCAAGAGCACCGGATAGCCGATGCGAGCGGCCACAGCCGCCGCCTCGTCGCGGCTGTAGGCGATGCCGTTGTCCGGCTGCTTCAGCTTCAGCTTGTTGACCAGCTTGGCGAAGCGCTCGCGGTCTTCGGCAAGGTCGATCGCATCGGGCGACGTGCCAAGGATCGGAATTCCCTCATCCTCCAGCGCCTGCGCCAGTTTGAGAGGCGTTTGTCCGCCGAACTGCACAATTACACCGACCAAATCGCCCGTCGACATTTCGACCCGCAGGATTTCAAGCACATCCTCCGCCGTCAACGGCTCGAAGTACAACCGGTCCGAAGTGTCATAGTCGGTCGAAACGGTCTCCGGGTTGCAGTTGACCATGATCGTCTCGAAGCCCTGCTCGGCGAGCGCAAAGCAGGCATGGACGCAGCAATAGTCGAATTCGATCCCCTGCCCGATCCGGTTGGGACCGCCGCCGAGGATGACGACTTTCTTGCGATCGCTCGGGTCAGCCTCGCATTCCGGCTTTCCGAAGCTGGGCGCTTCGTAAGTCGAATACATGTAGGGCGTGATCGCTTCGAACTCGGCCGCACAGCTGTCGATCCGCTTGAACACCGGCAACACGCCGAGCTTGCGGCGCAGCGCGCGAACTTCGTCTTCGTTGGTCGCGCCGGCCATGGCCTGGAGCGCATCGTGAAGCAGGCCCGAGCGCTTGGCCTGCGTTTCGGCCATCCCCCCGGCAACTCCAACCGAGCGTACGGCAAGGGTCGCCAGCCGTTTGTCCGAGAAGCCCATAGCCTTCAACCGGCGCAAGCCCTCGGCATCGTTAGGCAAACCGTCCGACGACACCTGAACCTCGGCGACGATGATTGCTTCGATCTGGCGCAGGAACCACGGGTCGTAGCCCGTGACGTTCTGGATGTCTTCAACGCTGAAGCCTTCGCGCAACGCCTGTCCCACTTTCAGCAATCGGTCCGGCGTGCGCCGCGAGATGGCTGCGGTGATGACCTCGCGCGAGACGCCATCGAGCTCGGGCACACGGTTGAAACCATCGAGACCGGTTTCCAGCCCGCGCAGGGCTTTCTGCATCGATTCCTGGAAGTTGCGGCCTATCGCCATGACTTCGCCGACCGACTTCATGGCAGTTGAGAGCAACGGCTCGGTGCCCTTGAATTTCTCGAATGCGAAGCGCGGGATCTTGGTGACGACATAGTCGATGGTCGGCTCGAAGCTCGCCGGGGTCGCGCCGGTGATCTCGTTGGTGATTTCGTCGAGCGTGTAGCCGACCGCCAATTTCGCCGCGACGCGCGCGATCGGGAATCCGGTCGCTTTCGACGCCAGCGCCGACGAGCGCGAAACCCGCGGGTTCATCTCGATCACGATCAACCGGCCGTCCTTGGGATTGACCGCGAACTGCACGTTCGATCCGCCGGTCTCGACCCCGATCTCGCGCAGCACATTTAGGCTGGCGGTGCGCATGATCTGGTATTCCTTGTCGGTCAGCGTCAGCGCCGGCGCGACCGTGATCGAGTCCCCCGTATGCACGCCCATCGGATCGACGTTCTCGATCGAGCAGATGATGATGCAATTGTCCGCCTTGTCGCGGACGACCTCCATCTCGTATTCCTTCCAGCCGAGCAGCGATTCCTCGATCAAAACCTCGGTGGTGGGCGAGGCGTCGAGCCCGTCCGATACGATCTTGTCGAACTCCGCCTTGTTGTAGGCGATCCCGCCGCCTGTGCCGCCGAGCGTGAAGCTGGGGCGAATGATCGCGGGGAGGCCCGTGCGCTCCAGAACACCGCGCGCTTCTTCGAGCGTGTTCGCCACCCCGCTGCGCGCGCTTTCGAGACCGATGGAATCCATCGCATCCCGGAACCGCTGGCGGTTCTCGGCCTTGTCGATCGCGTCGGCTTTTGCGCCGATCATCTCGACTCCGTGCTGGGCCAACACGCCCATCTCATCGAGCTTGAGCGCGCAGTTGAGCGCGGTCTGCCCGCCCATGGTCGGCAACAGCGCGTCGGGCTTTTCCTTGGCGATGATCTTGGCGACAATCTCCGGCGTGATCGGCTCAATATAAGTCGCGTCGGCGAACTCCGGATCGGTCATGATCGTCGCCGGATTGGAGTTGACGAGGATGACCCGATAGCCCTCCTCCTTCAACGCCTTGATCGCCTGCGTGCCGGAGTAGTCGAACTCGCAGGCCTGCCCGATGATTATCGGACCGGCGCCGATGACGAGGATGGAGGAGATGTCGGTGCGTTTGGGCATTTAGAAGAGACTCACAATGATTGTTCCGAGAGTGAGCAGAATGCCCGTCAGCGCAACTCGATAGGCGTCCTCTATCCCGCCCTCAGCTATTGCCTTTAGCCTGTCCCATACGAGAAACTTGAATGACGCGACCGCGAAAGCTCGACCCTTTGTAACGCCATCTTTCCAAGATCGACTACCAAGTATCGCCTCGTCCCGCACGGCAGGATCGATTTGGTTGCTCGAGCGAAGAACTTCCTCCGCGTCCTCTACTGCTGCAATGGCGTCTTCTTGCATGCGTTGATTGTCGGAGAAGCTGACAACTCGATCAGCACCTGGTGCAAGCTGGCTTTCGACTTTGGCTAATGGATCGCTCTCATGCTCGGCTCGCTCGTTGAGTTGCTCTGCATACTTATAACCTGCGTCGGTCAGGGAGTATTTCGTGCGCTGGCCCGACACGATCGGCCGCGCGATATTCACCCATCCATTCCCACCGAGGACTCCGAGAGCGAGTTCCACTCTCGCATCAGTAACGTCCGGAGAGAGGAATTCCTGAACGTCCTCCAGCGTTAGGGATTCACTAGCCCGTTGATAATATTCGTAAAGCCCGTGCAAGACCAAGGCTTCTAATTCCGCTTGTTTGACCACCTAAAGCCCCCCAACAAACTTCTCGAACAGGTAGAAGCTGTCCTGCGGTCCTGGGCTAGCCTCCGGGTGATACTGCACCCCGAACGCTTGTTTGCCCTTCACCGCGATACCGCAATTCGAGCCGTCAAACAGGCTCACATGGGTCTGCTCCACCTCGGGCGGCAGGGTGTCGGCATCGACCGCGAAGCCGTGGTTCATGCTGGTGATCTCTACCAGGCCGGTGGTTTCGCCCCAGCCTTCCCCGACGCGTTGGACCGGGTGGTTTGCGCCGCGGTGGCCCTGGTGCATCTTCACCGTTTTCGCGCCCGCCGCCAGCGCGAGCATCTGGTGGCCGAGGCAAATGCCGAACAGCGGCATATCGGCATCGAGCAGCGCCTTGATCACCGGCACTGCGTATTCGCCCGTCGCCGCCGGATCGCCCGGGCCGTTGGAGAGGAACACGCCATCGGGCCTCAGCGCCATGATGTCGTCAAATGAGGTCCTCGCCGGGACCACCGTCACCTTGGCACCCGCGCGCACGAGGTTGCGGAAGATGTTGTCCTTCGCGCCGTAATCCACCGCGACAACATGCGGGGTGGCATCGCGCGCCGCGCGTCCATAGCCGTGGCCGAGCCGCCAGTATCCGCCTTCCCAGCTCTCCTGCGCTTCGCGGGTCACGACCTTCGCCAGGTCCATGCCCTCTAGCCCGGCCCATTGCTGCGCGCGGGCATGTAGCGCGTCGAGATCGAATTGGCCCGACGGCTCATGCGCAATCACGGCGTTGGGCGCGCCATTCAGGCGGATCGCGCGGGTCAGCGCGCGGGTGTCCACGCCCGACAGGCCGATTTTCCCATTGCGCTCCATCCACGCGGTGAAGTCTTCCAGGCTGCGGAAATTGCTCGGCGCCGTCACATCCTCGCGCACCACGCAGCCGACTGCGCTCTCGACCGCGCTTTCCACATCCTCGGCATTGGCGCCGACATTGCCGATATGCGGGAAGGTGAAAGTGACGATCTGCGCGGCATAGGAGGGATCGGTCATCACCTCCTGGTACCCCGTCATCGCGGTGTTGAAGCACACCTCGCCGACCGCGCTGCCGCTTGCCCCGAAACCACGCCCCCAGATCACGCTGCCATCGGCCAGAACGAGGCAGCCCGTCGCACCCTTGGGTTGCGCAGGACGTGTGGCAGCAGAAGCCATTTGGGGCTCTCCGAGTCAGGTGTTTCCAGCGATGTCGCTAAGTCTCATCGGCTAAGCGGCTGCCGGGCGCGCGTCAAGCTGGGCTGTCGGTCCGGATTGCATTAGACCTGCGAATAGCAACGATCCATCCACAGGTATTCGCAATGAGCTCAGCCGACTACGCCGCAGCGCTGTCCCGTTACGAGGAAATCGTCGCGGAATATCCCGACCTCAAGGTCAAGGGAAAGGCGAACAGGTACACCGCGATGAACGGCAACATGTTCAGCGCCTTGCAGAAGGACGGAACGCTGACGGTGCGGCTCTCCGAGACGGACAAGAAAGCCTATAACGAGGAGCATGGCACCTCGGACGTGATTTCGTATGGTTCGGTGATGCGCGGCTATGTCTATGTCACGCCGGAGATCTGGAATGACGATGCTGCGCTTCGCGCGCTCTTCAAACGGTGCGTAGAACACGCCCAGACCTTGAAACCCAAGCCGACCAGGAAGACATAGCGGCCAACGAATCCAGAACGGGAAAGAACCATGATCCGCGACGACATCAAGTCCGCCACCATCACTGCCATGAAAGCGGGCGAGAAAGAGCGCACCGCGACGCTCCGCCAGATCTCCGCCAAGATCAAGGATCGCGATATCGAAGAGCGCACCAGCGGCAAGGACATCCCCGACGACGAGCTGGTTACGAGCGTGCTGCAGAAAATGGCCAAGCAGCGGCGCGAATCGATCGAGATGTACGAGACCGGTGGACGCGCAGAACTCGCCGCGAAGGAGCAGGCCGAACTGGCCGTGATCGAGGGATTCCTCCCTCAGATGATGAGCGAGGAAGAGACGAAGGCCGCAATCGATGCGATCAAGGCAGAGACCGGAGCGTCCTCGATGAAGGACATGGGCCAAGTCATGGGCGCGCTCAAGGCAAAGCACGGCGCGGTGCTCGACGGCAAGTTGGCGAGCGGGCTGGTGAAGGCGGCTCTCAGCTAGTCACAGCCTAGTCCACAGAGCGCGCTTGAACGCGCGCGCATTCGGACGCACTGTCCAACCATGACCATTACCCCGCAATGGAAGGACGAGCTGCGCGCGCGCGTCACGCTGTCGAGCGTCATCATGCGCACGACCAAGCTCCAGAAGGCGGGGCGCGAGTGGAAGGCGTGCTGTCCGTTCCATGACGAAAAGACACCGAGCTTCACGATCAACGACCAGAAGGGCTTCTATCATTGCTTCGGTTGCGGTGCGCATGGCGATGTGATCAGCTGGATGATCGAGCAGCGCGGGCTGTCGTTCATCGACGCGATAAAGGAGCTGGCCGCGGAAGCCGGAATGGAGGTTCCCGCTCCCGATCCCGTCGCTGCCAAGAAGGCAGAAAAGCGCGCAAGCCTCGTCGATGTGACGACAGCGGCGCAGGAATGGTTCGTCGCCAACCTTCGCGGCGCGGAAGGGCGTGAGGCGCTGGAATATCTGCGGCGGCGGGGCCTCAAAAACGAAATCCTTCGCGAATTCGGGTTCGGCTACGCGCCGGAAAGCAAACAGGCTCTGCCGACCGCCCTGCCCGAATTCGACGAGTCGATGCTGGTCGAAACCGGGATGCGGATCGCGACCGAAGACGGCACCAAATACGATCGCTTCCGTGGCCGGGTCATGCTGCCGATTCAGGATGCACGCGGACGCGTAATCGCGTTCGGCGGGCGCATCCTCGAAAGCCGCGATGGTGTTGCGAAGTACCTGAACTCACCCGACACCCCGCTGTTCGACAAGGGCCGCACACTCTACAACCTCCACCGCGCCGCCCCCGCTTCGCGCCAGACCGGGCGTGTGGTCGTGGTTGAGGGCTACATGGACGTCGTGGCACTCGCGCAGGCCGGAATCGAAGACGCGGTCGCTCCGCTCGGAACGGCGCTCACCGAGATGCAGCTCGAAATGCTGTGGCGCATGGTCGAGCGTCCCGTCCTGTGCTTCGACGGCGACAATGCCGGCCAGAAAGCGGCCATGCGAGCGATCGGTCGCGCCCTACCCCTGCTGGCGCCGATGCGATCGCTGGCCATCGTAAGGCTGCCCGCCGGTCTCGACCCGGACGATCTGATCAACCGGCAAGGCGTCGGCGCGATGGAAAAACTGCTCGCACAGCCCAGGAGCCTGCTCGATACGCTTTGGGAATTCGAGCGCGATGCCCAGCCGCTCGACAGTCCCGAGGCGAAAGCGGGACTCAAGGCCCGCCTGATGGCGTATGTCGACACAATCCAGGACCGCGACATTCAGGCGCTCTACCGACGCGAATTGCTCGATCGATTCTCTGCCTTCGCCTATCCACCCCGCCGACAGGCAAAGCGCGGCCCGTGGCGGACAGGGACGCCTGCCCCGCGCGGCCTTTCGAGCGATGCCCGCAGCACGCTCCAGCGGGCGATGTCCGGCGGTCAGCGTAGCGGCCTGATGAACGCCGTGATCGCCGGCTTCGTCCGCCATCCCGACCAGATCGAACGCCACGCCGAGGCCCTTATTCGCCTTGCCAAGGTTGACCGAGAAGCCGCACCCGCAATCGAATCGCTGATAGAGCTGTCCGAAAGGGTTGATTCGCACGGTCAAACCGCCATATCTGGCGAGCAAGGCTATCCTGCCCCACCGGACGATATTCGATACGCTTTCCTCAGAGAAGGCACGCCCACCGGTGAAGCGCGCGAGGAACTGGCCGAAGCTGTGTCGCTGCTGGCCCTCAAACCAGCGCTCGAAGCCGCTATGGCGGCAACGATTGCTCGGTTTGACGACGACCCTGAAGGATCTTTCGCCGAGCAGACCCGCTTGCGGCAACAGCTCACGACAGTTGACGAGCGTCTGAAGGCATTTGGGCGTAAGAAGGCCGCTAGTGCGGCAAAGGACAATGACTCCGCTTCGGCGGTGGGATCGGAATTAACATCGGCGTCGGCGGAAACAGCCGCAGGCGACCCGGAAACGGATTGACGAGATTACATGGCCTCGACCGCTAAGACGCAAGACAAAGATGACGCTCCACTGATCGACCTCAATGAGGCAGCGATCAAGAAGCTCATGACCAAGGGCAAAAAGAAGGGCTACCTCACTTACGATGAGCTCAACGAAGCCCTTCCCTCCGGCGAAATGAGCCCCGACCAGATCGAGGACATCCAGACGGCGCTGTCCGAAATGGGCGTGCAGATCGTCGAGAACGACGAGGAAGCCGAGGCCGAGGCCGAGCAGGAAGCCGAAGTCGAGGAAATGCAGGTCGACGACGCGGCCAAGAAGGACACGAAGAAGGACGCCAAGGCGCCGGCTGCCAAGAAGACCGGGACGGGTGAGCGCACCGACGACCCGGTCCGCATGTATCTGCGCGAAATGGGCGCCGTCGAACTGCTCAGTCGCGAAGGCGAGATCGCTATCGCCAAACGCATCGAGGCCGGACGCGACATGATGATCATGGGCCTGTGCGAAAGCCCGATCACTTTCCACGCCATCATCCAGTGGTCCGAAGCGCTCAATGCCGAAGACATGCAACTGCGCGAAATCCTCGATCTCGACGCGATGCTTTCCAAGGAACCTCCGCCCGACAAGATGGAGGAAGAGAACGAAGAGGCGGAAAACGGCGAAATCTCCGAGGAAACCGCTGGTCCGACGATTCGCGACGATGACGAAGACGACGGTGAAGAGGAAAGCGCCGAAGGCGAAGACGGCGAAGAAGGCACCACCAAGCGCGAAGAGGACGATGATGAGGACAACACCCTCAGCCTCGCCCAGATGGAAGCGACGCTGAAGCCGGATGCAATCGAGCGCTTTGCGCGGATTACCAAGCTGTTCAAGAACTTCGAGAAGCTTCAGGCCGAGCGCGTCGAGACGCTCGCCGCAGGCGGGGAATTCCCGGCTGCGAAGGAAAAGAAGTACGAAAAACTGGGCGAAGAGCTCACCGCCGAAGTCGAAAGCATGCAGTTCCACGCGACCAAGATCGAGTTCCTGGTCGACAACCTCTATGCCTTCAACCGTCGCCTGACTGCCCTGGGCGGTCAGATGCTGCGGCTTGCCGAACGCCACAAGGTCAAGCGGATTGACTTCCTCAATTCCTATGTCGGCAACGAACTCGACGACAGCTGGATCAAGGCAAACGCGAAGAAGGACAAGAAGTGGGCTGCCTTCGCCGATAAGGAAGCGGCTGCGATCGAACGCATCCGCACCGAAATCACCGATATCGCTGCACAGACCGGCATGGCGCTACCCGAGTTCCGCCGCATCGTGAACATGGTGCAGAAAGGCGAGCGCGAGGCGCGGATCGCCAAGAAGGAAATGGTCGAGGCGAACCTGCGCCTCGTTATTTCCATCGCCAAGAAATACACCAATCGCGGGCTGCAATTCCTTGACCTGATTCAGGAAGGCAATATCGGCCTGATGAAAGCGGTCGACAAGTTCGAGTATCGCCGCGGCTACAAGTTCAGCACCTATGCGACGTGGTGGATCCGGCAGGCGATCACCCGCTCGATCGCCGACCAGGCACGCACGATCCGCATCCCGGTCCACATGATCGAGACGATCAACAAACTGGTCCGCACTTCACGCCAGTTCCTGCATGAGGAAGGCCGCGAACCCACGCCGGAAGAGATGGCTGCGCGCCTGTCGATGCCGCTTGAGAAGGTTCGCAAGGTGATGAAAATCGCCAAGGAACCAATCAGCCTCGAAACGCCGATCGGCGACGAAGAGGATTCGCACCTGGGCGATTTCATCGAGGACAAGAACGCCGTCATCCCGGTCGATGCCGCGATTCAGGCGAACCTCAAGGAAACCGTCACCCGCGTGCTCGCCTCGCTGACCCCGCGCGAAGAACGCGTGCTGCGCATGCGCTTCGGTATTGGGATGAACACCGACCACACGCTCGAAGAAGTCGGTCAGCAGTTCTCGGTGACGCGCGAACGTATCCGCCAGATCGAAGCGAAAGCGCTCAGGAAGCTGAAGCATCCAAGCCGCTCGCGGAAGATGCGCTCGTTCTTGGATCAGTAGGCCAATACGCTTCAATTTTGATCGAGAATGCCTCACCTTGGGGCCTACCCGCAACATTCAGCCTTGGTGCAAACCAGAGGATCAGCGGCTGTGCGCTATTGAGATATCCAAACCTCGAGCACGTCGTCTGACACGATGCTCATTTCGGTGATCTTCACGGGACCCCTGAGAATTTGCTGATCATCAATGGCTTGAGCAAGCCGTTCCGCCGCTTCTTCATTGTCGCCCGAATAACGGATTTCCCTCAACCCAGCGGCCCTGCCCAGACGCTCGCCGCTTTGGCCTTGCATGTTCCACCCGGCATTGGAGAGCGAGGCATTGAGTTTCGTTATCGTCTCGCGTTGGAAACCGGCGAACTGGATGAAGACTCTCGGTCCGCCGCTTTTCAACGTATCGCTTTCTTGACCCAACGAGTCCTGCAGATCCTGATATCCTTCTATCATCTCATCGAGAGCACTCGATGGTTCGGTTCCATCGATTTCGCCCTGAGCGTCTTCGAGGGCGGAAGTTAGGATCGCCCCCAACGCGGCCTGATCCTGTTCGCGATAGGCACTCGTCGCATCCTGCAAGATAGTCTCGAGCCTTTCCAGGTTTGCTCGATCCGCCTCTTGCTTTGCATCTTGTGCTGCAATTTGAGCATTTCGTTCCTCTAGATAGACAAAGACAGTGTTCACCGAAGCAAAGAGGACAAGACCAACAACGCCCCAAAGTGCGATCAGAGCGAGCCAGTCTTGCTTATCAAAGAACACGCCCAGGAATGATCGTTTGGAGCTGCTCTCAAGTCGTTGCTTAAGGTGCTCTTCTACATGGTCTTCCTCTACCCTGGGCCATTCATACCAAGGCGAAGGCTTGCCCAGATTCAGTTGTTTGTACGCCACGGTCCATCCGTGCTCCAAAAGAAGCTTGGACAAATTCCCGTCGAATGTGTCCAGATCGGTCCGGACGTGCTTGATCCTTGCCTGAACGCTTTGTGGAAGCGTTCTGCCTGCAATCTGATCGGGTTTGATGAGCGTGATTTGGCCCTTCTGAAGGCCTTCCGCAGTCTCCTGCGCCACACGGTACATGAGGATGTCCGAGGCGCGCATATTGCGGCCAAGAACATCTGCAAAATCGCTCTTTGAGTTGGATTTGAACGGGCTTCCTGCATCGCTCACGATGAGCTCGCTGTTTGCCGCTTCGTCCGGGTGGTCGATCCAGAACTTCTCGAGGCCCGTGTTGTCGAACACGCCTCCGTCCGAGAGGAGAAAACGCCCACCCGCGATGTTGCCGTTCTTATGGTCGAGCCACTTGCCCTCCAGTTCGAGAGGGGGAAACATGGGCGGAAAGGCACTGGAAGCCGCGACGGCAAAAGCGAGTTCGACCTTTTCTGCCGAATAGAATTCGGCGGCGTCCGGGTCGCTCTTTGTGTGCGCTTCAAAGTCAGTCCCGGAAAATGCGCACAGGCGACCGGAATTCAGTCCTGTCGTCAGGAAGTGAAACTTCGGGCCCTCATACCCCTGATAGGCATGCCCAAGAGACTTATCGCCAACAAGCACCGCGCATTGCCTTTGCAAGTTATGCGTGCGCGCTGAGTGCGACTTGCTCCGAAGGTAGCTGATCGCGCCGGAAAATATGCCAGTCAGTAGCCAACGGCGGATAATTCGGTCGCGCACGTTTCGACGAGCAAACGCAAGGACTTCGTCTACTGCGGCCTCAAATTCCTTGTCACTTCCAACATAGAGATCCCAATTGCTCAGCATATGTCCGGCGAGAATACTCCCCCCGGAAACGGAATAGATGTCGCTCACTTGCTCGAGTTTTGAAGGCCTTCCATCCACGCTTTCCCTTAGCGCTCGAATAACGCCAAGATGAAACAGGGTTGCTCGTAATCCGCCCCCAGACAAAAACAGCGCAACTTTCGGCTGATCGCTCCCACCCATCTTGCAACCCCCGTAACTGTCTCCGTAAGTGTTCAGACAGGCCTAATAAAAATCGTTCTCGATTAGAAGAAGGCAAATTGCGCCAGCGGGCTGGAAGAAGCTCCGCTGCGCCAGTATGTTGATCGGATGATCATCGCAATCGTCAGTCAAAAGGGCGGATCCGGCAAAACCACACTCGCCGTCCACCTCAGCACTCGCGCGGCGCAAGCCGGGCATGAGAGCTGCGTTATCGACACCGATCCGCAGGCCACGGCGGCCGCTTGGTCGGATTGGCGCGGGGATTACCTGCCCGTGGTCGTGACCAGCCCCCCGGCCCGGCTTGGACGTACTATCGACAGCGCCAAGAAAAACGGCGTCGATCTCATCGTCATTGACACCCCTCCCCACGCTGACGCGGCCGCACGCGAGGCGATCAAACAGTCTGACATCGTGCTGATCCCGACCAAGCCTCGCGCCTTCGACCTCCACGCGCTCGAACCGATCGCCGACCTTGTCGAATTCGCCAAGAAGCCAGCCTATGTCGTCCTCAACGGCGTCCCCGCCGGCGCAACAGTGCTCAGCAAGGACGCCCGCAAAGCGGCCAAGGCCATGGGCCTCAAGATCTGCTCGGTCGAGCTCGGTGATCGCGCCGCCTTCCATCGTTCCTCAGCCAAGGGCGAAACCGCCGCCGAAATCGACCCTGACGGCAAGGCCGCGAAGGAAATCGAGAAGCTCTGGAAGTGGCTGAAAAAGAAACTGACCTAAGTTCAGACAACTAGGTCGAGCGTGGCGAGAAGGTACAATGTTCGCCGTCAAAACTGGGTCATGCTTCCATTCCTGTTCGAAGTTTCGAGTCGACAGGGACGGGAGAGAACCATGCCAGACCAGAAGAAGGGTAGAAAAGCAAAAGAAGATCAGAAAGATAATCCAGCCAAACCGGTGAAACTCCCAAAATTCGGAGAGATCACCAAGGATTTGAGCCAGTTCGAACGCGCCACATACGCGATAAAGGCAGTGGCTTTGGCCGAAATCGAAGCCAGCATCGCGGCGTTGAGGAGGCTGATCGAACGTGGCGTCGAGCCTGCACGATCTCCCAAGCTTGTCGAACTGCTGCTCCGCCAAGTCGAGCTTCGCGAGAAGATCGCCGAAGAAGCTGCAGGCGGCGTTGCCAAGCTGCCCACCCCCGTTGCCGTTACGCCGGAGGCTACATTCCGCGACAGCACCGAAAGTGCGTGTGGCGCATCCGGAGGAACGACTCCGGCACCTGGTCACAATATCTTCGACTATGGCGAAGAGCGTACTGTCACGGTCAAGATCAAGAACACCGGACGCAATGGCACCGACTGCCCATTCACAGTCAACCTTCGCCGCGCTCCGGGCGCGGGCCCTGGTGGAGCACCCGGAGCGATCAAGGGCGGGCAGAAGCTCAATCCGGGGCAATCGCTGACCCTGCGTCGCAAGCAGGTGCAGGTGGTGGAACTGGTTTGCGATCCCGCCCCCACGGCCCGGGCGCGTTGCAAGGCGAGCTACACGATTCTTGTCGCTCCGAAAGGGGCATGACGAGCGGGGGAGCCAGCTGATGCCGGAGAATGAGGATGGCAATGGGGCAAGGCCTGGGCCCAGGCGCAAAGCAAGATCCGCTCGGAGGCCCCAGCCCAAGCGGATTGCCGAGCCCAAGCGCAAGCCCAATGCTGCGGCTCGGCAGCAAGAGCCGCGGATTGCGCGGATAGAATCCGAGGCGATCGAAGTAGGCCCGGGTGGGGTGGTCGTGGGACCGGAAGGCACCGATCCCCCGGACCTGAGCGACACGCCCTTCGATGGAACCACGACCGGCAGGGGGGGAACCGCCAACCGGATCGACATAACCTACGACCCGTCGAAATCCGAGAATGCCTGCCCGTGCGAGCGAATACGATTCATCCAGACCGCACAGGTTTTTGTAGACGGGAACGCGACCGATCCGGGCGATCTCGTGACGGCCATGGAGGAGCGGGACAACACGGCGTTGGACGATGATCCGACCACCGAGAGGGACGAAACGGGTCTCCATGTCGACAGGCTCACGGGAAGAAGAGAGCCTTACTATGGCGGCAACGGAGCCGGGACCGGAGCCTCGGTCGTCGGCACCTGCAATGGGACGTCACGATCGGCCACAATGCAGGACACTCCCTTCTATCACGACTCGTTCTTCGCTCCGGGAGGAGCCGACAGTCGACAGGGTAACGACTGGAATGCGAACGAGATCGTCGTAGAGTTTGAAGCCTGCGCGTTTTGCGAGTCCGGGGAACGTGCCGGTCAGTTCATGGAATGTATCAAATGGACCTATCGAAAGACGGCGGCCGATGTTGCGGCGGGATCGAACGGCCGAGCCGAACTGGGAGAGACGACCTCCAAACCGTCGAAGGCCTTCGACAAAGCCGTCAAACGATGGATCGATACGAAGAATTTTGACTTGCCGGGAGCAAACTGATGCCTGCTTCTCCATTCGACGAACTTGCCGGCACCGACCCTTCGGTGATGTTGTTCGCGCAAGCCAAGTTCACTTACATCTGGGCCCAGAACGAACCCGTTCGCAGCGTTCTCTTTTCGGTCTATACCTGTGCGCCGGACATCTCGCTTTTCAGCCAATCCCACACCGATGTGCATTATGCGAACGACACGCTCGATGCTGTCGGCACCTTCACGCTCAAGCATGCCGATTTCGGCAGTTTCCTGGGCCAACTGGCGAGGACCATCGACGGCGGAACGGGCACGGGGGACTGGGCCTCGATCTCGGTCATGCCCGATTTGCGCGAACCAACCACACACGAAGCGTTGCTCGGCCGGGAAGCGACCGAAGACCTGATCGAAAGGTTCGTTGCTGAGATCGATCGCGATCATGCGGTCGCGGAATTGGTGCTGCGCGACTTTCAGAAGGGGCCGTGAAAGGCTCTTGGGGGCCAATTCGACCGCTTCAAGGCAGGAATTGTTCTGGAAAAGCAGGGCTGAAACGCACGCGCCCCTATGCAGCCGTTGCCGGCTGCGGCTAATGCGTCTGTGCACGCAGCCAAACCTTTCCACCCTCCCGACGCCGACGACCAACCCATGCTAAGCCACCAGATCAAGCGCCGACTGCGCTCGGCGCAGACCCACTTTCCCGGCATCCGAACGGCAAAGTTTTCCGCCTACAACTGGGCGACGCGCAATCTCGGTTGGCGGGTCGAACCGGAATTCAAGCTGCTCGACGCGCTTGCACCGTGCGAACTCGCGATCGACATCGGCGGAAATTGGGGTCAGAGCATCTACGCCCTGCAACGCCATGCACGGCCGGCAAGAACGGTCAGCTTCGAGCCGAATCCGCAACTCGCCGCCCGGCTGCAAGCCACATTTGCGGGCGACCCCACGGTCCAGATCGAATCCTTTGCGCTCGGCGACACCCCCGGCGAATTCGAACTCTACCTGCCGTCCTATCGCGGCTACGAATATGACGGCCTCGCGAGCCTCGACTACGACAGCGCCGCGCAATGGCTGAATCCCGAGCGGATGGCGGGTTTCGATCCCAATCTGCTCAAGATCTGCAAGCACAAGATCGAAGTGCGCACGCTCGACAGCTACGGATTGACTCCGGACATCATCAAGATCGACGTTCAAGGGCACGAAGAGGCCGTCATCAGAGGCGGCATGGAAACGATACGGCGGGGCCAACCCGCGCTCATCATCGAAGACCCGACACCGGGCCTGATCGCCTTGCTTGCCGATGGCGGGCTGGAGCATTTTGGCCTTGTCGGCGGCAGACTGATCCCCGGCGATCTCTCGCAACCCAATTCGCTGTTCCTCAGCGAAGCGAAACGAAAGCTGCTCGAAGCCTGAACGGCGGCATCTCCGGTGACGAAAAGCCGTATTGCCCGGTGGAGTTTTCCGCACCTCAACCCTATGTAGGCCCCATGCGAATTGCCATAGCATCCGATCACGCAGCGACCGACCTCAAAGCCGACTTGGCGGAGTGGTTGATCGATGAAGGCCACGAAGTCGCCGACCTCGGCCCCGACAAAGGCGAAAGCGTCGACTATCCCGACTACGGCTACATGTTGGCCGAAGTCATTGCCGACGGCACCGCCGAATGCGGCGTTGCGCTTTGCGGTTCGGGGATCGGTATTTCGATCAGCGTCAACCGCCATCCTGCCGTGCGCTGCGCGCTGGTTTCTGAACCGCTTTCGGCCGCACTCTCGCGCGAGCACAACAACGCCAACTGCATCGCCATCGGTGCGCGGCTTACCGGCATCGAAATGGCGAAGTCTTGCGTAGCTACTTTCCTGGACACCGAATTCGCCGACGCCGGTGACCCCAATGGTCGCCATCATCGCCGCGTCGCCAAGCTCGGCAATCCGCCCGTTCTGCCCGATCATATCGAGACCCATCAATGAGCACCCAACCATCCGACGTCGTGAACCCCATGGACGGTTTCTGGAACGATGATCTGGCTGCCGCCGATCCGGAGATTGCAGAGGCCGTATCGAACGAACTGGCCCGCCAGCGCGACAAGATCGAGCTGATCGCCAGCGAGAATATTGCGTCGAAAGCGGTTCTGGAGGCAACCGGGAGCGTCTTCACCAACAAATACGCCGAAGGCTATCCGGGTAAACGCTATTATGGCGGCTGCGACTATGCCGACGTGGTCGAGACACTGGCGATCGAGCGCGCCAAACAGCTGTTCGAGTGCAATTTTGCCAATGTGCAGCCCAATTCCGGCTCGCAGATGAACCAGGCGGTATTCCTCGCGCTGCTTCAACCAGGCGACACATTCATGGGTCTGGACCTCAATTCCGGAGGTCACCTGACGCACGGCTCACCCGTCAACATCTCCGGCAAGTGGTTCAATCCAGTCAGCTACGGCGTGCGTGAAAGCGACGAGCTGATCGATATGGAAGCCGTGGCAGCCACCGCGCGGGAACACAAACCCAAGCTGATCATCTGCGGCGGAACGGCCTATTCGCGGATCTGGGACTTCGAGGCGTTCCGGGCGATTGCCGATGAAGTCGGCGCGACACTGTTGTGCGACATGAGCCATATCTCTGGCCTCGTCGCGGGCGGTGCGCACCCCTCGCCCTTCCCGCATTGCGATATCGTCACCTCGACCACTCACAAGAGCCTGCGCGGTCCGCGTTCGGGCATCATCCTGTGGAACGACGAGGAACTGACCAAGCCGCTGAATATGGCGGTTTTCCCTGGCCTTCAGGGCGGACCACTGATGCATGTCATCGCCGCCAAAGCGGTGGCATTCCGCGAAGCGCTCGCACCTGACTTCAAGACCTACGCGCACCGGATTGTCGAGAACGCGCGCGCGCTCGCTTCAAGCCTCGAAGAGAATGGCTTGCGCATCGTTTCGGGCGGGACTGACAATCACTCGATGCTGGTCGACCTAACCGCCAAGGACGTCACTGGAAAGGCGGCTGAGGCTGGTCTCGACCGCGCGTGGCTCACCTGCAACAAGAACGGCATTCCGTTCGACACCCGCTCTCCGTTCGTTACCAGCGGAATCCGGCTCGGCACCCCAGCGGGCACCACGCGCGGCTTTGGCCCTGTCGAATTCCGCGCAGTCGGCAAGCTGATTGCCGAGGTGGTTGACGGCCTGTCGAAGAACGGCCCCGAAGGCGACGCGCAAGTGGAAGAAAACGTGCGGTCGCGCGTTGCGGATCTGTGCGCGGATTTCCCGGTCTATCCGCGGATGTGATCGCACCGGAACGCAACAGCCATGAACGACATCAAGCCCCAAGACGACAAGCCGGAAGACGAACAGGACTTGCTCGAAGATGCAAAGTCCGAGATTTCGGAAATGGCAAAGGACGGGGCCAGCCATCCGTCAACCAAGCCCGTCCTGATCGGAGCGGCGATTGGCGTGGTGGTCGGCGTCGTTGCCTTCAACGGCGCCTGGTTTCTGGGCCTCTTGGTCGGCGCGGCCATTGCTCTCTACATGAGAATCAAGAAGTAAGTATCTGAATGCGTTGCCCATTTTGCGCGAACGACGACAGCCAGGTTAAGGATAGCCGACCGACCGAAGATTCCACCTCGATCCGTCGCCGTCGACAATGCAGCTCGTGCGGTGCCCGCTTCACCACGTTCGAGCGGGTTCAACTGCGCGAAGTGGTGATCCTCAAATCGGGCAATCGGCGCGAAGCCTTCGATCGGTCAAAGCTGGAAAACTCCGTGGCGCTCGCCTGTCGCAAGCGCGGCGTCACTCAGGATCAGATCGATCGCCTTGTTTCCGGCATCCAGCGCCAAGTCGAAACATCGGGAGAAGGCGAAGTCCAGTCCACCCACATCGGCGAGCTGGTGATGGAAGGGCTGAAGCAAATCGACAGCGTCGCGTATATCCGTTTCGCCAGCGTCTATCGCGACTTTTCGGAAGCCAAGGACTTCGAAGAATTTGCCAGCACCGTTCAGGAAGCGGCGAAAGACTGACACGGTGATGACGTCTCCGGCCAAGCCCATCATCGTGCTCGTCCGTCCGCAATTGGGCGAGAATATCGGCAAGGCTGCGCGGGCAATGCTCAATTTCGGATTGACCGAGATGCGGATCGTCAATCCTCGCGATGGTTGGCCCAATCCCTCCGCTGGACCGGCGGCGGCCGGCGCCGACATCGTTCTCGACAAGGCGCAGATCTACCAAAGCACGGCCGAGGCGGTCGCCGATTGCGAACATATCTACGCGACAACCGTGCGAAAACGCGGCGTGACCAAGCCAGTCGTAGGTCCCGATGAAGCCGGGCGTCTGATGCACGGCGAACCCGGGCGGCACGCGATCCTGTTCGGCCGCGAAGCCTCAGGCCTGGAGACCGACGATGTCGCGCTCGCCCGGCACATCCTGACCGTGCCGATCAATCCGGAGTTCGGCTCGCTTAACCTCGCGCAGGCCGTAATCCTGTGCACCTACGAATGGTCCAAACAGGCCACCTTGGTCCAACCCACAGCCGAAGACGAAATCCTGCCACCGGCTCCGCAAAACGAGCTCGACGGATTGGTCTCGCATTTCGAGAACTTGCTGGAACCGCGCGGCTATTTCCTGCCCGAAACGCGAGCCGAAGCGACCCGAAGGACTTTGCGCAGCGTCCTGACCAAGCCGGGCTGGAACCATCTCGAAGTCCGGACTTTGCGCGGAATTTTGAGCACGCTCGAGCGTCCGCCCAAAATTTGAACGAAATGAACCGTGTCGATCGCAGTCGGCCATAGACAGGGCTCAATCGCCCGGCTACGTGTCTGGCTCCCCCCAACCTCTTCAAACTTTGTGAGATTATCGATGAAATCTGCCCTTGCTGCTGTTGCGGCGCCCGCTGCCGCGCTGCTCCTTTCCGCACCTGCCTTTGCAAGCGATCCGGAACAGGCCGAGACGGAAAAGGTCGAAAAGGCAAAGGAAGAGAAGAAGATCTGCAGACGCGTGACCGAAGGAATGGGCAGTCGCCGCAAGGTCAAGGTTTGCCTTACGCGCGAAGAGTGGAAGAACTTCAACGCTGAACAGCGTCGGCGCAGCAACTGACAGCGACGGTTACATCTGAAACTTGACGGCGCGCTCAATCCTGTTAGAGGGCGCGCTTCGCAAATTGGCTCCGCATCCCGGTGAAGCGGCAGCCGCGCATGGCAACAGGCTATGCGGAGCGATGCCGGGTTGAATGGCCAGCAATGGGCTGGTCCAGCAATTTGAAGGATACGACCTATGTCGAAGCGCAAGAGCGCCAAGTACAAACTCGACCGCCGGATGGGTGAGAACATCTGGGGTCGCCCGAACTCTCCGGTCAACAAGCGTTCCTACGGCCCCGGCCAGCACGGCCAGCGCCGCAAGAGCAAGATGAGCGACTTCGGCCTGCAGCTGCGCGCCAAGCAGAAGCTCAAGGGTTACTACGGCGACGTTACCGAGAAGCAGTTCCGCCGCACTTACAAGGACGCCACCCGGATGAAGGGTGACACCGGCCAGAACCTTATCGGCCTGCTCGAGCGCCGTCTCGACATGATCGTGTACCGCGCCAAGTTCGCACCGACGATCTTCGCCGCACGCCAGATCGTCAGCCACGGCCACATCTATGTGAACGGCGTAAAGTGCAACATTGCGAGCCGCCGTTGCGATGTCGGCGACGTCATCAGCCTCGGCAACAAGGCCAAGGAAATGGCGTTGGTTATCGAAGCGCAGAGCCTGCCCGAGCGTGATATCCCCGACTATGTCGCGCCCGACGGCAACGACAAAGTGCAGTTTACCCGCGTGCCGAAGCTCGACGAAGTGCCCTATCCGGTCACGATGGAACCGAACCTCGTCGTCGAATTCTATTCGCGCTGATTCGTTCGCACGGTGAAACGAAAAAGGGCGGTCCCAACTGGCCGCCCTTTTCTTTTGTCGTAGAGGTTTAGGATCAGCCCCTGATCCGGTCCCACTCGACGAATTCGTAGGCGATGGAGCCTTCGACCAGTCGTTCCCAAAGATCGGCAACCAGATCGCCGGGAAGCCCTCGCGCTTCCGCCTCGGCGACGGCGGCCGCAATCACGCTGGCCTTGCGGCCCTCATCGCGAACCGTATCGCGGGTCGGCTTGATCCGGGCTGCCGCGCGCATGTAGCCGAACCGCCGTTCCAGCAATGCGACAAGCTCGCGATCGGTGGCATCTACCCCTTCGCGTACATCTGTCATGTCCAGGCAGTCTTCGGGAGCTTTGGGCATCAATCAGGAACTTCCAAGGTAGTCGCGCCGAAAGTCGGCGACGAAATCGGCAAATCGCGCTGCTCCAATGGCATCGCGCATCGCCTGCATCAAGGCTTGGTAGAATGAGAGATTGTGCTCGGTCACGAGCATCGCACCAAGGATCTCTCCCGACTTCTGCAGGTGGTGCAGGTACGCCCGCGAGTAGGTGGCGCACACCGCGCATTCGCAGCGTTTGTCGAGCGGCTCGGGGTCCTCTGCAAAGCGCGCATTGCGCAAGTTGATCGGCCCTTTCCATGTGAAGGCCTGCCCATTGCGGCCGGATCGTGTCGGAAGGACGCAATCGAACATATCGATTCCACGTTCCACTGCGCCGACAAGATCGTCGGGCTTGCCCACCCCCATGAGGTATCGCGGGCGATCATGCGGCAACATGTCTAGCGCATAGTCGAGCACGCCGAACATCGCCTCCTGCCCTTCCCCAACGGCGAGGCCCCCGACCGCGTAGCCGTCGAACCCGATATCGATCAGCTTTTCGGCACTGATCCGGCGCAAATCCGGGTCGAGAGCGCCCTGCTGGATGCCGAACAGGGCTGCTCGCTCGGCATGCTCCTCACCGCTGTCGAAGCCCACGCGGCTGCGTTTCGCCCAACGCATCGACAATTCCATGCTTTCGGCAATCTCGTCGCGCGGGCGATCGGCACGCGGACACTCGTCGAACGCCATCACAATATCGGAGCCTAACAAGCGCTGGATTTCCATCGAGCGTTCGGGCGTCAGCATGTGCTTTGACCCGTCGATATGACTGCGAAACTCCACGCCTTCTTCGGTCAGCTTGCGCAGTTCGGCGAGGCTCATCACCTGGTAACCGCCGCTGTCGGTGAGGATGGGGCGATGCCAGTTCATGAAATCGTGCAACCCGCCAAGCCGGGCCATACGTTCCGCGCCGGGGCGCAGCATCAGGTGATAGGTGTTGCCAAGGATGATGTCCGCCCCGGTGGCGCGCACGCTTTCCGGCTTCATCGCCTTGACCGTGGCGGCCGTTCCGACAGGCATAAAAGCGGGCGTCGCGATCTCGCCGCGAAGCATGCGGATCCTGCCCGTCCGCGCGCGACCGTCGGTCGCTTCCACTTGGAATTCAAAACGCTGAACCATGGCTGCCTCGCCTAGACAGGTTCGATCAAGGATGCGAGTGTCACAACACTGCAAGGTCGCAGGGTGCCGCAAAAAATCACAATGCCGGCACCGAGCTGGATATGCATCCCGGCGTGGGAGGGGACTGTGACTATTTCGAAGAAATTGTTCGGGGCAGCAGCGTTGGCGGTCGCGGTGGCTGCACTGGGCGCGTGCGCGGCCAATCCCGGCCCGGTGATGAGCAAGTCGTCCGACAAGCTGATCAGCTATTTCGAAGCGAAGCAGGAGCTCGCCGATACGCTCCAGATGCAGCTTGGCGGACCCACCGCCGGCAGCCCGCGCAACGAATATTACAGCTATCGCCTCGTGGCGATCAACGGGCCGGCCTACGACCTCGGATCGGTGCTCGCGGTCAACAACAAGCTTGACCTGATCACCCGCAAATGCACCCTGCCGACCGATATGGTGCCCGTCGAACAATGGGCCAGCATGCCGCGTTGGACATCGAATTCCACGCTCAGCACCGACCTCGGCATTCCCGCCCCATTCAAAGGGGTTTTCGACAAGGCCAAGACATCCGTCGATGCGGGGATCAATTTCCAGTCGGCCAGCATTTACCAGATCGAGGATATCGGACAGCGCTTTCTTGCAAGGGACGAGATGGCAACGTTCGTCCAGCGCGGCGACTGCGGACAATATCTCAGCACTCTTACCGAACCGGTCGTATTCGTACGCGGCATCATCTACGGACGCGAGACGCTCAAATCCGCCAAAGGTTTCGGCACCGGTATCGATGTTCGCGTGGTCGAAGAGCAGAGCGGTCAACTGCGCTTCAAGTATGACAGTTCGGGAGCCTATGAACTGTCCGATGCATCGGTGATGCCGAAATTCGCGATCATGGCAAAAATCCTTCCGGCACAGATCGCGGTCACAGGCTCGCGGCTCAATGTCGGCACCGGCTCGGGTAGTGTCATCGATGCCAGGACGGATACGGCCCTCGACTATGCGGACGGGCCGCAACTGTCCGAAAGCGGAGAAGCTGACGACGCTTCCGCCGATACGCAAGTACGCATCCGGCGTGGCGAAGAAATCGTTACGATACCGGCTGTGGTAGCGGCGCAGTCGCGTCCGGACCTGGTCCGCGTCCAATTCGCCCCCCTGACCGACGATGAGGTCGCAGCGATCGAAAGCGCGCAGCCCGGAACGAAATAGGCCGCCCGCTCTTTGAGAGCAGACGGCCTGGATTTCGCCCAATCGCCTGATGGATTAGAAGCGGAAACCGACACCGGCAGTCAATCGCACGGAATCGAACGCGATCGTGTCGATGTTGCCGCGGATCGAAATCTGGCCGACCGGCACATCCACGCCGGCACCGACGAGATAGTCACCAACCGTCGTGTCGATACCGAGATCGTCTTCGTCGAATGTGTCGCCATCGACGCCGGCAAGCGCTGCAGCGTCGACATCGACCCACTGGTATCCACCGCGCAGATAGACCTTGGTGCCGTTGTCGGCACGAAAGCCGAGGCGACCCGACACACCGTAGTCGGCGTCAATGGCATCGGTACCGAAGTGGGCATTGCCTTCCGCGCCGATGAAGAAGTTCGACGAAATCGGAACGTCGACAGCGACGAAACCGCCGAAGATTGCACCGCTATCGCTGGCATCGGGTCCGGCAATATCTTCCAGGCCTTCGACACCGAGATCGTGATAGCCGGCGCTGGCACCGACGGTCACTTCGGCTTGGCCCTCATCCTGCGCAAACGCAGCGCTGGGGATGGCCAGGGCCGCTACTGCGGTCGCCGATGCAAATACGTACTTTTTCATGAGTTCTTTCCCTTGAACGGTTGCCCAGGGGGCGAGCAACGCACGGGACGTAGGTGCAAGAATCTTTCACACAAGTGAACGAATCGACCGAATGTTCACTCCACTCGACAGACGGGAAAAGTGTTGTATTTCAGCACTATCCCTGCGTTCATTCGCGCAGGCGCCAGCCGGTCTTGAAGATATAGGCGATCGTAATGGTGCACACTGCGAGGAACCCAAGCGTCAAGCCAAGGGACAGGCCGATAGAGACGTCGGAAACGCCATAAAACGTCCAGCGCAAGCCGCTGACGAGGAAAGCTATCGGGTTCGCAAGCGCAATCGCATCCCATGGTTCGGGAAGCATATCGAGCGAATAGAATGTACCGCCGAGGAAGGTCAGCGGCGTCAGGATCAGCAGTGGAATGATACCGAGCTTCTCGAAACTGTCGGCCCATATGCCAAGGATGAACCCGAAAAGCGAAAAACTCGCCGCGACGAGCATGATGTAACCCGCGGCGAGCAGCGGATACTTGATCTCGAAGTCGACGAAGAAGGTGGCGGTGCCCAGGATTATCCCGGCAAGGATCAGGCTTTTGGTCGCCGCCGCACCGACAAAGCCGATCAAAGTCTCGGAAACGCCCACCGGCGCCGACAGCAACTCGTAGATCGTGCCGGTGAAGCGCGGCATATAGATGCCGAAGCTCGAATTGTTGGTGGTTTCGCCCAGCAGCGTGAGCATCAACAGGCCGGGGATGATGAAGGCACCGTATTCCACCCCGTCGATGGCCGGCATGCGCCCACCGATCGCCGAGCCGAACACGATGAAATAGAGCGATGTCGTGATCACGGGTGCCAGCAGCGATTGGAACGCGGTGCGAAATGCCCGCATCAATTCGCGCTGATAGATCGCCCAGGCGCCTCGGAGATTGAAGCTCATTCGGCCGCCTCCCGCTCGGAGACCAGATTCACGAAGATATCCTCCAGCGAGCTGTCGTGGACGTCGATCCCGCGGTAGTCGATACCGGCCTGGACGAGTGCCTTCGTCAGCGCGGCAACCTCTTCGCGCCCCTTCCCGCTGCCGTCACCGCCGCGATAGCAGATCTCCATCCCCTCCTTGCGCAGCTCGACCGGGAACGCTGCGATGCTGGATGGCAGTTCGGGTATCGGCTCGGCCAGAGCGATCAGCGCTTCCGTGCGTCCAAGCCGCTCCATCATAGCGCTCTTCTCGTCGACCATCAGGATCCGGCCCTTGCGGATGATCCCAACCCGATCGGCCATTTCCTCGGCTTCTTCGATGTAGTGGGTCGTCAGGATGATCGTCGTACCGCGGGCCCGCAATGCGCTGATCTGTTCCCACATATCCTTGCGCAATTCGACATCAACGCCCGCGGTGGGTTCGTCGAGAAACAGCAGGTCGGGCTCATGCGCCAGCGCCTTGGCGATCAGGACGCGACGCTTCATCCCACCGGATAGTTCGCGAATCTGGCTGTCGCGCTTGTCCCACAGCGTGAGCGAGCGGAGCACCTCTTCGATCCGGCCTTTGTCCGGAGCATGCCCGAACAGCCCGCGCGAATAGGACACCGCGCGGTAAACCGTTTCGAACATGTCGGTCGCGAGCTCTTGCGGGACGAGACCGATCCGCGCCCGCGCGGCCCGCCAATCCTGGGCGAGATCGTGGCCGAACGCCTCGATCGTGCCGGCCGTCGGCCGCACCAACCCGCAGACGGCACCGATCAAGGTGGTCTTGCCCGCGCCATTGGGGCCGAGGAGTGCGAAGATTTCTCCCTTGCGGATTTCGAGATCGACATCGTCCAGCGCCTTCACGCCGCCGGAATAGACCTTTGACAGGCCGCGAATGGAAAGGATCGGTTCGCTCACCTTTCGCCATTTGGCAGGCTGCCCGCCGATTGCAAGCCGCCTCACGGCAATAGCAGCGAAGAATCTCCATAGGAGTAGAAACGATAATTGCCGGCGATGGCATGTTCGTAGGCGGCCAGCATGCGTTCGCGGCCCATCAAGGCGCTGACCAACATCACCAGCGTCGATTTCGGCAGATGGAAGTTCGTCATCAGACCGTCGACACACTTGAATTCGTAACCGGGCGTTATGAAGATGTCGGTGTCGCCTTCGAATGGGGCAATCGTCCGATCAGGCCGGGCGGCACTTTCGAGCAGCCTGAGCGAAGTCGTGCCGACTGCGATGACACGTCCCCCCGCAGCGCGAGCCGCATTGAGCCGATCCGCCGTGGCCGCGGCGATGCGCCCGAATTCCGAATGCATGTCGTGATCGTCGGTGTCGTCCGCTTTCACCGGCAGGAAGGTCCCTGCCCCGACATGCAGGGTCAGCATTTCGCGCTTGATACCGCGATTATCGAGCGCTTCGACCAGCTCGTCGGTGAAATGCAGCGAGGCAGTCGGCGCCGCCACCGCCCCGTCCTCCCTGGCGAACATCGTTTGGTAGTCTTCGAGATCGCGCGCATCGATGTCCCGCTTACCGGCAATGTAGGGAGGAAGCGGCATCCGACCGGCGCGTTCGAGCAGCACCTCGACCGGCTCTTCGCCGGCAAAGGCGAGGGTCATGCTGCCATCGCCGTGGCGTTGCTCGGCAAGGGCGGTCACACCCCCACCGAACACCAGTCCATCGCCCTCCTTCACCCGCTTGGCATTGCGAATGAAGGCCTGCCATCGCCGCAGGTCGATGCGCTTGTGCAGGGTTGCCCCGACCTTGGCTTCGCCATCTGCACGGCGCCCCTCGAGTTGGGCTGGAATTACGCGGGTATCGTTGAAGACCAGCACGTCGCCGGGATCCAGCAAGTCCGGCAAGTCGCGCACGCCGCGATCCTCGAACGGCGCATCCGTTCCGCGCACGACCAGCATTCGCGCCGCGTCGCGCGGACGCACCGGACGCAATGCGATCCGCTCTTGCGGTAGCTCGAAATCGAAGAGATCGACTTTCATGGCGCGCGACTAGCCGCCACTCGACATTTCGGAAAGCCCTACTGCTGCTCCAGCGGCGCGCTCAGAAGATCGGCGGTGATCGTCGGCTCCGGCTCGGGCGCTGGCGGCGGAGGAACCGGGCGATTGTCGCTGGCGAGCGAAGCCTGCAGGATCCGCGTCGGTTCCTGCGGCGGTTCGCCACGATTGATTGCATCCACGGCCGCCATGTTGGAAATCACCCGACCAAAATTGGTGTAGCGCTTGTCGAGGCTGAACCGCGGATAGAACACGATGAAGAACTGGCTGTTCGCACTGTTTTCTTCGGTAGCGCGCGCCATCGAAACGCTGCCGCGCACATGCGGCATGGGATTGAATTCAGCGTCGAGGTCGGGAAGCTGCGAGCCCCCCTGCCCGGTGCCCGTAGGATCGCCGCCCTGGGCCATGAATCCTTCGATCACGCGGTGAAAGACAATCCCGTCGTAAAAACCCTGTCGGGTCAGCGTTTTGATCCGCTCGACATGGCTGGGAGCCCAACTCGGCATCAATCGAATCTGCACACGCTCCCCATTCGAAAGATCGAGCACCCAGATGTTCTCACGATCGGCAGTCGCATCGTAATTGATCGGGTTGAAGGAACGCCGCGCTTCCGACGCGCCCTCCTGATCTCCTTCAGTATCGAGCGCCTGAGCGGCAGCGGTCGAGGGAATGGCGGTAAGCGATAGGGCGGCGCAGGCGCCGAGCAGGGTCTTCATCATGTTGAGGTTCGCGGTGTTGTCCAAGTTAGCGCGCGGTTTAACCGGGCGCGGCTGACACTTCAATGAATGATCCATGGGCCATCGACAGCTAAGCTAAGCGTCGGGGCCCCTCAGTAATCCCCCTTCCGCCCGGTCGCTTCGACCCGCTCCACCACTTCGGTGCGGACGTCCGGGCTGACAAACGGTGCGATGTCACCGCCGTAAAGGGCTATTTCCTTTACCAGTTTGGAGGCGATCGGCTGCAATGACACGTCCGCCATCAGGAAGACTGTTTCGATATTGTCGTCGAGTTGCTGGTTCATGCCCGCCATCTGATATTCGTATTCGAAATCGGCAACGGCGCGAAGGCCGCGAATGATGACGCTCGCGCCCTGCTTCTGCGCGAATTTGACCAACAGTGCGTTGAATCCGACCACCTCGACATTGTCGAGGCCCATATTGGCGACTTCGCGTTCGACCATCGCGAAGCGTTCTTCGGTCGAAAACATCGGATTCTTGGACGGGTTGGTGGTCACCCCGATGATAAGTTTGTCAACCAGTTTCGCGCCGCGCCGAATGATATCGGCATGGCCCAAGGTGATCGGATCGAAAGTCCCGGGATAGATCCCGACGCGCTCGTTCATTCCTGTGTCCTCTCCCACTCGACCACGGTTCCGTCCGGCGAAACTTGCAGGCCGATTATCAATTTCTCGCGATAGCCGTTTTTCCGCCTTGCGACCAACTCGCCCTGCTCGTTCTCACGCAGGTTGCGGCGCTTGGCGGCACCTTCAAGATCCGCGAGGCACGCATTGTCGAGACCATATGCGGTGCGGTGTTCGTATGTGTCTGCCGCATCGTTCGCGCGAAACATCGAGCCAAGCACTTGTGCGGCATCGCATTCCTTGAGTTTGAATGCTCTCACGAAGCAGGAAACCTGGCTTTCGGCATCGCGACCGCATTCCGCGACTTCAGCATCGGCATCGGCAACCGCTTCGACACCGCCCGTTTCGACATCATCGACCGATTGCGACGCCGTATCCGACGCGCTTGGTTGAGAGTCTCCGCCGCACGCCGTTGCGGCAATGGCCAGCGGGGCGAGCATCGCCGCCAAGTGGGCTTTCACCGGTCGCGCTCGACAATGAATCGCGCAAGCGCGCGCAGCATGTTGGCTTCCTCGCCGTGCCCGCCCAGGTGCCCGATCGCTTGTTCGACCAGCACACGCGCCTGTTCGCGCGCCTTGTCCACGCCCATCAACGTAACGAAAGTCTGCTTGCCCTGCTTGTCGTCCTTGCGAAGCGCCTTGCCGGCCTTTTCCTCGTCACCCGTTACATCCAGCAAATCGTCGGCGATCTGGAATGCAAGACCAATGTCGCGCGAATAGGCACGCAGATGGGCGCGTCCCTCATGGGGTACCTTGCCGAGGATCGCTCCCATTTCGACACTGGCGGCGAGCAATGCGCCGGTCTTCAATTGTTGCAGCCGCGTGATGGTGTGCAGATCGTAGTCGACCCCTTCTTCGTCGGCGACCATATCCATCATCTGGCCGCCGGCCATACCGCCCATCCCGCTCGCCTGGCCCAGCGTGGCGATCAGCTCGGAACGAGTGAATGGATCGCTGCTGGTATCGCGATCGGCAAGGATCTCAAAGGCGAGCGCATGCAGGGCATCGCCTGCCAAAACCGCCGTCGCTTCGTCGAAGGCCCGGTGCAAGGTCGGCTTGCCGTGGCGCATATCGTCGTCGTCCATGCACGGCAGGTCGTCATGGATCAGCGAATAGACGTGGATCGCCTCCACCGCCGCTCCAGCGCGCAAGGCCGCGGTGCGATCGACTCCGAACAATTCGGCGGTGCTGACCAAAAGCAGCGGCCGGACACGCTTGCCGCCGCCGATGCTCGCGTACCGCATTGCTTCGACCAGCCTGGCGCGTGTGTCGTCGGGCACCGGCAGGAAGGCGTCGAAGACCGAATCCACTTCGCGCTGGATGCGGTTCAATCCCTCCGCCAGCAGGTCGTTCTGTACTTCGGCCAGCCCCATCCTAGCGATCCGCGTCGAGAGGCACTGTGCCTCCCGGCTTGCCGTCGGCGCCGGTCACTATCTTCTCGATCCGTGCCTGGGCGGCATCCAGTCGCTTCTGGCACGCAGCCCGCAGCTCCTCGCCGCGTTCGTAAAGAGTGATGGAATCGTCCAACGGCACATCGCCGCGCTCCAGCTGGGTGACTATGTCTTCGAGCGCACGCAGCGCCTCTTCGAAGCTCATCTTTTCGATATCGTCCGCCTGTGCAGCGGAGCCGTTGCCCTCGTCCATGCTTCGGAGCATTGACCGCGCCGCGCCGCCCGGTCAAGGCTGAGCGCAAACGGGGAATCGCAAATGAAGTGGATCATCGCCTACTTTTCGGCGGCAGTGGTGTTTGGCGTGCTCGATGCGATGTGGCTGAACTGGGCCGGGCCGAACCTATACCAGCCCACGATCGGCGAAATCATGGCCGAGGATGTGAATGTCGCCGCGGCCGGCGCCTTCTACTTCCTCTATTTGGCCGGGATGGTGTGGTTCGCCATCAGACCCGCGATCGAGAGCCGGAAAGTGTCGACCGCGCTTCTGAACGGCGCGCTCCTGGGCGGTCTCTGCTATGCGACTTTCGATCTGACCAGCCAGGCGGTCTTCAAGGCCTGGGCCACTCACATTACCATCGCCGACATCCTCTGGGGGATGTTTGCGACCGCGACCACATCTGCGGCGTCCGCCTATCTGACGCTGCGCTTCACCAAGTAGGAAGGATCTGGGCAGAGCATGTTCATCGGACATTTCGCACCGGCATTTGTCGCGGCCGCCGCGGGACCGCGCGCGCCGAAGCTCGGAACCATGTTCGTCGCCGCCCAACTGGTCGATTGGGGCTTCTTCGTGCTTGCAATCCTGGGGATCGAGAAGATGCGCGTCGATCCGGATGCGACCGTCATGGTCCCGTTCGACCTGCACTACATGCCCTACACGCACAGCCTCGCCGGGACGGGTGCCTGGGCATTGGGGTTCGCGTTGTTGGTGATGGTGTGGCAGCGCAACGCATTCGGCGGCCTCCTGGCCGGACTCGTCGTCCTTTCGCATTGGATCCTGGACTGGCTGACCCATCGACCGGATCTGACAATTGCCGGCGGGCCCGAAGCATACGGGCTTGGCCTCTGGAACTTTCCCTATATCGCGATGCCGCTGGAGCTGTTGATCACGCTCGGCGCCTTTGTCTTTTACGTCCGCAAGTCGCGCGGACCCATCGGCCCGCCGCTGATCCTGATTGGCGTCCTGCTGGCTTTCCAGACCATCAACTGGTTCGGACCGGAGCCCACCCAGGCCGGGTTGATGCTCTACATCCAGGCGCTGTTCGCCTTTGGCGTCGCGACCGCTTTCGCCGTGTGGGTCGGGGAGAACCGCTACTTCCTGCGTCGTGGCGGCTTGGCTGCGTCGAGCGTCTAACTTAAGGGGCTTCGCCATGACCCAAGACGCGCGCGAAATCACCCCCGAAATCGTCGAACAGCACGGCCTTTCACCGGAAGAGTACGAGCGGGTGCTGGCCGGCCTCGGACGCGAGCCGAACCTTGTCGAACTCGGTATCTTTTCGGTGATGTGGTCCGAGCATTGCAGCTACAAGAGCTCGCGCCTGCACCTCAAGAAACTCCCGACCGAGGCCCCGTGGGTGATCTGCGGTCCGGGCGAGAACGCCGGCGTGATCGATATCGGTGACGGACAAGCAGCAATCTTCAAGATGGAGAGCCACAACCACCCGTCTTACATCGAACCCTACCAGGGTGCGGCGACGGGCGTTGGCGGGATCCTGCGCGACGTGTTCACCATGGGCGCGCGTCCAGTCGCGAACATGAACGCGTTGCGCTTCGGTCGTCCGGATCACCCCAAGATGAAGCATCTCGTCCAGGGCGTGGTTGCCGGGATCGGTGGCTACGGCAATTGCGTCGGCGTGCCGACCGTTGGCGGCGAGACCAACTTCCACGAAGCCTATGACGGAAATATCCTCGTCAATGCGATGACGGTCGGAATCGCCGATGCAGACAAGATCTTCTATTCGGCCGCGACGGGGGTCGGAAACCCGATCGTCTATGTCGGATCGAAGACCGGGCGCGACGGTATCCACGGCGCGACCATGGCGAGTGCCGACTTCGAGGAGGACGCAGAAGCCAAGCGCCCGACCGTGCAGGTCGGCGACCCGTTCACCGAGAAACTGCTGATCGAGGCCTGTCTGGAGTTGATGGCAACCGACGCCATAGTCGCGATCCAGGATATGGGCGCGGCGGGTCTGACCTCCTCCAGTGTCGAAATGGCGACGAATGGCAAGGCCGGGATTCGGCTCGACATGAACAAGGTGCCATGTCGCGAAGAAGGCATGACGCCCTATGAAATGATGCTGAGCGAAAGCCAGGAGCGGATGCTCATGGTTCTTAAGCCCGGCAAAGAGGCCATGGCACAAGCGATCTTCGAGAAATGGGAGCTCGATTTCGCGGTAATCGGTGAGGTCACCGATACACAGCACATGGTGCTGGAGTTCGACGGTGAAGTGGTGTGCGACATCCCACTCGGGCCGCTCGCCGCCGACGCACCGGAATACGACCGGCCCTACCTGTCGAAGGAAGAATACACCGCTTGGGCCGGGATTGCGCCGATGCGGGACGTGCCGGAAACGGAAAATCCCGGCGCGGACCTGCTCGCACTGCTCGCATCGCCCAACCTCTCCTCGCGCCGCTGGATTGCCGAGCAGTATGACAGCCAGGTGATGGCCGACACGCTCCAGACCGGCGGCGACGCAGCGGTGGTGCGCGTCCACGGGACCGGGAAGGCACTGGCGATCAGCACCGATTGCACCCCGCGCTACGTTCACGCCGACCCCTACGAAGGGGGAAAGCAGGCGATCGCCGAAGCCTATCGCAATCTGTGCGCGGTTGGCGCGCGACCACTGGCAGTCACCAACTGCCTCAACTTCGCGAACCCGCAGCGTCCGGAGATCATGAGCCAGTTCGTCCACGCCCTTGAAGGCATGGGCGAGGCCTGCCGCACGCTCGATTTCCCGATCGTGAGCGGCAACGTCTCGCTCTACAACGAAAGCAAGGCGACCGGCGGAGGTTCCGCTATCCTGCCGACTCCGGCAATTGGCGGCGTCGGCATAATCGAAGATGCTTCGACGATGGTTACCAGCGCCTTCAAGAAGGAAGGCGACGCGATCTACCTTATCGCGCCCGAATTCTGGGCGAAACCCGACCCGACCCGCTCGCATCTGGGCAAATCGCTGTGGCTCAAGACGGTGCATGGCCGAGACGAAGGCCGCGCACCGCCAGTCAGCCTCGAGGCCGAACGCGGCGCCGGACAGATCGTGCGCAAGCTTATCGGCGAACGCCTTCTGAGCGCGGTACACGACCTTTCGGACGGTGGCCTTGCAATTGCTCTGGCAGAAATGGCGCTGTCGGGCGGTATCGGAGCCGAAGTGAGTGCGAATGACGATTACTCGCGCGCGCAATGGTGGTTCGGAGAAGATCAGGCTCGATACGTTATCACGGTCGCGCCCGAGAACGCCGAGGCTTTCAATCGAATTGTCGCGGAAGGACCCGACATTCCCGAAGCCGAAATGGTCGGCTTCCACCGCATCGGAACCGTCGGTGGGGACAGCCTGCTCGGCGTATCGCTCTGCGAACTGGGCGAGGCGCATGAAAGCTTCTTCCGCGACTGGATGGAAGGGTGAGCGAGAAACATTCCGGTTCGTGCCACTGCGGTGCAATCGGAGTGGAGCTCACGACGTCGATAGCGCCCGATGAAATGCGACCGCGCATGTGCGGTTGCGCCTTCTGCTGCAAGCATCCCTCCAAGTGGTTCGCGGATCCCGACGGTCGGCTTGCGCTGCGCTTCGACGTCGAACCCATTCGCTACCGATTCGGCACCAGGACCGCCGATTTCGTTTTGTGCCCGAACTGCGGTGTGATCGTTGCCGCAACTTGCACAGTCGAAGGTACGAAATACGGGATCCTCAACCTCAATTGCATCGAGCCGATGCGGGATTGGCCCGAGCCGTCTGCCAAAAGCGATTTCGACGGCGAAGGAACCGGCGACCGGCTGGCGCGGCGCGCGAAGAATTGGATGCCGGTCATCCATTCCGCCGCCGCGTGATCGATTGGGTCCAATTCGCGCTTCATTATGGCGGACACTGGCTAGTCCCGTTCGTGTTTGGCGCCATGATCTGGCGCGAGCGCTGGATCGCCGCCGGATTCACCATCGCAGCAGCCAACCTGATCGATCTCGACCACCTGCTTGCCGATCCAATCTTCGATCCGGGCCGCTGCAGCATTGGCTTCCACCTGCTGCATGGCTGGGAAGCCGCCCTCGCCTATCTCGTCCTTCTTGCCATTCCCCGGTGGTGGGTCCGCGCCCTGGCTCTCGGCGCGATATGGCATCTGATGGTCGACTATGGCGACTGCCTGATGCAAGGTCTTTGACATGCCCGCCGGATATTCTGGAACTCCGCTCGCCAAGAAGCTCAACCTGCGCGACGGGCAGCGCTGCTGGTTCGAGAATATGCCCGGCAGCGTGCAGGACGAGATCGACGAATACGCGCTTGAATTGACGTTCGTTGGCGATCCGGACGAGGGATTCGATGCTGCGCACATCTTCGTGACCGGGGAATCCGAATTGCGTTCCAGGCTAGCTCGGCTGCGCCAGCAGGTCGCCAGGGACGGACAGGTCTGGGTCAGCTGGCCCAAGAAGGGTTCAGGCCAAGAGACCGCGCTCGATCAGGCAGCCGTGCAGCGCGTTGGCCTCGCTTCCGGATTTGTCGACACTAAGAAATGCGCTGTCGACGAAACCTGGTCGGGCCTGAAATTCGTCATCCCCAAGGCGGATCGCTAGTCACGGGCCCGCGAATCAGGGCGCGTCCCATGAAAGCCGCAAGTCGCATTCAAGCAAGGCCCGACGAAGGGCCGCTTGCCGACCGCCGTCAGGGTGGAAGGATACGGCTAGGCGGCCTGGGGATTCGACAATCCGACATTAGCGACCATGTTGCCTTCGCTTTCGAGGATCTCGACGCATTCACGGTAGACCGCCGGCTCACCGATATTGAGGCGTCGGCGCACGTCGTCGATATCTTCGCGCATCAACGCTTCGATATCCTGGTGGGAGATTTTGGCTGCGGATCTACCCAAACGCTCCCCTTCGCGAATGGCAGCGAACAGGGGCGCCTTGGTCCCTGTCACTTTCCTGATTTGCCAGGCGCCGGCATAGGCAATGAATCTCACGCCCAGATTGTGATTCTGCGCATAGGAGAAACCCAGCAGGCTCGCTTCTCCCAACGCATCGCGCCCATATGTGGTGAGAACGTGAAAGAGATCGTGCGTGTCGCGAATGCGGTTCACGTACCATTCGACCTGGTCCTCTGGTCGGTCCTCGCGCGGGCTCCATGCGTAGCTCTCGTCCACCAAGCCGTTGGCGGTCAGCCCTTCGCGCTTCATGAAGCTGATATAGTGCTGTGCGACGCTGTTGGGGCTGCAATTCGCCCAGCGATCGTGATCGTCGAGCATATCCGCGATCGGCAGAGTCTCTTCCCGGCGCATGAAATCGTGCGCTGTGCGCGTTGTCAGAAATGCCTTGGCCTGGGCGCGGATCTTCCGCCCCTTCAGCGCCTCGATGATGAAGAACACCTCTTTGGTGTCTTCCTTGTCGGCCACCAGATTCCGGAAGTGATGCAGCGCTTTCAAGGGTCTAAAGCTGGCGAGGTCCCGGTCGGGAGACACAAGCGGGAGGTCGAGAATGGCCATTGGAGACGCCTCGGTTGGGACTCAATTTAAGTTCACTTGATGCAACCTACATTAGTGTCAGCACGCGGTCAAATCGACGGCGAGCCCAGCCGGCCCCTCTTTTCTTTGCCCGCATCTCTGCCAAAGAGGCAGCATGCAAGATCATGAGACCGTCCCCTACTCGCTGGAGTCCCTCGCGGACGACGAAAGCATCGCCCGCGCGCGTTCCCTCCGCGACCGATTGAAGGAACGGCGCACCTGCCGGTACTTCTCGGATGCACCCGTCCCCCGCGAGGTCATCGAAGCTGCGATTGAGGCTGCGGGTACGGCGCCCAATGGCGCAAACCATCAGCCCTGGCATTTCGCTGTGGTGGAATCGGCGGAGAAGAAGCAGGCGATCCGGCAGGCGGCGGAAGCGGAGGAACGGCGTTTCTACGGCTCGGACGGCGCGGATCCCAAGGCCAGCGACGAATGGCTTGGCGCGCTGAAGCAGCTCGGCACCGATGCCGACAAGCCGTTTCTCGAAACGGCGCCGTACCTGATCGTCGTCTTCGCACAACGCAAGGGCGGCATCGACGAAGACGGCAAGACGCAGAACTACTACGTCAATGAAAGCGTCGGGATCGCGTGCGGAATGCTGATCGCCACCTTGCACGAGGCGGGATTAGCCACGCTTACCCATACGCCCTCACCCATGGGTTTCCTGCGCGAAGCGTGCGAACGGCCGGAATGGGAGAAGCCCTTGATGATCGTCGTCGTCGGACATCCGACCGACGATGCAACAGTGCCCGCGCACGCCTTGAAGAAGAAACCCTTGAGCCAGATTTCCAGCTGGCTCTAGCTCCCGCTCAGGCCGAGACCAGCTCTTTCTTCGGCGTCGTATCGGAGGCCAACAGGTCGAAGGGATTGATTCCCTCTTCCTGCCAGATGCGGTGGCATTCGCGATACTTGGTCGGCTCCGGAATGCGCAGCTTGGCGCGCACGTCTTCGATCGGCATTGCCAGCAAATCGCGGATCGACTGTTCGATCATCCGCGGCGCACCCTTCCCGGTTCGGCGAGCCTCGTTGACCGCACCCATCACGGGCGCCCTGCTGCCCCACACCATCTTCTTGATGTTCGCGGCGCCGGCGTAGCCGATCAATAAATGGCCTTGGCTCGGCGACTGTCCGTGGGTGAACAACAGGACGCATTGCTCTCCCAAAGCGTCGCGGCCATAGCCGGTAAGCACATGGAACAGGTCGTGCGTGTCGCGAGAGCGTTCGGAAAACCACTCCACGAGGTCCGGATACTTTGGCCGACCCAGCCGCTCCGCCTCTTCGACAAGGCCGGCTGCCGACAGTCCTTCGCTTTCCATGAAGTCGCAATAGGCATGCGC